>CAMMRL010000014.1 GCA_946499275.1 uncultured Clostridia bacterium | reverse complement strand
TTGTGGCGCAGGGGTGCCGTGCGCATACGGAGGAATGGGATAATGAAGATAAAATCTGCGGTGCTTGCCGCCCTTTGCGCCGTCCTTCTTTTTGGTTCCGGCTGCCGGAAGAACCCATCCCCGGTCTCCTCCCCCGACAATTCCGGCGCGTTCTTTACCCAGGCCGCCGTATTGAAGGCAGACGGGCTTGCACACGAACCGTACGGCCGGGATCAGCTGTACGGCGCCAAGGAAGCCCCGGAAATCTGGTGGGAGCGTTCCCCGCGTGACCCACAAGCGGGGGATACGGTCGAGATCGCCGTTTCCCTATGGCGAACGGATGCGGACAGCGTATGGCTGGACTGGGCGCTGAACGGGGAAAGACAGGAATCGGTTCTCTGCCGGCAGTCTGCCGTTTTACAAGATGAAGGGATTTCCAAAAAGAAGTATGTCGGTACCCTCGGTCCCTTTGAGCAGGGAGACCGGGTGGAATATATGGTGCGCGCCGGTAAGGAGGACGAACCGGAAGGCGGAAAAGCGGCGCTTGGACCATATACCTTTTCCGTCCTCGAGTGGGAAGCGGTCGAACAAGTGGAAAGCGTGGCTCAGCGGGGAGAGGAAATCCGGCTTGGACTGAAAACCGGCTCCCTTCAACCTGTAATCACGTTTTCTTCCACCCGGGAAGGAACTCTCTGCCTGGCGGTGGAGCCGGAGGGGACGTCTTCCGGCGCACAGATGGATGAAACGAACAAGCGAGGGGTGGCAGACCTATCCATCGGCGGTTTATCCCTGACTGTGGGAACCCAGCCCTATTCCCTTACCCTGTCGGACAAAACGGGGAAGGTACTGGTTCAAGACACGGGGGGAGGGGATGGCCTTCAGATACTGACGGATGGGGAAACGGTACGGGGCATCCGCCTGAACCTGCAGGCGCCGGAAGAACAAGGATTTTACGGTTTCGGGATGAAATACGATTCTTTGAACCAGCGCCAAAAAGATGTGGATATCTACTGCGTTAACTGGTACACCGACCAGGCCGGAGAGACATATACACCGGTACCCTACTATTTTGTTCCGGATACCTATGGGTTATATGTGGATTCCACCTATTACACCCGTTTTGCTATTGATACCGAGAGGGAAAACGTCTGTACCATCGAGACGGCCGTTCGGGATACCGGCGCGGCGTTCTATCTTTTTGCCGGGGATAATGCGGCCATAGCGGAGGGATATGCCTGCGTGGCGGGCAATCCCGTCCTCCCGCCTGTTTGGGCTTTTGGCCCGTGGATCTCCGCCAATGAATGGAACCGGCAGTCCGAAGTGATGGAGCAATTGGAGCAGACGACAGCCCACGACATTCCCACTTCAGTCATCGTGCTGGAGGCGTGGAGTGACGAGGAGACCTTTTATACATGGAACGATTCCGAGTTTGAGACATCCGACGGCGGCTTTGTTCCGAAGCTGGAGGATTTCACCTTCGGCGGGCGGTGGCCGGATCCGAAAGGGATGGTGGACTCCCTGCACGAAGAGGGGATCCGCGTTTTGCTGTGGCAGATCCCCGTGTTGAAATTTTCCGGCGACGCCACACCGCAGTCGAAGCGGGATCAACAGTATGCGCTGGAACAGGGGTACGTCCTCAAAAACGGGGACGGCAGTGCCTATCGCCTGCCGTCCGGCACCTGGTTCGGCAACAGTCTGCTTGTGGATTTTACCAACCCGCAGGCAACCGATTGGTTCCTCTCCAAACGCCGGTATCTGCTGGAGGACATCGGAGTGGACGGCTTTAAGACCGACGGCGGGGAATTTGTCTGGGGCCGGGATGTAACCGCGTTTGACGGCCGCAAGGGCGACGAGCTTCGCAATGCCTATCCGGATTTGTATGCTCAGGCATATTTTGATTATTCCCGCACGCTCGTACCCGATGCGATTACCTTCAGCCGGGCCGGCGGGGCTGCCATGCAGAACCATCCGCTATGCTGGGTGGGTGACCAACGTTCTACACAAAAAGCGTTTGAGGAAGCGCTGCGCGCCACGCTCAGTGCGTCCATGTCCGGTATCCCGTTTGTAGCTTGGGATATCGCCGGGTTCAGCGGGGATGTGCCGACGGCGGAATTGTACCAGCGTGCGGTGGCGCAGGCAGCCTTTTCACCCGTGATGCAGGTGCATTCGGAAACCAGCGGCGACCCAAATCCCAGCCAGGCGCGCACGCCTTGGAATATGGCGGAACGCAAGGGGGATTCCGCCTGCCTGGACACCTACCGTTTTTTCGCCAACGTGCGGATGAACCTACTTCCCTATTTGTATACCGAAGCGCGCCATTCCAGCCAAACAGGGGAGCCGCTGATGAGGAGCATGGCCTATGCCTTCCCGGAGGATGAACGGGCGGCAGAAAAGGAATTCCAATACATGCTCGGCGGAAGCCTTTTGGTGGCCCCGGCGGTGGAGATGGGGAAAGATACGGTGGATGTTTATCTTCCCGAGGGGACATGGTACGGCCTTTTCGATGGAAAAACCTATCCCGCCGGCACGCATACGGTGGACTGCCCTCTCGGCAGCCTTCCTGTGTTTGTGAAAGCCGGCAGCATCCTGCCGCTGAACCTGGGGGATTCCGGGCAGTTGGGCGGTTCCATCGGCAATGCGGTTGATTCCTATCGGAATCTTACTTTTTGGGCCTATCCCGGTGGCGGGGAGTATACGTGGTACGACTATGTGAATAACCGGGAGGAGACCGTGAAGGTGTCCGCCGATGGTAAGGTGCAGAGACCGGGCAATGCGGAGCCCGCGGAAATTGTCCAACAGGCAAGCGGATGAGCTCGGGCCGAATAAATACGAGAACCAGGAGGAAAACCATGGTACGGGGTGTGATTTTTGATCTGGACGGCGTGATTGTCTCCACCGATGCGCTGCACTGCCAGGCGTGGGTGGAGACGAGCCGGCATTGGAATATCCCTTTCACGCCGAAAGACAACGACCTTCTGCGCGGCGTCAGCCGGATGGAAAGTGTGGAGATTATCTGCCGGGTTGGAAACCGCGCCTTGTCACAGGAGGAGAAGGAGCGGTTTGCGGAGGAGAAAAACCGGCGTTATGGGGAGTTGCTCGAAAGCCTGACCCCGGCGGATGTCTTGCCGGATGTCCTGGAGACGCTGGAGGAACTGCATCTGCGCGGGCTGGCGATTGCCATCGGCTCATCCAGCCGCAACACACAGAATATATTGCGGCGGATCGGGTTGAACACGGCCTTTGACGCGGTTGCGGACGGCACGATGATCGCTCACTCCAAACCCGACCCGGAGGTGTTTTTGCTGGCGGCATCTCTGCTGAAATTACCACCGGAACAATGCTTGGTGGTGGAGGATGCGGAAAGCGGTATTCAGGCGGCAAAAGCCGGCGGCTTCCTGGCGGTCGCCATCGGCACGGCGCGGAGTTGTCCGTTGGCCGATGCGAAAATAAGCCGCCTTTCGGAATTGTTTCGAATTGTGTAATATAGGCGGATTTGAGTATGCTCTCCGGATAAATCAATTTGTCAGTTTTCGTTGACCCCTGTCCGATTCTTATGCGGTTATTTTTATCGGGCAGGGGAAAATATGCGAAATAATTGTGAATATAGTACACACAAAGAAAAACATGTAAAATTGTGTGGAAAAAGTTGAAATTGCAAAAAATTGTGATATAATAGGTTTAGAGTAAATAAATTACTATATTGTAATTTATTCACAAAACTGGCAGCGGTCGTTAGGCACTTCACACCGCAGGGAATCACTGATTTCATGGTTTCGGTTTGGGAAGCTTTTACGGCCGCTGTCCTTTTTTTCGGAATCAAGCTTGATTTATATACACCATTGGACACGACATGCTGTGACAGAAGAAATGAGGTGAGAGACGCGCCAATTTTATTTGCGGCCTGGTACAAGTAAATTGGGAATTCTAGAAA
Organism: uncultured Clostridia bacterium; assembly: GCA_946499275.1. Lineage (GTDB taxonomy): Bacteria > Bacillota > Clostridia > Oscillospirales > Acutalibacteraceae > Avimonas. The sequence continues at coordinate 44,722 of CAMMRL010000014.1, read as the reverse complement.
AGGAGGAGAGTCAAAATGCGGAAGGGTTTTCAAAGGATTACTGCGGTGCTGGCGGCGGCTGTTTTGTTGAGCGTGACCGCTTTGAGCGCCTTGGCACTGGACGGAGTTTGGCATAACCCAACAGGCCACGACGACCTGTATGGGGGCAAAGAGATCATGACCGACCCGTGCGAGCGGTATCCCCGTGACCCTGGAGCCGGCGAGAACGTGTATATCAAATCGAAGACCTGGCCGATTGAAGCAGGAGACGCGGTTTGGGTGACTTGGACGAAGAACGGTGTTGAACAGCCGGTAGTTAATGCGGAATGGAAGTATAACAGCGGCAACGATACCTACTGGGAAGCGTCGCTCGGCAGCTTTGCAAAGGGCGATGTAATCGAGTACTACGTCCACGCGGACCAGTATCAGCAGAACGCCAAACAGGTTGGGCCGTTCAGCTTTATTGTAACGGATTGGGACGCGGTGAACAATGTAACATCCGTCACCAACCATACAAACCGCGTGGAATTGGCGTGTACGTCCACACAAGGGTTGACCACGCCGAAAATCAGCATCTCTTTCCCGGACGAAGGGTATTTCCGTATGCAGTTCGAGCCGTTTACAGCCCCTACATGGGCGACGGGCTCCACCGATTATACGGTGGACGAGTCGAATCCGGACTATGTATGGATCCACGGGCCCTCGATCAGCTTGAAAATCAATAAAGCCCCCTATCAAATGGAGGTTTATGACGAAAACGGCGAACTAATCACAAAAGAGTCCGACCGGAGTGGATACCGCAGCCTGGCGTTTAAAACCAACGGCACCGATTATGTTAACCAGGTGGAAGAAAACCTCTTTACTTCGTCGGATGAGAGCTTCACCGGTTTTGGTATGCGGTATGACGCGCTGAACCAGCGCGGCAAAAACGTGGATATCTATGCGGTGAACTGGTATCTGGAACAAGAAAACAAGACCTATCTGCCGATCCCCTTCTACTTCTCGAACCAGGGTTACGGCACATATTTGAATTCTACTTATTACACACAGTACCGTCTGGCTACGGATTCCACCGACCGCGCGACTATTCGCGCGAACGCAGGCGGGACAGTCAACCAGGGGATGGACCTGTATTTCTTCACTGGTACGCCCAAAGAGATCAGTCAGCAGTATACCGACGTGATCGAGAAGCCGGAACTGCCGCCTGTATGGGCGTTCGGGCCGTGGATTTCCGCCAACGAGTGGAACAAACAGTCCGAAGTGGAAGAACAGATCGCCAAGGCCAACCAGTATAACATCCCCACCACGGGAATGGTCCTTGAAGCTTGGGCGGATGAAGAAACCTTCTATATGTTCGCCGATTCCCAGCATGAGCAGAAGCCGGGCGATTGGGTACCGACTTCCAGCGATTTTACCCATGGCGGACGTTATCCTGATCCGCAGGGTATGATCGATCTGATCCATGAAAACGGCATCAGAGTCCTGCTTTGGCAGTTGCCGTTGGTTAAGAACGATCCCAACACCCGTCCCCAACAACTGAATACCGACATTCAGTACGGTTTGGAGCATGACTATTTCCTTAAAAATGCGGATGGTACACCGTACCTCAACGCGGGTGGCTGGTATACCAACGCCTACTCAATCGACTTTACCAATCCGGAAGCGGTTCAGTGGATGCTTAACAAGCGGAAATATCTGCTTGAGGAAGTCGGCATCGATGGATTCAAATGCGATGGCGGTGAATTCATCTGGGGCCGCGGCATCACCTCCGCAGCCGGAATTAAGGGCGATGAGCTTCGCAACCTGTATCCGGATCTGTACGTACAAGCCTATTATGATTTTGCCAAACAGTATAACGAGGATGCCCTTACCTTCTTCCGCGCCGGCGGCGTGGGGGCCGGGCAGCATCCGGTAGCCTGGACGGGAGACCAGAATTCCACGTTCAGCGCTTATCGCGACGCTATGCGCGCCACCATGACGGCCTCGATGTCCGGTGTTCCCTTTACTACGTGGGATCTGGCCGGCTTCAGCGGCGAAATCCCCAGCACTGAGCTGTATAAGCGCAGCGTCGCCCAGGCGGCGTTTTCCCCCATCATGCAGCTGCATTCCGAGTGGGGCGGCGATCCGAACCCCAGTGTAGCACGGACTCCGTGGAATATGTACGAGCGGACCGGCGATATTGACTGCATCAATATCTACCGGAAGTTCGCCAACTACCGTATGAATCTAATACCCTATCTCTACAACAACGCGAAGTATACCAGCGATACCGGCGTGCCGATGATGCGTTCTATGGCGTATGAGTTCCCGGGCGACACTACGGCGGCTCAGATGGAATTCCAGTACATGCTGGGCGATTCGCTTTTGGTAGCGCCGATCGAAAACGAAGGGCAGACCGAAAAGCTGATTTATCTGCCTGAAGGCGAATGGATTGATCTGTTCTGGGGCAGCCGGCGACCGGGTAACCAGCTTATCACGTATTATGCGGGCTTGGATGCCCTGCCGGTGTTTGTCAAGGCCGGTTCCGTTATCCCGATGAACTTGAATGCGGATTATGAATTCGGCGGTTCTGTTGGCAATAGCACCGATTCCTACATCAACGAGACCTATCGGATTTATCCGAAAGATTTCACCCAGTATCAGTACTACGATTATGTCAACGGGCAGCAGGAGCAGATCCTGGTGGACGAGAGGTATGATGATCAGGGCAAAGTCCACATTACCTTGCCGGCTTCCGAAACCATTACGACGGTGCAGGTATTCACCAGCGAACCCACCAGCGTTCAGGAAGGCTATTCCACGATGCACCGGTATACCGATTTTGCGCAGTTCAAGCAGGCGGCTAGCGGCTGGTATTATGACTCCGCTCAGCATCTGACCTATGTGCGGATACAAAACAGACAAACCGGTACTCGGAACATCACCCTCAACGGTGTGCAGGAAGTGCCGTATGAAGCCGAGTTTGGCGAACTTACCGATACCTCCGTGAACACTAACCATACCGGTTACGAAGGCACCGGTTTCGTGGATAACTTTGCGTCGGTCGGCACCGCCGTTTCCTTCGATGTTTACGCGCCGGAAGCCGGTACCTATTCGCTGGGCATCCGGTATTCCGCCGGGACGGAGGCGGCTACCCGTAGCGTATATGTTAACGGCAGCCGTGTCACTAAAATTTCTCTGCCCAAGACAAACGACTGGGATACCTGGTCGTTGGCTACAACCAATGTAACCCTGACGGCAGGAAAGAATACCATCGCAATCACCTACGACAGCGATGATATCGCGGGCATTAATCTGGACAACATCTCGCTTCACCAAACCAGCGGTTAGCCGGTTCTGGCAGCCTGCGGTAACATCTTTTTTCGGAGAGAAATGAGGAGTTAACCAGGACCTTTTGCGGAGGGTCTGCTTGATTTCCGGTGTAACAAACGATGGCGGCTGCGGGGAACGAGGAATGGTTTCCCGTTTCCCCGCAGCCAAAACCGTAGGGGATTCAAGTAAAGGAGTGAAAAAATGTCTGTTAAACGAAAACTTCGGCTTCCGATGAAGCTGGTTTCTTTGTTCGTAACAATAGCGATGATCGCGTCGCTGATGACGGCGATTCAACCAACCGCGTCGGCGTATGTGGAAACCATCGGCAACGTGATTTCCGCGTCGGTGAACGGTGACCTGGTCACCCTGACGGTGGACAACGGTGCCGAAGCCAACGACGATATCCTGGAAATCCAGGTTTGCGAGAACGACATCCTTAAAGTAAACTACCGCCCCAACGGGATCGCTTCCAGCCCGTCTACCCCGATGATCGATCCCGACCGCACCTGGGGCAGCGTGGGCGCGACGATCAACGTTACCTCCGACCCCATCACGATCGCGACAGATTCCATGCGGATTGAAATCAAACGGAATCCTTGCCGTATGACCGTGAAGAAGCCGGACGGGACCACCCTGTTCTGGGAACCCGACAACAGCGGCGTTTTCCATGACGGCGTCCGCTTCCAGCGGGCGGCTGGCCAGAACATGTACGGCGTGAACAGCTACGCCTGCTTCGAGGGGAATGGCGATATTCTACGTAACGACGCAACCCGCGAAGTCATGGCGGGCCAGCAGGGCAACAGCGGCGGGCCGTTTGTATGGTCCACCGCGGGCTACGGTTTGCTGGTCGATGCGGACGGCGGCTATTCCGTTGTGGACGAAACCAGCAATAAGCTGGAGTTTTACTACGGTGATTATGTGACGCAGGGCCGCCGTTACTACAAGGAAAACGTAGAGTATTACATTCTGATGGGCGAACCGGAAGACATTATGGAGAATTTCGCGCATGTCACCGGTGCATCCCCAATGCTCCCGGAGTGGTCCCTCGGCTTCTCCAATTATGAGTGGGGCATCGATCAGGACGAATTGTACGAAATGGTGGATACCTACCGCGCCAAGAATATCCCGATTGACAGCTACGGCATCGACTACGATTGGAAGCGGTACGGCGACGATAATTACGGAGAATTTACCTGGAACACGGATAATTATCCGGATGCGGCCGATACGACGCTGAAGCAGACTATGGACGCGAAGGGTATCAACCTCATTGGCATCACCAAGCCGCGTATCGTTACCAAGCTGCAGGACGGCACCGTTACCCAGCAGGGGCGGGACGCGGAGAACGGTGGATTCTTCTATCCCGGCCATGCGGAGTATACCGACTATTTCTATCCGGTAACCGTGCGCAGCATCGACTTCTATGGCCAGGACGCCCGAAACTGGTGGTGGGAACATTCTATCGATGCGTTCAATAAGGGCATCGTCGGCTGGTGGAACGACGAGACTGATACGGTCGCGTCCGGCAGCGCCAACTACTGGTTCGGCAATTTTGAAACCCTCCACCTCTCGCAGGCAATCTATGAGGGGCAGCGCGATTACACCAACGACCAGGTACGCGTATGGCAGACCGGGCGGAATTTCTATCCCGGCACCCAGCGCTACGGCACCACCAACTGGTCGGGCGACGTCGGCACCCAGTTTATAATTGACGAGCATATCTGGTGGACCAACGGCCTGAATGACCAGAAGGCCACTATGCTGTCCACGATCAACAATGGGCAGATGAAGTGGGGCTCCGACGGCGGAGGCTTCAACCAGAATACCGGCACCACCGAAAACCCGAGTCCCGAACTGTACGCCCGCTGGCTGCAGTTTGCCGCGTTCTCGCCGGTATTCCGCCTGCACGGGAACTTCCAGCATCAGCGGCAGCCGTGGTACTATGGCTTTACCGCCGAGGAAGCGAGCAAAGCGGTTATTCAGCTCCGTTATGCCATGATGCCTTATATTTATTCTTATGAATACAAGGCTCTGGAAAAGGGCGTGGGCCTTGTGAAGCCGCTGATGTTCGATTATCCGAACGACCCGAACGTGGCTAACTACGTCGATGCCTGGATGTTCGGCGATTGGCTGCTCGCCGCGCCGGTGACTGAACGGTACCAGACGACTAAGTGGATTTACCTGCCGGAAGGCCAGTGGATCGATTACTTTACCGGCCTGGTATATGAAGGCGGGCAGTATATCGCTTACGCTGTCAACGGCGAAAGCTACAGCGACGTGCCGCTCTTCATCAAAGAAGGCGCGATCATTCCCACCCAGAAGGTGCTCAACTATGTGGACGAGGAAGATGTCACCGAGATCATGGTGGATATCTTCCCGGATACCCAGACCAGCTCCTTCAATTTCTATGACGACGACGGCACCACCTACAACTACGAAGACGGCGCCTATTACAAGCAGGTGATCTCTGCCAAGGACAACGGCTCCGCCGGCGTGAATGTCTCTATCAGCAATAAGAGCGGGACCTATGCTTCCACTGTGCAGAACTATATCCTGAAGATTCACGGAAAAGCTGCTTCCCAAGCGGCGGTGAACCAGGCTTCTTTGACCAAGTACGACAACCTGTATGCCCTGAAGGCCGCTACTGGCGAAGGCTATGCGACCGGTAAGGACATCTACGGCGACGTGACCTATGTCAAAGTGGCTGCTGGCAGCGCGAAGGATGTTGTCATCAACGGTTCGGTAGCGCAGACGGAAACCGGCGTCCGCTACGAGGCGGAAGACGCTTCCCTGTGGGGCGATACGGTAGCCGGGCAGGCCGGTGCGAACACCAACCATACCGGTTTTACCGGCTGGGGCTTTGCCGACCATATTGAAAACGACGGCGCGGCCGTTACCTTCCGTGTGAACGCGAAGACCGCCGGCGATTATCCGGTAGACATCCGGTATGCCAACGGAGCGGATTCCGCTAAAACTCTGAGCGTATACGTCAACGGTACCTTCATTCGCCAGGTGTCTTTTGATCCTACGGCGAATTGGGATACCTGGAACACGCTGACCGAAACCCTGCCCTTGGCGGCCGGCGGTAACAGCGTTACCCTGATGTACGACGTATCGGCCGGCGATACGGGTTATGTGAATCTGGATAATATTTTTGTCCCCTTCTTCCCGGATATGGCCCGGTACGAAGCCGAATCCGCGGCGCTGCACAACGGCCCCGCCCGTTCGACCAACCATTGGTTCTACACCGCTTCCGGCTTTGTGGCTGGTCTGGAAACCGTCGGTAGCGAAGTGGAATTCCGGAACGTCACGGTTCCCTCCGCCGGGAATTATGAAGTGAACCTCCGGTATGCCAACGGCAACAATACGGCGAAAACCCTGAATGTGTACGTCAACGGCGTCTTCCAGACGACTGCCAACCTCTCCAGCGAAGGCTATGATTGGAACGTTTGGAGCACCTGGACCCAGAGTCTGCCGCTGAATGCAGGGCAGAATACCATTTCCTTCCGGTTCGACACCGGCAATAGCGGGTATGTCAACCTGGATAACCTGGAGGTAGAGGTGAATTCCGGCGGTGAACGTACGGAACAGAACTTGCTGGATAACGGTGGGTTTGAACGGCCGACCTGGGATTCCTCCAAGTGGACGGAATGGCATCCCGACGGCCAAGAGGTTGCTTACGGCGTGGATAGCGGTATTGGCACGAATCCTCCGGAGGCAGCCCGTGAAGGCGACCAGCGCGCTTACTTCTATCTCGGCAGCGCATATAGCCAGAGCATCCACCAGGTGAATACCGTGGAAGCGGGTACTTACCGTGTGGAATTCTGGGCAAAGAACTTTAATACCGAGCCCGCCGTCGCCCGGGCGGAGATTGCCATCCCCGGCCAGGAGACGCTGTTCGTAAACCTGAACAGGACCAGCGATTGGCAGCATTATACCATTGATAATCTGTCCATGAGCGGGAACGTGGATATCGGGTTCTATGTCCAGTCGCCCGGCGGTACGACCGTGCAGATTGACGGTGTGCGCCTGATCCGGACGGCATAATCAGTAAAGTTAACCTCCCAAGGGACAGGGCTCCAGCCAATGGCGGGGCCCTGTTCCTTTAGCGCGTCAGCCGCGCTTTTGCCCTTGTGAATAAATAGGGGAAGCACTTCATGGGCATATTCTTGTACGGATAAGCTGGAGACTCTGGAATAGAAAGAGGTGTGGCATGAGCGGCGGCTTTCCCTACATAAACCGGATTTGAACAATAGGAGTGCAATCCCATAGATCAATGGTTCATTACCGGTCGTGGAGCCATTATAAAACAGAAAGAAATGTTTTTGGAAAATAGTCGAATTTATGGGGATTTTTCAAAGGAAAGCCATTGACAAATGAAAAGGAATTTAGTATAATAGCAAAGCTGTGAATTTTGAAAGCATGCTGTAAAAATCCAGTCTCTGTTTGATGGCGCAAACATAAAATTAACGCCAACCATATCGGGGTGTAGCTCAGTTTGGTAGAGCGCTTGGTTCGGGACCAAGAGGCCGTGGGTTCAAGTCCCGCCACTCCGACCAAGGGTAAGTCCTTACGGGACTTACCCTTTTTATTTTTGGCCATGAATGTTCCGGCTGGTGGTCGGAATCTTATCGATCAGCCGCTTCTGTATGAGGGGCTCAATCGCCTGAATAGCGGCATTCCGGGATATACCACAGAGGACTCGATTTCGTAGGGCGTATTACTGTCCTTTCGCCGTTTTCGTCACCCGATGGATATACTTCTGAGCTATACTTTTTCTCACTTGCACATGGTCGGGGAAATGAATATAATACAACTATACGGAGTTGCGAATAGAAAAATGCGATAAGACCATTCGCACATACGAATAGAAAACGGAAACATTTTCATGACACCGGCTTGAAAATATGCGGGGTTGCGAACAATTATACCGCTGCCCAGAGAGGGAACATGGAGGTTCCATATGGAATACATTACAGTACAGGAAGCTGCAAAAAAATGGAAGATTTCAGACCGGCTGGTGCAGAAATATTGTGCTGAAGGCAGAATCGAAGGGGTCAGAAAATTCGGAAAATCATGGGGCATCCCATCAAGCGCAGTAAAACCGCAGGACCCGCGGAAGGAAAAGGAGAGCCCTATTCCCCGGCTTCCCCATCCGCAGCCAGAAGCTTTTCCGGGGTTTATGCCGCTGATGAACACACCTTTTGAGCTGGGACGCTGCGTGGCCTACATCAATGAGATCGAGGATGGTTCCAGAAGAGAGATCGCTCTTGCAGAATATCATTATTTCAGCGGTCAGCCTGAGAAGGCTATACAGGAGTCAGAACTATACTTAACCTGCCCCGATGCGGCATACCGCTTTTCTGCCTGCTGGATCTATGCCTATGCAAATTTATCTGTCGGTCAGATTCAGCATGCCCGATATGCTCTGACAGAGATCAAAAGCACATTGGCCGCCAATGTGGAAAAAGCACCATATATCCGTGCAATTGAAGCGTTTGTCGTATTTGCATCCTCTGTGCTGTTGCACCTTCCGCTGCCGGAGAAAATGCCTCCGGCGCAGGAGTTCCTGCCGCTGCTGCCATCCGGCCTGCGGGCTTTTGCCCTGTACGTCCAGGCCCATTATCTCTATCTGAAAGAGGATTACGGCAAGAGCGTTGGCATTGTGGAAGCCACTCTGAGTATGGGGGCGGACCGGTATCCAATCCCTGCCATTTACCTGCATTTGGTTGCAGTGATGGACTATATGAGCTTAAAGCAGACTCAGCAGGCGCAGAAACACCTGCTGGCTGCATGGGAGATTGCCCGTCCCGACGACCTGATTGAGGGCTTCGGAGAACACCACGGGCTTCTCGGCGGAATGCTGGAGGCGGTTATCAAACCGGGCTGGCCGGAGGATTTTAAGCGGATCATCGCCATTACCTACCGTTTTTCCGCCGGATGGCGAAAAATACACAACCCGGCAACCGGACACGATGTTGCAGACGATCTGACAACCACCGAGTTTGCTGCCGCTATGCTGGCGGCGCGAGGATGGACGAATCAGGAAATCGCGCAGCACATGAACATATCCTCTCATACGGTTAAGCGATATATTTCCACTGTCCTGCAAAAGCTGGGCATCCGCCAGCGGCAGGAACTGAAAAAGTATATGCTGAAATAGTCAAATCCACCGGAAAGCCGGCTTTGACCCTGCCCGTTTTATATCCTGAAACGGGTGATGTCAGAGCCGGATTTTTCTGTTATTATGTGGGCAAATAAGGGAACTGTAAGCCAAAAGCTGCAGTGGAAGGAGGGCGAAAATGGGAAAGACACGGCAGTACAACATTGAGGGGGTGCTGTTGGAGATCCCCCTGTGCTATGACAAGATTGCCGAAAGGGAGATCGAAATTTTCCCTGACTTTATTGAGACCCCGGTCTACACCCCGGAAGGCTGCCCCGTCCTGTTTACTGGGGAGGACGCCTGTGCGTACGGCGAAACGCCAGACGGCGCACCATGCATTGACTGCGGCTCCTGCCGCTACTACCGGCAAACGCCGGGTGCGCTGGTCGGCGTCTGCGGACATGAGAAAAAACGGCGTAAGCCGCCGGAGCGCCCCAATCTTAATATGGATGAAATGAAACCGTATAAAGGAGGAACACAAGGATGAAAAAGCGATTGACAGCGGTAATGCTGAGCTTGTGCATGATGCTGATGCTGTTTCCCACCACGGCGTTTGCAGTAGAAAAATACGACCTGTATCTTGGATACACGCAGATTACCAGTGAAAACGCGGGAGATGTGCTGGGAGACGGTACGATATCCTATGATCCGGACACTTGCACTTTAATGTTGGATAATGCGAAGCTGCCAACGGGTATTCTGACATATGGTAATGACAGCAAGGTTCTGACAATTAATGTCATAGGAAACTGCGAAATCAACAAAGCATCAGGAAACGGTATTAGTTTACAAGGCAAATCGACTGCAGGACCGGTCTATCATCGGGACAGATTAAGGATTACCGGAGACGGCACGCTGAAAATTAGCGCCATGGTCGGTATTTCTGCTTATGACGATGTGACTGTTGAGGACACAAATATAGAAATCAATACAAGCAACTTAGCAATTTCCGTGCAAAACATAAATGGTGATCAAAGAAAGGGCAATTTGAATATTATTAACAGTACTGTTACAGCTACAACAAACGGCTCAAGCACCAATGTCTTCTGGATTGAAAGTGGTGGAATTAAAATAGATAATTCCACAGTAATAGCAAGTGCAGAATCGTCTTCTAATCCGGCTTTGTGGGCAGCGGATTTTATTGAGATCACCGATAAAAGTCATGTAGAAGCAACGGGAGGCTCAAGCAACACATTCTACTCCGATGGAGACATCGTTATCAATGATTCCACAGTAGAAGCAACCGATACATCAGAGGATGCCTTTCCTACTATCTATGCCTACGGCGATATAATCGTTGAAAACGGCAGCAATGTAACGGCGGAAAGTAAGGGTATGCGGGGCGTTTTTACAGATGGAAATATGACGATAAATGACAGCACTGTAACCTCTTCTGGTACAACCGATGAAGGCATGGTGGTAGTGGGAACTTTGAATGTGAATAATTCTAAGCTGACTGCTTCAAGCAAGCCGAACGATATTATTCCGGCAATAGTCACGGAGCATCTTTCTATTACAGCTTCCGATGTAACTGCACACGGCGGCATACAATTATACGGATACTATAATAGTTATACCGAGAATATTTCTTTCAGCATTACGCCTGCCGGGGGAAAGCTTGCAGAATTCAAAGTAGACGGCAACAATTGGGACGGATCTGCCGCTGTTCATTTTAAAGAAGGAGAGGAATCTCCTTATAACACAACAATAAATTTTGGTACTGACGAGATGAACTGGCTTGGAGCATACAGATATATCCATATCGGGGAGCATATCCATGCGGGCGGGACAGCTACTTGTCAGGATAAGGCGGTATGTGAAGACTGCGGCAGGGAATATGGTGACGTAGATCCCGACAATCACAGTTTTACGAACTATGTGTATAACAACGATGCAACCTGTACAGCCAACGGAACGGAAACGGCAAAATGTGATCGTTGCGATGCCACCCATACCCGTGAAAAATCCGGTACGGCGTTAGGACATCAAGCGGTAAAAACCGAAGTTAAGGCTGCAACCTGTACCAAGGACGGAAATATCGAATACTGGTACTGCGAGACCTGTGGCAAGTATTTCAGCGATGAAGAATTCACTCAGGAAATCTCAAAGGAAGACACGAGCGTCAAAGCTAAAGGGCACGGAGAACCAGAGCTGAAAAATGAAAAAGGAGCCACCTGTACTGTCGAAGGATATACCGGAGATAAGGTCTGCAAGGACTGCGGCGAAATACTTGAAAAGGGTGAGGTCGTTCCGATGCTTGCGCACAGCTATAAAGACGGAACATGTACGGTCTGCGGTATAGCTGATCCAAACTATAAACCGGTTTCTGATTCGCCTGAAACTGGAGACAGCAGTAATGTGGCTTTGTGGGGCGGATTAATGGCGCTTGCTTTGTGTGGTATTTTCAGCCTGGTATTCATCCAAAAGAAGGGTAAACATGCTCGTGGTCGGGAGTGGCTTTAATGAATGTTTTGGAGCCGACTGTACTCATTTGACTTAGAGAAACACCTAAAATATACAGCCTTATAAAAGGGGGAGCACAAGGATGAAAAAACGGCTTTTAAGCCTGTTGCTGACCTTCAGCATCCTGTTGTCCATCGTTCCGCTGGGCGCTTTGACGGCGTTTGCCCAGGATAATATCCTATATGGCGACGCTGATGGGAACGGCAAGGTGGAATTACTGGACGTCAACCTGATGGAACGGTACATAGAAGGGGATGAAGAGACAAAAACGGGCATCCGCTTCACCGAAGCCGACGTCAATGCGGATGGCGCCATTGACGATACGGACGTTCAGATGGTGAAGGACTATCTGGTCGGGAATCTCGATAGACTGACGCCGACGCTGCATACGATCCGCTTTGTAACGGACGGCGGCGGGGATTTTGCGCCCATCCAGGCCGGCGAAGGCTACCCCTATAAGGGAGAACTTCCCACTCCTGCAAAGGACGATTATCTCTTCGTCAACTGGAAGATGGAAAACGGGGACGTCTACTATCCGCTGACCGAGGTCATATCAGCGGACATGGTTCTGACGGCGGTTTACGAGCCGGTAGAGTCCAAAGAGCAGCTCAATATCACCTCCTTTAGTCTGGACAATCAGAAACCGGATATTTCCTTTGTCATAACCGGCGATCTGACCAGCATAAACGATGTCAAGGCAAACATCACCGTTCTGCCGAAGGACGGCTCCGAGCCGGTGGCGATCGATGTGAAAGAGAACGGGGACGGTACCTTCACGGTCTATGCGCCGGAGGGCTTTAACGAGGGAGCTTCCTATGAGCTGACACTAGGAGACGGGCTGACCTTTGCAGATAAGGACGCCATGTTCCGCACGGCGTATTTTATCATCGAAAAGGCGGAAGCGGATAACCTGAAGTACAACCCGGACATGATCTTTATTAAAGATACGGAAGAGATGAAGTACACGGTCGGCGGAGAGACGGTTGACGTGCTTCAGTCGGCTCTTCTGAGCAATGAAGAAGGCACGGAAGCAATCAAAGGAAGCTTCCCCATGTCCCATCAGGATTTGGAACAGGGAGATATTGTCTGTATTTATCAGACGGAAGACCCGAGAAACCGTGACTACACGAAAGATGACTATGAAAACGACGCCATGGCATTTATCTGCATCACGGCGGTGGATGGAAACACCTATACCTTTGAGAGCCTGGATGAGGAAGATTCGGAAAAAGTTTTGGCCATGCCGGAGTCTTTCCCAATGAATGTCGACGAGCTGCCGGATGCCGATGGAACCATCGACACCAACAGCTACGACGCCTATGCGTTGCTGATGCTGGGAAAGACGGAAAGGCCCCAATTCAAGGTGAATGATTTTCTGACCTTTTATACGGTTGATTTCACCGAGCTGGCCGAGGATACCCCGGTAGCGTACGGCCAGATCACCAAAATAGAAGGCAATATCATATCCTACGAGCTTGTTACAAAAGAGGAAATCGAGGATTACATGGGCCTGTTTGTGTCCCAGACCGTGGACAGCAGCGAGATCCTGGATGACCTCGATGAGGAAGAAGTCCTGGAGCAGGTGGAACAGCAGGCGATGAACAGCGGCTTTGCCGAAGAAGCGGCAAACCGCATGGTGCAGAATGCCCTGCAGACGGACGAGGTGCAGGAGAGGCTGCTGGCCGCCGGCATCACAAGAGCGGAGATCAATCAGCTGAGCGCCACGGCATCTCCCATGGCTGCGCGCGCCGCAGGCGTTGGCGGACGAGTCAAGTTTACGGCAGAAAAACCGACGGTAAAGGCATCGATCCTTAAGAATACCCATTTTAAAAACGGGGTTGGCGTGGCGCTGGATGTGAGCGTGGTGTTGTCCTTTGACCAGAAGCTGGCCGGTAAGACCAATTCCCTAAAGATCGAGCTGACAGCCGGCTTCGAGCAGGAGGTCGCGCTGGGCTTTGATATCGATATCGACGACAGATGGGAATGGCATTTCATTATTCCGGTTCTGGAGGATGTGGATGTGACGGCGTCCATCGATATCCAGAATTACACCTACATGTCCGTGGGTGTCAAGGTGTATACGGTCAGCGAGCAAAACCTCAAGAAATGGAAAGCGCTTTCTGAGACGACGAGCACCAACCCGAAGGTCCAGAATGCGATCCGGCAGATCAACAAGCTGGGCGCAAAGCTGAAGAAGCTGCAGGCCAAAGGCGAGGCAGTCCAGCAGGTTTTGGATGAGATCGCATACTATAAAGAGCAGCTCCCGGCGGTAAATGTAGACGGCGTGGAATACTCGTTCGAGGAAATTGAGGAAGCGCTAGGAGCCGAGGACATCAGTGCCGCGTTCGATGAGGTGTTCAGTGCTCAGAATGAATCGGAAGCGAAGACGGGCATGGAGCAGCTGATGGACCGGTACAAGGAGATGCTGGAGCAGGAGTGCGACTGGGTGGAGCTTATTAACCAGCCGCTGATCGACCAGACCTACTGGATCGCTATCGCCGCGGTCAAGGTGAACCTGAATTTCGTTGTCAAAGCCAATGTCAATATTCAGCTTGGCGCGGACATGGAATACCAAGTGGGTAAGCGGTACAGCTTCTGGCTCCATCTTATGGATAGAACCTCGGGATCCAGCGAAATCGATCTCATCGACGAGAGGTTTGCCTTCCAGTTTTATGTGATGGGGACGCTGGGGATCAAGGCCGGCGTCAAGGCAGAGATCGCCTTTGGTATACTCAGTACAGACATTGCCAGTGTCGGCGCCAATGTGGAATTCGGTGTCTATCTGAAGCTGTACGGATATTTCCTCTACTATTTTGAAGACCTGCGGCCGGCCAACAGCCAAATTTCACAGGAAACAGAAGAAATGCTGGGCGCCCTCTATGTGGACTTTGGACTGTATGTGACGGTGAAATTTAAGGCGCAGGTATTCTTAAATCTCATCAAATATGAACCGACGCTCTACGACGATGAATTTCCGCTGCTGACGGCGGGTTCACAGGAAAACGTCTATGGATTTGCGCTGGAACCGGATGAGGATGACGTCATATGTGTGCGGGACATTGACGGCAATGCCTCAAACGGCGTTTCCATGCCGATTGACGACATCTATTTTACCATGAAGCAGATGAATCTGACCACCGGTGAAAAAACACAGCAAAAGTACGACAGAAGCGACTTTTCCATCAGCTTTGATAACTCCAGATTCGTAGCGGATGGAACTAACCAGATAAAGGTGGATACTTCCAACTCTCGCTATCTGACCGCCAATATGCGTATTGTCTGGAAAGGCGGCAAGGTGGGATTCAGCAAGTACGATATCGCCATCACCGTCCCGGTGATCTGGAGCAATATGACTGAGACGGAACTCAGTGAAAAGTTTACAGCCAGTGTGGTGGTGGGTAATTCGACGGACGGCTATCAAACCGTCTGGAGCGAACGTTACGGCAGGCTGGACGTGTTCGATCTGCCAAGTCAGAACGACATTCTGGAGCTTATCGATTACGACAGCTACACATCCGTAGATGGCGCTAACCTAAAGTATGCCGAAATCGGCGGCTATCAGGAAGCGTCAACAGGCCTTAGCTTGACCGATGACAAGACGTATTACTTTGATATCATGCCAAGAAAGTATACTCTTACTGTGACAGACGTTGAGAACGCCGACGGCACAAAGGAAAGCCATACCTACACGGCAAAATACGGGAAGACCTTTGACCTGTCTGAGCTTAACTCCACCGGCACGAATAAGTACAATCCAGGCCAATTTACCCGCTTCCTGAACCTAACGGATGAGGATGAAACGGTGATAGACATAAACAATCTCACCGTAGACATGGCGTTTATTGAAAAATACGGAGATAACCCAACGCTGAAAGCAAATTATCTAAACACCACGCTGACTGCCAGATACGAGTTTATAGGTCTCTCCAATGGTGTAGAACCTGTAGAAATTGCGTTCCGCGCCGGAGACATACCATATTTTGAAGGACTGGCTGATCATGTCAGACAGCACGGCGGCGCGAATGCCACTATTTTATCCGTCTCTCCGGAACAGGGAAAACCAGTGCAGAGTTCTATCACTTATACGGTGGTGTGTCGGATAGATGAGACAGAAAAGCCATCCTATACGCTAGCATTTGATACACAAGGCGGAAATAAGATAAATTCCCAGATCTATCCGGAGGGTTCCGTAATCTTCCGTCCCACTGATCCTGTCCGTACGGGCTACACGTTTGACGGCTGGTATCAAGAGGCCTCCTGCGTTACGCCATTCGATTTTGGTTCCAAGATGCCGGGTCAGGACACAACGGTTTACGCAAAATGGGAGGCAAATACCTATACGGTCCATTTCAGTACGGTATATGCTTCAGACTTGGCGAATGATTCAACCGTTCAATATGGCGCACAATATACTCTTCCAGATCTGTCTAACAAAGACGATCAAATGAGCTTCCGGGGCTGGTATACGGCGGAGAACGGCGGCACACAGGTGACAGAAGATACCGTTTTCACCGGCACGTCCGATCAGACCCTCTATGCTCGATGGGAGCGTAAGAAAGAACTCACTGCAGAAAACTTCTTGTACTTCCCTGGTTATACACTTGAAACAGTCACCTATGACGGCAATCCCCATGGATTAACTAAACTTACTATCCAAGCCGCCGAAGGAGTATCGAAAGACCAGTTTACCTATGAATATAAGACGCACGGCGGCACAGATGAGTGGACGGCAAACGTGCCCGTCGAGCCGGGAGATTATATTGTCAGAGTGTCAAGGCCTACGGACAACGAGTATCTGGCACTGAATAATCTGGTGATTTACGACGGCAACGTGGCGTTGCGGATCAATAAAATTCAGATGGCATGGCCGAATGAGCTGACGTTTTCCGTCGAAAACTGGATCCTTACTGTAACCAGCGAAGTACCTACATGGGATGTTGATCCGGTGTCCATGACATACAGTTTTAGCGCAATGGATGAAAGATTAAATAGCAATGGCACCGACATGAAATTTAACCCAAGGGAAAACGGTTATCCAACAAAAGACGATCTGGGCAGCTATGATATACGAACAGGTTTGAATGAAACTCCGATGATGGCTTTTGTGTCAATAACTATAGAGGATGATGAGCATCATACGTGGGGAACCCAGTCGGTGGCGCTCACCATAGATGCAAACGGAAATGACACAGGCCATGGGCCGGTAATTGCTTCTATGCCAACCTTAACTGCGGCAGCAAATGCGCAGCAGATGAACTCCCTTACCTCTCCTGCCCTTTACAGAGCGACGCCAACCACGATGAGTACGCTTATGTCACCTGCCGCAATGGCTGCGGCTACGGTACTGACATCGTCGGCGGAACCGGCGGCGGCCGTTACGGCGCTGTCCGCTCCTGTAACGGCTCCGGCTGAGGAGGAAAATACGCCAAAGATGACTCTGTCACCGGAAGAAGTCGTCACGAACCGCGGCAAAGAGTTCAAGATAACCCTCGGCCTTGATCAGGCGGCGGATGTCTGGGGCATCCTGGCGGCCGTCGATTATGACCCCGATACGCTGGAGCTTTTGGGCTACACCTGCGGCGATATCTTCACTGAAACCCAGTTTACGGCTCAGGACGACCTGACGGCATCGCCATATAAGTTGCTGGCCACGCTGGATGAGATCGGTACCACCTCCGCCGAAGGTGATTTTATCACCCTAAAGTTCAAGGTAAAAGAGGATGCGAAGGAAAAAGCAACGGCTATCTCCCTGCAAGCGCTGGAAGTGGTTGGCGAAAAGGCGGCAGTTCCGGTCGATAAAGGCAGTGACATCGGCATGACGGTGGACGAGACCGCACCGGTCATCGAAGACATCAAAGACGGTGAAACCTATTGCCCGGGTCAGACCTTTACCATTTCGGAAACCAACCTCGCGTCCGTTACGATCAACGGCGAAGTTCAGACCGCTGTGGACGGCAAGTACACCATTGCGGCCGGTGACGATGAGCAGTGTATCGTTGTTGTCACGGATAAGGCGGGCAACTCCATAACCTATACGGTCACCGTCAGCCATACCTGGGAGACTGTCACGTATGTATGGAGCAAGGATGGTAAGACCTGCACGGCGACCCGCGTCTGTGAAAGCAATTCCACTCACGTGGAAACAGCAGAGGCAACCGTAACCAGCCAGCAGACCAAAGCGCCCAATTGTACCGAAAAAGGTGTAACCACCTACACGGCCACCTTCACAGAGGATTGGGCGGAAACGCAGACCAAGATGATCACTGACATTGAAGCAAATGGCCATACCTATGGCGATTCATGGGAATCGGATGAAACGAACCACTGGCATGAATGTGCTTGCGGCGACAAGACGGATGTGGCAGAGCATGAATTTGTCTGGATCATCACCAAAGAGGCTGGGGTAGGCATTGCGGGCGAAAAGCATGAAGAATGTGCAATCTGCGGCTATGAAAAAGCCCCAGTAGTGATCCCCGCAATGGCGGACGGCGATGAAAACACCCCATCGACCGGCGACAACAGCCATCTCACACTTTGGATCGCGCTGCTGTTCGTTTCCGGCGGTGTGCTGGGAACACTGACGATCAAGAGAAAAAAGCAAGAGAGATAACAAAAGCATTGTCCTAAAGGTAACGCCCGGATATCACCTTATCGATGATATCCGGGCGTTGTTCTTTTAAGCTGTTTTGTATCCTGACAAATCAGCAAACATTTTAAAACTTCTTAAAAAATGTACGATGATTTGAAACCTAAAGAATTATCAGATGTTATTTTTAGATTAAAGCAATTGACAGATACTCTTTGTAGGTATCCAAATGAATTTGCAGAAGATGTTATAAGAAAAGCATCCCAGCAAATGTTTGTCAAAGCAGGGGAAAAAATTGTAAAATAAGTTTTTCAGGAAACGGACACATAAATCTTATGCATCCGTTCGCCTACCGCATATTCGGTAAGGTGATAGCGGCGAATTGCCGGGGCTTAGATATACCGAGCATCTGCGCCGCCTCATAGGTGGTATAGTCCTCGTACTGGAAGGCGTTGCTGAGCAATAGAAAGGAAACCGGGAAGGAATACATCACTGAGCCCATGATGATACCGGTATAACCGTACAGGCCGATATTGACGCCCAGTAGGTTGGCGATGATGCCGTTGTCCCCAAACAACAGCACCAGCCCCATGCCGTGTGAGATGCTGGGGATCAGCATAGGTATCGTGAAAACAATGCTCCACATCGCTTTAAACCAGATGCCGGAGCGATGGATACAGAACGCCAGAATAAAGGAAAGACCGACCGAAATGATGGTGGCGGTCAGGGTGGTGAATGCCGAATTGCCTAGCATCGGCAGGAACTGTGGGGAGGTAACGACCGCACGGATATCGCCTGCGCGGATGTTGGCGAACAACAACACCAGCGGCAAAGCCACCGTGATGACCAGATACGCCGCCAGCAGCCATTTTACCATCTGAAAACCCGTGTTTTTCATTCGGCGTCTCCCGGGTATCCCACCAGCGCCTGGTATTTGCGTTCCATCTGCTCCACCACGAAGCGTTGGACGTATTCGCTCGCCGGATGGTGGTAAATATTGTGAGGGGTATCAAGTTGCTCCGCCTTTCCCTGATCCATAACCATGATCCGGTCACTGAGGTAAAAGGCCTCCTCCTGATCGTGAGTGATAAACAGCATCGTGGCGTGGAATTTCTTCTGGATGGATTTCAGTTCCGCTTTCATGATCTCCCGGTTAGTGACGTCCAATGCAGAGATCGGTTCGTCGAGCAGGATGATGTCCGGATTCATCGCTAGGGTGCGGGCAATCACCACCCGCTGCTGTTGCCCTCCGGACAGTTAATGTGGTTTTTTTGCGAAGCTGGTGGTCATGCCGATCTGCTCCAAGGTGTCGAGCGCGGTCTGCCGCGCGGTGGCGGCGGTGTCCTTATGGATTTTCAGCGCGTATTCCAGATTTTGAAGCACGGTCATGTTCGGAAACAGCGCATAGTTCTGAAATACAATGCCCATACCCCGTTCAAAGCTGGGAAGATGGGAAATATCGCGATCCCCTTTGCTGATCTCACCGCTGTCGGCAGTTTCCAGGCCGATCAGGATGCGCAGCAGGGTGGTCTTGCTGCAGCCGCTGACGCCGAGCACAGAGAGGAACTCGCCCGCATACACGTCGAAGCTTGGGAAAAACATAGGAAAGCCGATTTCTGCAAAGGAATCGGCTTTCCTATGTTTTTTGGTGACAAGGGGAAAATAAGCGCTTTTATGAACATGAAAAGGCTGCGTCTTTGATACCAAAAATGGGACGGCTTACTATGGTTACCATTGCAATACTGTTGATAACGCAGATTTTGTGTGCAGAATTCCTGCTGGCAGCCGGTTCTACGAAGTGGAAAAGGCTGCGAAGGAGCCGGGCCGTTCAAGAAAACGTGGACCATAATCACATATAACCAACTTCTATTAGGGGGGTGGCGTCGATATACGATTCGGGTTTGGAATAGTAGGAACGGGTATCGGTGGGAAAATGATCTTGCTGTAATCGGATTGCGTATTGCATGGGGTTATAGTATACTGTCTGCGATACCTTTACGGAAATTGCCTACGGGCTGAGGAACAGAAAAGAGGGAATGCAATGAATCGTTCAGCGGTAATGGTGGAAGAATGGGGGGCGATGGAAGGCTGTCCCGTCCATCGGTATATCCTGCAAAGCGGGTCGCTGCGTGCCGCGGTGCTCTCCTATGGCGCGACGCTTCAGATGCTGGAGTATGACGGGGAAGATCGTATTCTGGGATACGACACGCTGGAAGGGTATCTTGGCGGCGGGTCGTATCAGGGAGCGGCGGTCGGCCGGTACGCCAACCGGATTGCCGGAGGCCGGTTCCGCCTAGGCGGCCGGGAGTACGACGTGGGCCGTAATGAAAAAGGGGTGGGCCATCTCCATGGTGGCGAAACCGGGTTTGATAAACGGCTGTGGACGGCGCAGGTGGAGGACGACGGCGCAGAGCCCGCGGTCCGCTTCACCCGCGTTTCTCCGGACGGTGAGGAAGGATATCCGGGGAATTTGACGGTATCCCTGGCATACCGCCTGGTGGACGGCGACACTCTCCGGCTTACCTATACCGCCGAGTCTGACCAGGACACAATAGTAAACTTGACCAATCATGCATATTTCAACCTGGATGGTACGCACACAGCAGGAACAATGGGAACGGATACCATTCTGGATACCCGTGTACGGATTGCGGCGGAGACTTTCACGCCGGTGGATGAGCGGCTGATCCCGACAGGGGAGCTGCGGCCGGTTGAGGGGACGCCTTTCGATTTCCGGCAGGAGAAAGCGATTGGAAGGGATATCTACATGGCGGACGAGCAGCTGCGGCTCGGCCAGGGCTATGACCACAATTTTGTATTGGGGCTTAACCGCTGCCGCCGGCACGCCGCGTCCGCCTATTCGCCCTCGAGCGGCGTACGGCTGGACTGTTACACCGACCTTCCCGGCGTGCAGTTTTATACAGGGAACGCCCTGGAGGAATCGGGAGACAAAGGCGGCCGCCCGCTGCACAAAAACCAAGGCTTCTGCCTGGAGACGCAATTTTTCCCCGACAGCCCCAATCAGCCATCTTTCCCATCCCCCCTGCTCCGGGCGGGGGAACGGTTTGTTTCTGTGACGGAGTATCGTTTCAGTCGCTGAGGATACCCCGGCAGCAAACTGGACAAGCGGATAGAATAAAAAAGCCGGCCCGAAAAGGGGCGGCTTTTTCTATTGTCAAAAATCTGTTAGAAGGGATATATGTAAATTAAATATGAGTTAATTAACTCAATATTTGTATTAATTGGAGTTGACAAACTCTAACAAAAGCGCTAAAATGTGTATACAAACTCAATCAATTGAGTTGAAATGCATTTGTCCTGATAGGGGAAATATTTCGGCCTATACTTATCCTACCGCGATTATGTTTTGATTGGTATTAAGCCCAGAACGTGCGGAACGGCGTTAAAAGCTGCATGGAAATTCCGTCGACAGACGTTAAAAGGAGTAACATATGGCGAAAAAAGTATTTACCCAAGAGGAACTCAACCGGATTGTCTCGTCCCGGATATTTCGAGAGCGGGAGAGGTTGACAAAGGAGTTTGAGAAAAAGCTGAAACGCTGTATGGCGGCGGTGCATCTGACGATTTATCAGGAAATGTGTTCGCTGAAACGGGAAATCGACGCCGAAACGAAAGACACGTTATTGTCGGATCTCACGAAACGATCCAATGAGCGGCCGGGCGATACCCCGCATACCAACGCGGACACGCAAGGGAGGTGAACAGCGATGACAGATAATATCCCCGTCACCTGCCTTTTGGACAGGTATTGGGATCCGGCGACCTTGGAGTTTGCCGGAACAGAGAAATCCGGCACCTTGATCGACGTTGCCGTACAGAGTGCGGAAGATGAGACCGGAGGGGTTGTCCCTGTAGGCATCGTGGTGCTGGACGACAATACTTTTCAGAGCGTTCCCATGGAATTTATTAAGAAAACGACTGTTTAAAAGGAGAAGTGCATTATGGCCAGAATGTCTGCGAACAATACCAAATTCTCTTATAAAGCTAGCGCGGAAGCCCCTACTTTTACCGAGCTGGAATATCTGATGGAAGTGCCGGAATTCGGCGGCGCTCCGGAAAAAATCGACGTTACCACTCTGTCGGACAAGGTGAAGAAGTATGTGCCGGGTACGAAAGACTTGGGCGACCTGGTCTTTAAGTTCCTGTACGACAACTCCTCGGATACCGCGAACTATCGTGTGCTCAAGGGCCTGGAGGACGCCGGGAAGGCGGTCACCTTCCAGATTGAGTATCCGGACGGCACGGCGCACCAATTTGACGCGGTTCCTTCGGTTAAGATGGACGCCGGTACCCTTAACGGCGCGTTGACCTTCAGCGCTACTATGGTGCTCCATAGCGACATTACCGTGACCAATCCCACCGCATAAGGCGGATACGGAAAAAGAAGCCGGGGCCGGCGGAAGGCCGGCCCCGGTTACTTTTATCAATAATTGGAAAGGACGATTGTTATGAATAAATTCTATACCATGACCGTAGGCGGAGAGGAATACAAAATGCGGCTGACTGCCAGTGCTATTATGCAGATCGAAAAGAAGCTGGGCAAGCCGCTTTTCAAGGCGCTGGAAACGATTCAGGACAACATGGTGGAAACCATCACCACCATTCTCTGGGGCGCCATGCAACCGCTGAATGCCGGCTTTACGATGGAGAAAGCCACAGAGCTGTTTGATGATTATGTGGACGAGGGGCACTCCATTGAAGAACTGATGATGGAAATCAATGCACTGTTTGAGACTTCGGGTTTTTTCAGGAAGGGTCAGGAATAAAGATTCCTGACCCCAAGACTGACTATACGGCACATTTATTCCACACAGCACTTACCGCCGGTATCCCTTGGCGAGATATCGGCGGTATGACAGTGGGAGATATTGCTTTTGTGGCTCAAGTTAAGCAAGAACAAAACTTAGAGATTACAAAGAGTTTGGCATGGATCGCTTATAATGGGGCAGCATTAGTGGGAATTGCGGTAAACGATCCGAAAAGGTTTCCCACCATCGAAGAAGCGTTCCCGTCTCTGTTTGAAAAGAAAGAGCAGCAAGACTGGTGGATTATGAAGCAACGTGTGGAGGAATATGCAAAAGCAAAGAAAAAGCAATGAAGCGATGCCCAATATTCACCTCAAATTTGAATATGGTGAAACACGCTTAAAGGCCGTATTTTTTGTTGCGCTTAATAGCTATCCTCATTAGAAATATGCCGCCAATTATAACTGCACCCAACGCGATCCAAAACCAAGGGTTCAACCAAAAATCTACTTTGACTGCTTCAATCTTCAATCCGCCATATTCCATGTCTTTTTCGAAGCTTATAAACCGCCTTCCATAATAGCTGGCGTCTTCTCGTCCTTCAAATCTTTCTTCTATGTCTTTTAATTCCTGGTATATAAGAGTGCCTCTGTCGCCCTCGTCTATAGAGTTGTATCGAGAACATTCGACCGTTTCTCTATTTGAGTTTACTGAATGAGAATCAATTTCAAGTTCCTTTATCGTACCGTCAGGGAAGGCAAAAGCAACAATAAATTCATAGGTAAGACGATATGTACCTTTTCCAGAAGCGCTACTAGACTTGTTTATCCTTTTTCCTACGACTTCCACTTGCCCGGACTGTTCGGGGCAGCCAGAAAACCGTACTGGCGGGAACACTGATATACACACCCCTGCAAGAGCAAGGCTCAAAACAAAAATAAACGCAATAAAAACCCTATATGCGATTTCGCCCGTTATTTTCATTTTTAGTCCCCCTGCCATTATCCCATAAAGTAGTTAGTTGTTATCTCGATCATTACATTTTCCATTGAAAGGAGGAGACAGCATGGATGATGAAAATTTAGAGATTCGCAAAAACGAGGAGAAAGACGTGCCGGCGTCATTAGAGGGAGCGCCAAGCTGGTCAAAATTGTTAGAGTCTACCGGAGATATTCTCGATTTTTTTGTTAAAGGGCTTCCGAAATATGAAAATGTAGAAGGAGTATTAGAAACTGCTGAAAAAGCCGCTGAAAAATATGGCGTTATCCCTACCAAAGCAATTGAAAAAATCCGTGCACAAGATGCGCTAGCATTTTCTGATGCGTTTACCTTTTTAAGTGTTTTTACATCCGGTGCAGAAATACTGAACAGTGCTACCGATATACAAGAAGCAATAACATCTGAAGGCGAATCAACAGCAAATAAAATTCTGGTTTCCTTATCTGCAAGTTCCTATATAACAGAAGGGATAACCAGTATTGCCAATGCAGTAAAAGAAACAACTGGCAGTGGCGCAAGCAAATTTCTTGGCAAGCTTGCGCCGACCGCTAAGATAGCTGGTGGTACTTTTTCAGTTACAAATGCTGTTGTGGATCTGAATGAACATCCAGGCGATCTGGGAAAAATAGCAAAAGCCTCGTGCGACTTGACAGCAGGCGTTTTAGATGTTACCGGCGGAAGCCTCGAGCTGGGAGTGGCAACCGCACCTCTTGCAATTCCTTTAGGGATATTATCTTCTTCATTTTCAATTGCAGCCGACTTCTTTGAAGAGGAAAATTGGGGAATGGGTTTCCTTTCGATAGCAGTCGGAATCGTAGCGACTACTATAATATCCGCGTTCATGAAAACTGTGCTCAAAACAGCATTTAAAGCCCTCATGCAATTGATTAAAACAGCATTCCAAACAACACTTGCGCCCTTGTTAGCTAATCCTGTTACTGCAGTCGTAGCATTTGGAGTTGGAATTCTAATTGGAGAGCTTTTGTGTTCAACACTTCCATTTGCTCAGGGCGGTTTTCCCGTTAGAGATCATACCTTTATCGCCCGTGAGGCAGGCCCGGAACTTGTTGGTACGTTAAACGGCCGCAACGCCGTAGTTAACAACGACCAAATCGTGCAATCCGTGTCCCGCGGCGTATCCGCAGCGTTTTTGGCTGCCTGTTGCAAGGGTGGTTTCGGCGGCGGAGTCGATGTGGAGGTGTATATGGACGGCAGGCGGCTGGCCACAACCGTATGTTAAATTGTACGAATAAAAACGATAGGAGACAATACATATGGCATCACGTAATTTGGATATAAATCAATCGCTGGCCGGTCTGGAAGCCTTCCGGCAGCAGGCCGCGGCGGTGTTTGCGGAGTTCAATGCCCAGGCTGCTTCCTCGGCCGCGCAGATGAACGCCGGTTTTCTGTCCGCTGCTCAAGGGATATCGCAGCTGTTCAGCGAGACATTTTTGGGCGTGGAGACCGCCTTCGGCACAACACTGACGGTCATAAATGAGCAGTCCGCGTTACTTTGGACCGGCTTAGGCGAGGGTTTTAACCAAACATGGCTGGGTCTCAGCGAGGGAGCCGTCGCCTTCTTTGACCAGACCAATGCAGAATTTTCCATGTTTTTATTGGGGATCAATACAGGTTTTGTGAATCTATGGGCCGCTGTCGGCCAAGGCACAGCGGGATTTTCCGCCGCCACGCAAACGGAATTTACAGCGCTCTGGCTGAACCTGGGCACGGGATTCACCGGCCTATGGACAGAGATAGGCGGCACAACGACTGCCTTCTGTGTGCAGATGCAAACGGGCTTTGAAGCGCTTTGGCTCGGGCTGGACACGGGGTTCCTTGAACTATGGACCGGTGTGGACGAAGGAAACGTTTCGTTACACAGCTCCGTTACCGCCGACACCGCGGAGCTGCTGGCCAGCCTGTATGAGGGCTATTCCGGTCACTGGGCGCAGGTCAACGAAGGCTTTGCCGATTTGTGGGGCGATATCGCCACGGGAAGTGGCAATCTGCAGTCAACAACCGATGCGGGTTTTTCCACGTTGCTTAACAAGATCGGCCAAGGGTTTAATAAACTGTGGGGTATGGCCGGAGACGGCAACGCCAAGCTGTGGACGCAGACCGAGCAGGATGCGGGCACCTTGCTGGACAAACTGTCCAGTGATTTTAATGCCTTTTGGCAGAGTATACCGGAGGGTACGAAAGGCATGGTGCAGGATGTCTGCGATGTGCTCAACAAGCTGCTCCAGTGGCTGGTGAGTCCCATTAACACGATCATTCGGGCAATTAATAAAATACCGTTTGTCAACATTCCCGAACTGAACCCGACGATTACGCCACCGACATTTGCGCAGGGCGGATTTCCGGCCAAGGGGCAGATGTTTATCGCCCGTGAGGCTGGACCCGAGCTGGTCGGCACCATCGGCGGAAGCACCGCCGTTGTCAACAACGACCAGATCATCGAATCGGTATCGGCCGGCGTTTACCGCGCGGTCTCCTCCGCTTTGGGCAAGGGCGGAGCCAACTCCGTGGTGCAGGTATTCATCGGGAACGAACAGCTCGACGAATATATCGTGAAAAGCCAGCGGCGCCGAATGCTGAAAACCAACGGCGTTTTGGCATAACGCCGTTGATCCTTCGAATATCCCATTAAATTCCAATTTATTGTAACATGGAGGGGAATGAAATGCAAGAGAACAACCGGTGCCTGCTTGAAATTGACGGCGTTCCCATGCCGAATCCGACCACGTATGAAATTCCGTTTGACGATCTGGATTCTGCGGATTCTTCCCAGTCGGAAAGCGGGGTACAGATCCGCAACCGGGTGCGGGCGTTTATCAGTCAGATCAATCTGGCATGGCGGGTTAGCGGAGCGGACGCCACGAAGGTTCTGCTGGCGAGCAAGCCGGACAAGGTGCAGGTGAAGTTCCTGGACCCGACGATTGATCCGGACAGCGAGGGGTACGACCCGACGAAGGGGCTGTATTCCACCAAGGAAATGTTTGTGCAGAGCCGTTCGTGCACCTTGGTGCGGCTGGGAAATGCCGGCGACCGGGACAGCAGCTTATGGGACATCTCGTTCACTTTGATGGAATACTGATTCGCATAACCTGCCGCCGCGGCCGGACAAGCGTCACGGCCGGCTGTGGCGGCAGCGGGAGGAAGGAGTGTGTTTATGGCGGTTCAAACTACGGAACGTTATAAAAAAGCGGTACAGAACAACGCCCGGACATGGCGGCTGAAACTGACGGTTCATCCCGATTCGGAACTGGAACCGATCCAACTGACCGAGACCGACGTTACTCTGGGGTCGTTCGTCTTCGAAGAGGCGTCTATAGGGTCGGATATGCTGGATGTGGGGGCGACGTATTCCAACAGCCTTCAGTTTGCGCTGGAGAACACCGACCATCGTTTTTCCGGACTGTCCTTAGCCGGCGCCAAAGTATTTGCCTATGTGGGGCTGCTTTTGGAGCCGGAGGAAGGGGAGGAAACGGAAACTTGGGAGGATATCCCGCTGGGCGAGTTCTTTGTGCAGGAAGATGGGAAGAAGATGTCCACCATCCCGCTGAACTGCCTGGATCGGATGGTGGTGCTGAATACGCCGGTGAAACGGCGGATCACCACCTCCCTCACGACGGGGAAGGAACTGGCGGAGAACATCCGGCAGCAATATGGATTTACTGTTGTGCCGGCGACGCAGGAACTGCTTGATACGCTGGACGAACCCCTGGATACCGAGGTGATGTCCGACGACATGACCTGCCGGGATTTCCTGGGATACTGTGCGGCTTGTTTTGGCATGAATGCGCGTTTTGACCGGATGGGGCGGCTGGAATTTTTCCGTCATCATATTGTCACGGAAGGGGAAACGGACGGCGAACCGGGCGGCTCAGTAGTTGTAACCACGCCGGATACCCGGCTGGCTGGTTTTTCCTTTTCGGACCGGCTGATCCGGGTGGACGGCGTCACGGTAAAGGACGGGTATGGCAACGAAGTATCCCTCCCCGCGCCGGTAGAACCGGAAGGAGAAGGGGAAAGCGAACCGGTGAAGGAGGGATATCGCATTACGGTGGACGCCAACCCGCTGCTGGTTACGGAACAGGCGGCTGCGGAGACGGCACAGCGGATTTATGATATGTATATCGGTACACCTTACTTAGCGTATTCCACAGGGATTATCGGCGATCCGTCCATCCAGGCCGGAGACCCGGTGCGGCATCTCGCGGTTAACGGTACCGAGCGGACAGTGGATTCAATTATCACCAAGCATGTCTTCAAGTTTCGGGGAAGCTGTTCCCTTGCTGCGGAAGGCAAACCCGCGGAAGAGAACCGACAACTGACGGCGACCAATAAAAAGATTATTGAGGTGTCGATGAACGCGTCCAGAGACCTGAACGACCGGATCTGGACAATGGACGAAATGATGCAGATGCAGTTCTCCACGGTGGTGAATTCGCTCGGCTTCTATACCAAAGCGATCCGGGACGAGGAGACCGGGGCGATCAAGCAGTTTCTCATACAGGATACCGACCCGGCTTCCGATGTTGCGCCGTCCTGCATATGGGGTTTTGACGGGGAAAAGTTTTATTCGGAAGTAGACGGATACAAAACGTTCGGCATTACTGCGGACGGCAGCGTGTTTGCCCAGAGGGTGCTGGCTAAATACCTGAAAACCGGAAGTATTGAGGCGGAGGACGGAAGTGTGCGGATCGATTTGGACAATGGTGTGATCGCCAACCGCACAATCCACGGCAGTACGGAACTGAGCGGCGAAACGGTCCTTATAAAGTATATGGATGACCAGAACGACGCCTATCCCTCCGCCATCAGGCTGATGGCCGGGCGGAAGGAGGAAGATGGCGCTTATACGGCTGCCGTGCAGTTCCTGGACAAAAACGGCGCGGTTTTGTCCGGCCTTTCGCAGGGAATCCGTTACGGGGAGGATGGGAAAACCACGGCGGAACCGCTAACGGCGAGCGACTTACGGGTGAAGTCCAGCCTGGAAATCGACAATGCGATTGTGTATGACCGTATCCAGCTCCAGCGGAAAGCGGGAGAAGAGGGGAATACCGGCGTTGATTTTGTGATTGTGGGAGGTTAAATAATGGCTACGTCAGGAACGATGCTGTCGTCCACCCGGTGGGGCAGCGAAGACCCCACCATATATATTTCGGCAACCTATGAGACGAAAAACCGGACGTCGACAACGGTGGACGTCCGGGTGAAGCTTAGCGTTTCGGCAGTCAACGGGGAGTCCTATTTTGGATTTAACATTCAGTCGCGCGTCAAATTCCCCGGTTTGACAACGGGATGGGTCATGGTGAAAGAAAGTACCCCCAGCCAGTGGTCTTCGCCGCTGTCGTACGACTTCGGCTGGAAAACGATCAGCCAGCCGGCCGCCAGCAAATCCTTTACGGCCACGATTTGTATGGATTCAAACACCGAATACCGATCGGCGGAATACCAGGGTACAGTGGCGATCGACATCGGCAACACGGCGCCGGTTTGGCCTTCGGGCGCTGTGGCACAGTTCAATTCGACGAACAGCGCGATTATCGTGGGGGAAAACGTGACCTCCTTGCCGTATGGCTGGAGCGCGGCTTCCGACGCGCAGGGGGACACCATTTTGTACCGGGCGGAATGGTTCAAAAACGGGGTTTCCCAATGGGACTGGAAAAAAGATGTAACGGGTCGCTCCTTTTTGGTGAACCCGGGGATCCTTGCGGAAGGGGAGTATATGTTTTTCCGCGTATATTGCCGGGACAGCTTAACGTCGTATGGGAGCTATAAGCAGTCCAACCGGCTGACGCGCAACAAAATGACTCCGGCCTCCATATCGTCGATTGGCGCGATCGGGTTTAACACGACCTCTTTCAACATTGTGCGGACCAACGCTTCCAACTTAAACGGAAACAGCTCGTTTACATATACGCTGAGTTCCAGCGATGTGACGGTTTACAACGGTTCCGCATTGGGTTCGAGTACCACAATCCGGGTGTCCATCTGGCGGTCCGGCAGCTATCCTTCGGGGCCGTACGTCAGGTTTTCCGATATCCAGGCGTTTGTCGGCCGCGCGGGCTACACGGGGGAAATCCGCTTTACCCTGTCTACCAAAAACGCCTACAACACCACAAAGACATCGACCGCCAAAGCCGTCGTGGATCTTCGCGTAGCGCCGGCGCCTGCCCGGATTATGACGATGGCCGGTACATACACCATAAACGGCAAAGCTTATTACGTAATTAACCGCCGCCCGGTTTCCCTAACGTGGGCCGCTGCCGTGGACAAAAATACCGGAACCGCGGACGGGATCACGTATTCGGTGCAGACGTCGACAAACAAAGGCGCCTGGACGACGGTAGCTACCGGGCTGACCGGTTTGTCCTACAACTATCCAACAAGAAACATCACCGCTTCTCAGGAAGTAGCGTTCCGGATTATTGCGAAGACGGCGTATAATACGTCGGCGCAAAGCACGGCGTCCGGGAGCATCACACTCCATTCATACAACCCGCCGGTGATCTCCAACCTAGTGATCGACCGGGCGGTGGACAAGTACGCCCTTTCCTTCCAGTTTGCGAAAGACAGCACGATCCCGGCCGTCTTATATGATGCGGTCTTCCGGATTTACGACGGCGAATCCAATCTTCTGGCGACGCTAAACGGCGGTAGTGCATCCCAGGGGAAGGACTCCTATGCCCTAGCTACGACGATAGCTGTGGACAGTGAGACGACGGCGTACGCGATTAAGATTATCGGCGAGGATACGGTGGCCCGCACGGTGTTTTCTCTGGCCTCGTCGGAATTGGGTGGGTTTGTGCCCCGGTATTCCGCCCTGTTGTCGATCCGGGAAAAGGGGATTGGCATCAATGCGATTGCCGGTGATTTTGCCGATTTTATTACCAAGGGGACCAGCGCCCATTACGGCGGCGAAAGCGGGGCGGGCGAGAAGGGAAGCCTTAACGCCGCTGTGGACAAGGACAGCGCACATAATTTCTATGTCGGCTGTTACCGGGATTCCGAAGGCCTGCTGCGGTCGTCGTATGCGTCGCCTGCGGGAACCACCGGCCGTTTTCGTCAAGTCCAGATATACTTCGGGGATTCCGGAGCGGTACCTATGCGTTACCGGTGGCTGTATCCGAAGGACCAAAAGGCGGTTGGCAAAGATGCGGTGATAGCTGATCCCACGTATGCCGCGTGGCAAAGCCTGTCCGTCCTTACCACTACGGATGTTATGGAGGATCTTCCGGATTATATTGTGGAGACGGGGAATAATGATAATGGACAATATGTGAAGTACCATAGTGGCCGGATGATTTGCTGGTGTCGAAAAGCGATGGGTACGATAACATGGGAGAATAGGACAACGGAATTGAAAGTGTGCACCAATTATTACTGGACGTTCCCCGCCAAATTTGTTACATATCCAACGGTTTCCTTAGACGTATATTCAAACGGCTATGTATGGACCGCGGTAGGAAACAGTACGGAAGAGAATGTACAAGTGCGGATGGTCACTTTTGTATCAACAGAACCCTATGGATATACTCTTAGTGCGATTGCCATCGGCAACTGGAAATAGAAAAACGCAGGGAAAACCGGCAGCATCCCGCTGCCGGTTTTCCTTTTTCTTGCGATCGGGTAGTACTGGAATCCAATTCTAGAACAGCAGCCGGGGGATATCCGCCGGGGAGTCCGCCCAGCGGGTGATATGGTAGCGCTCCCGGGTTTCCGGGTTATGGAATCCGAAGCCATAGGTCACCGCCAGAAAGCTCACGCCGGCTTCCTCCGCGCCCAGGGCGTCGAATTCGCTGTCCCCCACCAGTACGGTGCGGTCCGTGTCCGCCCCGGCATGATCCATGCACCGCCGGATCAAACCGGCTTTGGTAAGGCTGTCCTGTTCATCCATCCCACACACGGCGTTCAGGTGGGGAAGGAGTCCGAGGGAACGCAGCATCTCCCGGGCAAAGCCCTCTTTTTTCAGCGTGGCCACGCCGAGGAAGCAGCCGGCATCCTTCAGCGTGCACAGCGTTTCCTCCATCCCGGGGTAAACGACGGCCTGGTACCGGCCTTTTTCGGCGTAGTATTCCCGGTAATGCCGGGCGGCCAGGCGGGCCTTTTCCCCATCCATGCCACAGGATTTCTCGAACACCAGCAGAAGGGGGGCGCCCACCGCCTGCCGCACGAAAGCTTCGCCCGGGAAGGGGATTGAAAGCTTTTTAAACGCCCACTGGTAGGCGTAAAAAATCCCTTCAAAGGAATTCACCAGCGTGCCGTCCATGTCGAATACAACGCATTGATTCATAGATCGCCATCCTGTTCGTATACCGAAGGGGTGAGGAAGGCGATCCGCATGGATGCTGACAGCAGGCGGAGCTGGCGGCGGATCCGGTTTTGCTTATCCTCGACTTCCTCTTTTTCTTCCCGCCGGTTGAGGCTCCATTCGCTGCTGTAATAATTGCCGTTATGCCGGTAATGGAAGCCGTCGAACCCGGCGAGCAGGACTTCCTTCGCCCCACATTCGCGCAAAAGGTGCAGCAGCATCAGGCCGGCGTTGTCGGACACCCGTTCGTCGTCGTTGGTATAGCGGTCATAGTCCACAAACAGGCGGTTTTCTTCGCCGTCCTCCTCCCCTTCCCAGGGGATATTGGAGGTCAGGATCAGCGGGATGCCGCCCAGCAGGCGGATTTCCTGCCGGATGGCGTCCATCCGCTTATGGTTGCTGACAAAGCAGGCGTCCATGCGGTAGCGGGCGTCCACAAAATTCACGGAAATGACCAAGGGTTTTTCCCGTTCGATAAATTCTAAGATCCTGTCGTACTCGGTCGCCAAGGTGTTGCCGGGGCCGAGAAGCAGGAGCTTCCGGCCGTGGATCATCGCGGCGATCCGGGCGACGGCTGCGCGGTCGTCGATGGTTTTGCTCTGGTACTGCGTGTACAGCCGCTCAATCAGTTTCAGGTCGTACAGCACCTTATATTCTTCGGGGATCGACTGAATGATCTTTTCAATGTCCTTCATGGTGAGCGTCTGCCGGTTGAGCAGGTAGGTGGCGTAGTTGGGGTGGCAGACGTTGCTGGCAGCGATGTGGTACGGCACGGCGTAGCCCCATTCGTATTTTTTGCGGATGGCGGCAATGAAGTCGTCGTAAATGTCCATCACCATCGTCACGTCGTAGCGGGAGACGATATTTTTGTTGATATACTGGGTAATCAGCTCGGTGGGTAGGTTGCCGGCGCCCCGCCCCATGCCGTATACCGAGGAATCCAGGATCAGCGTGCGCTTGGTTTGGATTTTCCCGAGCACCTGGGCGTTGGAGAAGGCGAGCTGCAGGTTGTTGTGGGCGTGGAATCCCAGATGAATCCCCGGGTCCATGTTTTCGTTAATCAGGTAAAAACGGTGGGTTACCTGATTGCGGTACATGCTGCCCAGCGTGTCCACAATATAAAACGCGTAGGGGTGCAGGGCGTTGATGGTTTCCACCAGCCGCAGTAGTTCCATATCGGTGTAAAACACGGTGCCGACCGGCTGCATGAACACTTTATAGCCTTTGTCCATGATGATCTTTGCCCATTCCACCGCCTGTTCGATTTCATCCTGGTGAAAGGTCAGGCGGATCCCCTCGATGCTCTTCCCATCGTAGGGGGCCAATTTGGCGGGATGCAGCTCCTTTTCCCCGATGGCGATCATGGCGACGTACATGGATTCCCGCTTCCGCCGGGGCAGCACCGTCTCAATGTCGGCGACGCTGCCGTAGAGGGAACGTTCCGGGTCGTGGACCATGCCGGTCAGAAAGCCGCATTCGATGATATCGATGTGGGCGCTTTCCAGCTTGTCCAAGATGGAAACGATGGCTTTCCGGCCGAAATCCCAGTCGTTGATATATCCCCCGTCCCGGAGGGTGCAGTCCAAGATTTGAATGCTCATAGTTTGATTTCCCCGCTTTCCAGCTTCTTTTGCAGGATTCTCCGCACATACTCCAGGTCTTTCGGTGTGTCCACCGACAGGGAACCGGCCTGTACCGGGATCATCCGCAGGGGTTTCCGGTTTTCGACAAACCGGAGCTCGTTGATATCCTCCACCGTCTCAACCGGCCCCTTCTCCGTTTCGGCAAAAAAACGGAGCGCTTCCAGCGAATAGGCCAGCACGCCCAGGTGCTTGTAGTAATCGAAAGAAAGGCTTCCTTTCGGGTGGGGGATCGGGCTGCGGGAGAAGAACAGCGCATAGCCCTCCCGGTCGGTCACCACCTTGATGTTGGTGTTGTCCACCGTTTCGGCGGGGCTGTGGATTCTGGTCATCAGGTTGGCGGCGAAAAAGCCCTCCAGCCTCTCCGGGATCACCTGTTCCACTACCGCCGGGTCGATCAGCGGCTCGTCCCCGTTGACACACAGGTAAACGTCGGCGGGGACCGACCGGGCGACTTCATAGAGCCGTTCGGTGCTGGTGCGGTGCGCGGGAGAGGTCATCCGGCAGGGGATGCCGTATTGTCCACAGGTTTCGAAAATGCCTTCATGGTCGGTCGCCACATAAACGGCGTCGATTTTTGGCGATTGCCGCACTCCGCGGTACACCCACCAGACCATCGGCCGGCCGCAGAGGTCGGCCAGGGGCTTTCCCTTCATCCGGCTGGAATTATACCGCGCGGGGATAATCGCGACGGTGCGCATTATGCCTTCCTCCTTTTTCGGAAAAATTCGCCGATTACCCGCAACGGTTTGGTCAGCCGCCAGCAGGTGGAGTTTTCGTACGTTTCCACCACTTCCCGGATCCGTTCGTCTAGGTCGCGCTGGTACCGTTCCGGGGAAATCCCCGCCGGCTTGGCAGGGGCAGGCTTCGCCAACTCCGGCTTCTTGCCCAGCGCATGCTTATACAGGTTCCAGTTTTCGAGCAGGCGGTCCGACCACATTTTCAGCACGTCGCCGCTGACCAACTCGTATCCCTCCGGCACGGGGACAGCGACGTTTTTGCAGCAGTTGTCTCCGTCCTTCATGTCGTAGGCAAGGATGCTGGGCAGGTACACCTGCACCTCGTGGCGGAGGAGCTGGTTGCGCCCGTTGGCCTTCAGTCCGAAGTGAAGGAGAAGGAAATCGCGGATGCGGTCCGCCAGTGGCAGATACATCTGGTTGTAGATATTGTCCGCTTCGTAGGTATCCAGCAGCGCCCGGACGACGTAATGCCCTTTCAGCGCGCCGTAACAGCCGGTCGTGATTTCCTCCGTATTCTCAAAGCCGAAGAAGGCCCGATTGAGCCGCAACCTTTTCAGCGAGAGGTTCGCCCGCCGGTCGGGTCGCAGCACGATGCCGCCCTCTTCGTAAAGGATCCGCAGAGCGTAGTATTCCTCCGCATAGGGAGTGTTCCCATCCTCAAGCGCGCGGCGGACCGTATCCGGGAGCGTGTCCGGCGGGAAATAGTCCCGCCCCGCTTCCATAAGACGGGCACGAGGAAAATCGGTTCGCACCTCCTCCCGATATGTCTCGGGAACCGGCGAATCAAAACGCACGCAGATCAGGTTGTCCGGGATCACCTCTTTGTCGAGGAAATCGAGGAGGGGGCGCACCGCTTTGTCCTTGGCGATGAAGGGATTGAGCCGGAAATCCTTTTCATATTCCCGCATCATCTCGATAAAATCCGCCTGGAACAAAACGCGGGACTTGGTCATGTTCCACTGCAGCTGCTTGGCAACGCAGTAGACGGCTTCTTCGCGGTAAGCCGGGTTGCACCGGTCCAGAAAAAGGCGGAACGCTTTGGTGATGTCCACCATATCGCCGACAAAGGAGGTGGAGATGGTGTTCGCCCGGCGGTAGTAGTTGTAAAAGGGCTTGGGTACATAGCCCACCTGGGGATATTTTGTCATCAGGGAGGGGATCAGCGCGATATCCTCGAACAGCATTTTTTCATACTGGTTTTCAGCCCAGATGGAACGGCGGAACAGCTTGTTGACGCTGTAGGTGATATTATTGCCGTTGGCGATGTAGTCGGACAGGTCGATTTCCCGGCGGGGGTAGGAGGATACGACGGTTTCTCGTCCCTCCTCCACATAACGGATGCGCACGTCGCACATCACAATGTCGCAGCCCTCTTCGTCCGCCAGGCGGGCCATCTCCTCGTACATTTCGGGCTCCACCGTATCATCGGAATCGAGGAAAGCGATATATTCCCCCGACGCGGCCCGCACGCCGGTGTTGCGCGCCAGGCCCAGTCCTTCGTTCGGTTTGTGGATCACCCGGATCAGCCCGGGATATTCCCGGGCGTACCGGTCGCAGATCGCCGGGGACGCGTCCTCGCTGCCGTCGTCCACCAGGATGATCTCCTTTTCCTGGAGGGTCTGCCCCAGCACCGAATCCACCGCCCTCTCCAGGTAACTTTCAACTTGATAAACCGGTATGATGACCGAAACTTTGATTGTTTGGCTCATGGCGTCCTCCCAGATAAGCGAGTATATTCCGCAGTTGGTAGATGGTTTCCGGCACATAATACCGTTTCCCCGCGAACTGCCGCTGGAACGTGCGCAGATACCGCCGGAGTACCGCGTCCTCTTTCCAGAGGACTTTCCCTTCAAACAGCGGATAAAGCATGACGGTGCGGATATCCAGCCCGAACACGATCCGCCCGGTCAACGCCGCGTTGGAGCAGACGGTAAGGAGGGTGTACCGCTCCGGGTCTTCGTTGAGCAGGAACAGCTCCCACGGGGCGTCGCCGGCATACCGCCGGGTTAGCCCGAGCTGGGCGGGGACGTTTGCCGGGTTGCGTGGGTGGGGCTTGACCAGGAAACGCCCCGGGCCGACCGCCTGCCGGCATTCCTGCATCAGTTCCAGATCGTTGGTCTGGATGCCCTCCGCGCGGAAGGACTGCTCCAGGAAAAAGAAGTCCTCCCCGCCTTCCGGGGGCTGATAGTCGAAAATATAGTTGAGCAGGCCCCGGAGCTCCCCGTCTTCCCGCGAGATTTTCGGCAGCGGGCGGTTGGGAATCGCATCCCCCCGCATGGCCAGCCGTGGCTCGTACAGCAGGATCCGCTCCACCTTGTCCTTTATTTTCCGCCCCTCCGGGTGGCGGTTGGCCGCCGCGCGGTCCTCCCGCAGGTAATCGATGACGTAGGAGGAGAAGCCGTCTTCATAGCCGATGAATTCACAGGGGCGGGTATAGTACCAGCAGGCGAGCAGGCGGGCGAACAGGTCGAAATTGGCCAAATACACCTGCTCGTATTCGTCCAGCTCCTCGCTGAGCGTGCCGCGGAAAAGCGGGAGGATATTCTGGAACGCGTCGGAAACCGCTTCGGCTTTGGCGAGGGAGTATTGTTCGCTGAACTCCTTTATCGAGGCGGTCAGAACCCGGCGGAACAGCC
Source organism: uncultured Clostridia bacterium (assembly GCA_946499275.1). Taxonomy (GTDB): domain Bacteria; phylum Bacillota; class Clostridia; order Oscillospirales; family Acutalibacteraceae; genus Avimonas. Next base: position 7,118 of record CAMMRL010000014.1, on the reverse strand, counting down.
CGGTTTCCCTCAGGCGGGAAAGGCATCCTTCTAGTGCCGGAGTGATATCGGTGAGAATTAAGTCCGCTTCCCGCCCAGCCAGAATCGTGCGGCGCATATGGACGGCGGTAAAAAGCTGGTACACCGAGTTGACGACAAGGAGTACGCGGTTATTACAGGCATGCGGCATGCGGGTCCCTCCCTAACTGATGGATGATGAAATGGCGGCGCAGGTTTTCGCACCCGGTGGAACTGAAGGTATACAGGGTTTCGGGCTTTTTCCAAAACACATAGGGCAGCAACTCGGACGGGAAAACCGCCCGCAGGATCTCGGCGCGGGGGAAAATGTCCGCATACGACAGAGTATCGTCCGGGTGGGGCTTGATAAGCAGCCGCACCCCGTGGAGCGGGCCGTCCCGCAGCCGTTCATACAGCCGCCGCTGTTCCGCTTCGCTGAGGACGCCCAGGCCGGCGAAACGCTGGGTCAGCAGGATACCCTGTGCGCGGGTGCGGATGCGCCGACGCAGGAAGAAACGGATCAGGATTTTCCGCCGCCGCGCGGGGAGCGCTTCCAGCGCGTCTTCCACCGAAAAGTCTTGATAGCGCTCACCGGATACGTCGATAGTCTGCGCCCGCTTGAGACAGATAATACGGGTTACGCAGGGGTTATCCCCGCCGAACAGGCCGTGACGGCGGGCGATGGCGGCGTGGATGGGGAACGTCCTTTGCAGCGGGAGGTATAGCTCTTCCGGCCGGCTCAGCATCCCCGCCGCGTCTTCAAAAAACACAAAGGGGATACGGTTTTGGATTAAATACAGCGAAAAATAGAAATGGGCGCCCGCCACATAAACGGCGGAAAAATCGGTGACCGCGTGGGGGACGATCTCCCGGTAACAACGGGCGGTGTCGTCGATGATTTGGGATTCCTCCCGGTGGGGGATGTGCAGATAGGGGAAGAGGTACACCTCGTCAAAAAAGTGATAAGCCGTCAGCTTTTTGTACTGCGGGTATTTCTTTACAATAAAGTCGGGGAGCAGGAGCACCGCCCGGCTGTCCGGATGGAAATACAGGCGGTGGAGCATCATCTCCAAAAGCTGATAGGAGCTGACCGCGTGGTACAAGACAAGGGAGGGGGACGGTGTTTTATCCGATGTGCATCTCATCCATCAGCGCCTCCAGCCCTTCCATGAATTTTTTGTTCCGGCGGCTTTCCGCCAGGAGCATCGGGGCGTACGCGTCCCGCCCGCTGACCGGGATGGCCAGCCCCAGCCGCTTTTCGGTTTCCAGGAACCGGTCCACAAAATCCAGCGCGCCCCGATGGATTTCCCGGATGCGGTCCGCCTGGGGAGGGGGGGCTTTATAGCGCAGGCGGGGTTTCCCGTCCTGCCCAGGATAAAAGCCGATCAGGCTGCCCTCCGGCGCGCCCAGAAGAAGCTCCCAGTACAGATTGTGGTTTTGGGCGGGGTCGTGGAATTTCCACAGGTCCCGGTTTTCCCGGTCGGAGTAGAGATACGCTTCCAGTCTCCCGTCCAGAAAAAAGGGGGCGGATGCGTCGGGTTCGGGGCTGCGGGCGGAATTGGTCCCCGCCAGAATCCCCATAATGGGGCAGTCCAAGCCCCAGAGACGGTTAACCGCGCAATCCAGCGTCAGCGCGCCGCTGCCCGCCCAGCCGATATCCACCGCCGCTGCGCTCCGGCATCCGGCAAGAAGAGTGCGGTAATACGCTCCTCCCGCTGCGACCTGCTCGGCGTAGCAGCCCAGCACCGCGTCCCAGGCCCCGCACAGATAGCTTTTGACTTTCCCGGCGTTTTTATGCGTCAGTTCGTCGTCCGGATTCATGCCGGCCGTCCGGCAGAGCGGGTCCAACAGCCCGGGCAGCTCCATCGATTTCAGGATGCGGCGCAGGGAAAAGCCCTGATCCGCCTTGTGGTACAGGAAGCGGCGGAAATAATCCTGCTTGTAGTACCCGGCGGTCAGTTTGGCCGCCGCCAGCCGGGACCAGGCGGCGTAAGCGGTGTAGGACGCCTCCTCCGGATACATCCGGCGGTACGCCTGGATCAGCAGCGCCCCGTCCCGGGAGAGGAACAGGATTTTTTCGATCCCGCGCGCCTGGACCAGCGCATGGATAAACCGGCAGTACCCGGCGACGAACAGCCCGCCGTACACAAAACCGTATTCGTATTCCCGGCTGAAGGCGGAAAGCCCGTTGTGCAGGTGGGCGTTGGCTATGCCACGGTACAAGCTGCCGGTGACGGCGGACAGTTCCTTTGCCCGGTACCGCCCGCCGGTATGGTGGACGTTGGGATAGAGGAAGGGATGCAGGCCGTACCGCTCCGCCTGCCGGAGATCGGCGTGCTCGTTATCCCCCACATGGGCGAGGGAGCGGCCGGGGCCGAGCGTTTGCAAAACGAGCGGGTACAGCCCGCCGTCGCTTTTGGAACGGCCGTGGTCGCAGGAAACGAAGCAGTGGTCAAAACGGGGGTAACCGCAGTTTTCCAGCAGGGAGCGCAGGCGTTCTTCCCCCAGGTACATATCCGACACCGCGAGCAGCGGCTTTCCCGCCCGCTGCAGCGTCTCCACAACCGGGAGCATATAGGGGTTGGCAAAGCAGCAGCGCATTTCCAGATTCCATTCGGCCTGCAACCCGGTTTCCATGGGGATGCCGGTTTCCGCCGCGAGCAGTGCCCAGATTTCCTCCAGCGTTACCTCGCGCGTTCCGCTTTCCGCCCATTTCTTCTCCCGCGCCCTTTCCTCCGCCTGGATGCGGAGCCGCCGGAAATCGGGGTAGCCCAGCTCCCTGCCCACGAGGTAAAACAGGTCGGTCGGGTGGGAAAAGGGGCGGAATACCAGGGTGTCGAACACATCGAAGGATACTGCATCGAAGGCGGCCAGCTTCGCGGCGAAGGCTTCCGGGGCGTCCCGCAGGGAAAGGGAGGATTCGCCGCCCCCAGCATACAGCGGGACATCCTCATACAGCGCCGTCTCTTCCGGCCGGCCCCAGCCCCGGCGAAAGAAGAGGACGTATTGCAGGTTCAGCCACAGCAGGTACAGCGCGGACTGCCAGCGGCTCCGCCGGGCGCCGAGCCGCCAGGCCGCATAGCGATCCCGGATCCCCGGCACCCGGACGGCCAGCAGCCGGTATAGCCGTTCTTTCATTCCCCTTTCCCCCCTTCCTTGTACGGTTTCCCGCCGTCGCCCTGCTGCCGGGGAGACGGTATGGCCCTGCGCAGGATTTACCCGCCGCTTTTTTTCTCGTACGCGTCGCAGACCTTTCCCGGCTCCCCCATTGCCCGCAGCCGCCCTTTTTCAATCCAGACGGCTTTGGTGCAGTTATTCCGGATGACGGAAGGGGAATGGGAGACGATCAGGACGGTGGAGCCGCTGTGGATCAGTTCCCGGATGCGCGTTTCACTTTTCTGCCGGAAAAACAAGTCGCCCACGCTGAGCACCTCGTCCAGGATCAGGATTTCCGGGGAATCCCCGGCCGTGGCGATGGCGAAGCCTAATCGGGACACCATGCCGGAGGAGTAGTTGCGCACTTTTTCCTCCATAAACCCTTCCAGCTCGGCGAAACGGACGATTTTCTGGTAATTCGCGTCGATGAACGCCCGGCTGTACCCGATCAGGGCGCCGTTGAGGTAGACGTTTTCCCTCCCGGTCAGCTCCATGTCGAAGCCGGTCCCCAGGGTGAGGAGCTGTACCTTGTCCCGGTCCACCTGTACCCGGCCGCCGGTCGGGATCAGCGCCCCGGCGATGATTTTCAGCAGGGTGCTTTTGCCGGAACCGTTGGTGCCGACGATCCCCACCACCTCGCCTTTGTCCACGGTAAAGCTCACGTCGTCCAGGGCTTTGAAGGTTTCCGTTTTATGCGCGCGGCGGGCGGAGCGGATCAGCAGCTCCTTAAGGCTGCTCGCCTCGTCTTTGGCCCGGCGGAACTGCATGGTCACATGTTCCACCGCGATTTCCGGTTTATACTGTGTTGGCAATTCCATAGCGTTCCCTCATAATCGTTGGATGATGCGGTTGCGGTTTTTCCGGAAAACCCAGTGGCCGAAGAGATACAGCCCGCCTCCCCACAGGGCCATCTGCACCCAGACGGACCATCCCGGCGGCGTACCCTCCATCACCACCTGGCGCAGGCTGTGGATATAGAGAAACAGGGGGTTGTTCCGGATTACCACGAGGATAAAGCCCTGAAGCTGTTCCACGGGATAGAAGATGGCGGAACAGTACATCCACAGCGTCAGCAGCACCGTATACAGATGCTTCACGTCCCCGAAAAATACATACGCCGTCGCCAGGATATACGACATTCCCAGCGAAAAGGCGAACAGGCACAGAAAAATGCCCGGCGACAGCAGCATCGTCCACTTCGGCGTGATCTGGAATACGACGAGCATCACCACATAGGCGATCAGGGAATAGCCCAGATTGATCAGCGCCGTATACACCCGCGTTAGGATAAATACTTCCATCGGCAGCTTGACCTTGAGTAGCAGCGGTTTGTTGTCCGCCAGGGTGGTCATGGCCGCGGTGGTGGCCCCGGTAAAGGTCTGCCAGAGGATGTAGCCGGTCAGGTAATAAATCGGGTAGTTTTCGATCGAACGGCGGAAAAGCTGGGAAAAAATCAACGAGAGCACCGCCATGGACAGAAGTGGGTTAAGTACGCTCCATACGATCCCCAGGTAGGAGCGGGCGTATTTCCGCTTGATCTCCCGGGAGGTGAGCTGCTGAATGACAAAAGCGTACTGGGATCGTTTTCTATGCCGTACGTCAGCCATGGAGCTTTTCCCTCCTCTCTTTTCGGAATTGGCGGGATTTCCGGAGAAACCGCAGCCGTTGATACAGCCGGTATTGCCGCTGATGCCGCGCTGCCTTCCGGCCGTGCAGGACGGCGCTGCCCTCGTACCAGGCGCTTTCCCGCGCCGCGCCGCCCCGTCCCGCTAGGGCGAACAGCTTGGGAAGCGCGTGCCCCGCTTTCAGTTCCTGTTCGGTCAAAGGGGCGGCCAGCCGCCCCTCTCCGCCCGCTAGCACATCGTCCGAAAAGGGGAGACTTCCGAAGGCTTCCGCCTCGGGACGGGTAGGATTGGCCATAAACAGGCGGAACAGCCGATAGATAGCGGTGCGGTCCTTCTGTGTGTCCGCCTTTCCCGAATTCTCCCCTAAATGCCGAACATAAGCAAGAAGCACCGGTTCGATCCGCCGGACAAAGGCGGCGGTTTCTGCATCCGCCGGGCCGTAAAGGGGCATATATGCCGTCCCGTCCTGGCGGTATCCCATCGTCATACCGTGGGGGGCGGTGAAGACCGCTTCAAATAGGCAGTTGTTGAAAAATACTTTTTCCCGTAATCCCTGTTCCGGGGAAAAATAAAAGGGATGGTAATCCGCCGGGTCCATGCCGGGCGGCAGCTCATACAGCCCCCAATAGTAGCCCTCCAGTTTCCGTGTGCGGCCAAGGAGGACGAGCGCTTCGCCCAGCGTTTTCTGCATGGAGCCCACCCAGCCGCTGTCCACGACGGCGGACGGCGTGTCCTCCAGCAGCCCCTCCTGCCGCAGATAACCGGCGAGCCCCGGCAAGGCTTCCGCCGAGCGCCGGTTCATCGTGTCCAGGAAAAAGCGGCATCCGCCCAGCGCCCGGCGGACGTCCGGCAACATGGCGGGGGGAATGGTTTCCTCCGGGGCGAAGGGAAGCCGGAGCCGTTCCAGCACGGCCTGCTGTTCCTCCTCCGTCAGCCCCGCCCGGGCCAGCACGGCGAGGGGGGTGACGTGCAGCCCCCGCCGGCAGACGGCGTCCAGGGCGCCTTCCGTGTCCCGGTGGAACAGCGGGATCCGCAGGGAATAACGGGAACAGGATAGATACCGTAAGGCCAGGGGAAGCCGCTGCATTTCGCAGTAAATACGGGCGGCCTGATAGAAAAAATACCCGTCCCGCGCCAGGAAATACAGCCGCTTTATCCCGCGGGCGGCGGCGTCCTCCAAAAGCCAGCGGACAAAGCCGCCCAGAGCGGGCCCCAGCACCCAGCGGCATACCGTTTCCACCGGCTCCCCATCGGGGGCTGCCGTTTTCTGCGCGGCGCGGTACAGGGAGGGGCTTGTCCGCAGACAATCCCGATAGGCCGCCGCCCGGCGGTGAGTCAATTCGTCGGCGTTCATGGACGCTCCCTCCTTTCCGGCAGATGGTTCCTCCGCCTGATCCATTGGTAAAGCGGGACAGGCAAGGCGCCGACCGCCAGCGGCTTGACGGCATAGGGCAGGGCGGAGGGGCGGAGCAGGCCCAGCTTACGAAACCCTTCCAGCCGCAGCCGCGCTTCCCGTATCCGGCGGCGGTAGCCGCGTTTCGCATAGGCGGCGGCATCCTCCCGGTACTGTAAAAGCGGCTCCTGCAGGTTGTATCCCCGCAGCCCGTTATGATGCAGCCGCATGAACAGTTCGTAATCCTCCAGCTGCCGGTGCCGGGGGGCAAGGCTGTATCCCCCGATTTGGACCAGCGCTGTTTTGCGGAAGAGAACGGACGGGTGGATGTACGGCGAGTTGGAAAGGAAATCTTCAGAATGCGGGCGTTCCGGCACTTGCAACATCCCCCAGACGCCGCCGTCGTCAAAAAGGGCGGCGTTGGATCCCACCCACTGGTAAGAAGGATGGGCTTCAAGAAACATATACTGCTTTTCCAACCGGTCCGCACGAGAGATATCGTCGTCGTCCATCCGGGCGATATAATCGCCTTTCGCCAAAGAGAGACAGCGATTGAGGGCATAGGCCAACCCTCGGTTTTGTTCTTCCCGGAAGCAGCGTATCCGGGGATCCTTCTCCGCCGTCCGCCGGATTGTGGCGGAAAAGTACGTTGAGCCGTCGTCGAACAAAAGGAGTTCCCAATCCCGGAAGCTCTGCCTGAGAAGGGAATCCACCGCTTCGGCAAGCCGCCGGGGATGGGGATTATACACGCCCATGACGATGCTGATCTTGACACTGTTTTCCATGGCTTTTCTGCTCCACCCTCCGGTCGGCGGCTTCGTAGATTTTCTGCATCGCGGCGCGGGCATGCCGTTTGTCAAAAGGTTCGGTGGATTCCCGGCAGCGGACGGCCATTTTCTGCCTTTCCTGTTTATCCATGGCGCGCAGGGTTTCGATCCCCTGTGCGA
>CAMMRL010000013.1 GCA_946499275.1 uncultured Clostridia bacterium | reverse complement strand
AGCTTTTCTCGGTTGCGCCGCCGCATAAGTCAAGCAGAGAAGCCGCGTGGGCGGCCAGAAGATGGCAGCCGGCAGGGAGAAAAGCGGAGCTTTTCTCGGTTGCGCCGCCGCATAAGTCAAGCAGAGAAGCCGCGTGGGCGGCGCTATTTGGTCGAGGAGGGTTATGTATGGAACATCGGGATTGGGATACGCTGCGGCAGGAATGCCTGCGATGCACGGGCTGCGGCCTCGCCAACACCCGTACCAATGTGGTTTTCGGAGTGGGAAAAACGGACGCGGAGATTCTGTTCGTCGGGGAAGGGCCGGGGGAAAACGAAGACAAACAGGGCGAGCCGTTTGTGGGCCGGGGCGGGCAGCTGCTCGATAAAATGCTCGCCGCCGTCGGGCTTTCGCGGGAAAAGAATATTTACATCGCCAATATTGTGAAATGCCGTCCTCCGAAAAACCGGGACCCTTTGCCCGAAGAACAGGAGGCGTGCATCGGCTGGTTGAGGGAACAGTTCGCCCTGATCCGGCCGAAAATTGTGGTCTGTCTCGGCCGGGTGGCGGCCTGCCGCCTGATTTCCCCGGATTTCAAAGTGACCCGCCAGCACGGGCAGTTTTTTGAAAAGGGCGGCGTGCTGATGATGGGGACGCTGCATCCCGCGGCCCTTCTGCGCTATCCCGCGCAGAAGCCGGACGCTTTTGCAGACTTCCTGGCGCTGCGGGAAAAGATCGGGGAGGTCTGCACCCATACCGAGCTGGTTTATCCGGACGGGGATGAAGCGGAGGGAAGCATAAAATAAACCGGCGGGCGCAGAGGGCCTGGCCGCCGGTTTAACAGGAGGTTTTATATAAAGGGGAAAAGGGGTACGGGCGCAGCCGCAGCGTTTCCCTCACCGAGCAGATTTTATCCGCCAGGCAGACAAGCCAGGCTTCCCGGCAGTGTGGCGGGACGGGGGTCAGCGGCCACATGTGGCGGCGGATGATGTCCCGCTCCGTGGGATTGAGGGCGAGGAAACGCTGGGCGTTCCGTAGGGCGGTAGCGGGATGGGTGAACCCGTGGAGGGAATGCCCGGCGTCTTTTTCATGCCAGTCATAGAGGAAAAAATCGTGCAGCATGGCGCCGCGGATCAGGCTGCGGGTGTCGCAGCGTAGCCGTAGCCGCCGGCTTAGAAGGAAGCTGAGATACGCAACCGCGACGCAGTGGCGCAGGCAGGACGTGTCCCCATGCTGGATATAGCGGTCCATCCTGTCTAACGGAACCTCGTGGAGCAGGTCCACGATACACATGGCGAGATACTGCACTTCTTCTGGAGTCAGCATTACCGGCTTTTCCGTTTTGGCCGCGGCAAGCGGCCGCCTTTCCCGTCCCTGTTTCATCGGCGGGAAGCCGGCGGGTGTACCGGGACAATGTCGCGGAATACGGCGAGATGCCGCTTGCTCATCGGTTTGTCCAGATGAAGGCAGCCGAAAAACCAGCGCTGGTATTCCACCGTATCTTCGATTGTGTTGAGAAAAACGTTGACGCCGTTGATCGCTTCCCCTCGGCCGCTCATAAACCCGCGGGCTTTGCCGGAGGGTTCATGGGTCAAGATGTAATCGACCTTATTCCCTGCTTCTTCGAGACGGCGGCGGGCGGCGATCATTTCGTCGGCGGTCGGCAGCTCTTCTTCCCACCAGGTCTTCGCGTCGGAGCGGAAAGCGGGGTCGGGGGTTTCCCCGCCGCCGAAAACAAAGTAGATTTCGTATTCAATGGTGTAGATTTCCCCCCGCATCAGATGAAACAAGTTTTCCCCAATCGCCTGCGCTTTGCCGCCGTTCCATTCGGCGACGGGGTACTCGCTGAGCAAATCGTAATTTTCATGCCGCCCGTCCAGGAAGAGGACGGTATACGGCAGTTTGGCGAATTTTTTCAGAACGGCGGCTTCGCGCTTCCCGCCGTCCCATAAAAAACCGAAATCCCCGCACACGATCAGGGCGTCGCCTTTTTTCAGGCGGCGGGCGGCGGGAGAGGTGAAACGGGTGAAATCCCCGTGCGTATCGCCGGTGACGTAAACCATAAACGATATCCTGCCTTTCCGGAAACCGATCGGTTTACCAGACCGGCCGGGCTTCCAAAATCAAATTCACGAATCAAATAAGCATAAAATGACAATATTGTTACTGTAAAAGCAAGCAGAATTTGCTATACTAAACGATAGAAACGCAAGGAAGGGTTGTGCGGAACACCCGCCTTTTCATTATATCGGGAATCATGGTGATTGTCTATGAATCAGAAAAAGAAAATGCATTTTTCCTTTTCCACCAGGGGTGGGTCCGGTAGCCGGCGGTACAGGGGTGGGTCTCTGGCGGCAGTGCTGGCGCTGATGATCGTTTTATTCACCGCGCCGCTGTCGGCGGCCGCGTCCTACGACCTGCCGGAGGATGTGTCAATCAGCGCCCAGGCGGCGCTGGTAGTGAGTCTCGGCCCGACGCAGGCGGAGGACACCGTGCTGTACGAGCGGGACGCGGACGCGATGAAATCCCCGGCCGCTTTGGTGCGGCTGATGGTGGGGGCGGTCGCCATCCAGATCATCCGGGACAAGAATATCGATATGGATACGACCAACGGCACCTATACCATCGACTGTTTTAACCGCATCGCCGGTACGGGGCTGACCACCGCCAACATGGAGATCGGGGAGGTGTGGACCGTCCGCGACCTGCTGTCCATGTCGATGATCCAGACCGCGGCGGACGCCTGTGTGACCCTGGCCGTTACCCTTAGCGGCAGCGAGGAACAGTTTGTGGCGGAGATGAACGCCACCGCCCAGAAAATCGGCTGTGAGAACACCAGCTTTGCCAATGTCACCGGCATCGACCACATTAACCAGTATACGACGGCCCGGGATCTTTACCGGATCATGCGGTATGCGATGGATTACCCGGAGTTCGAGCCCCTGCTGTCCGCTTCCGAGTATACCGCAAAACCGGTCAGCGGCGGGAAAGGCAACCATTCCCTGCCTAACACCAACGATATGAGCCGCGCGAACTCCGCGCATTATTATTCGCCCCTGGCCTTTGGAAAGACCGGCTATACCGATTCCGCCGGACGCTGCCTGGCTTCGGTGGCGCGGGACAGCGGTTACGAATACCTGGTGGTGGTACTCGGTTGTCCGGAAAAAAACAGCGACGGGGAATCCGGCGTCCATTTCCGGGATACAAAAACCCTGTACCGCTGGGCGTTTAATAATTTCACCTACAAAACCCTGCTGAGCAAGAACGAGCCGGTCGTGCAGCTTCCAATCCGTCTGGCGTGGGATCGGGACACCGTGACGCTGGTGCCGGAAACCAATTTTTCCGCCACCGTGGCCAACGACCTGGACCCGTCCACCATCCTGAAAAAGGAGACCCTGAATGCCGACGTGGTGGACGCGCCGATTACCAAAGGGGAAGTATACGGCAAGGTGGAGCTGTTTATCAATGTCGATCAGAAAATCGGCGAAGTAAACCTGGTGGCGAGCGAATCGGTGGAACGCAGTGAGATCCTCTCGATTTGGGCGCAGGTGCAAAGCTTTTTATCCTCCCCCTGGTTTTACGGGGGGCTGGCACTGCTGGCGGTGCTGCTGGTCGGTTATATCATACTGAACATCGTGCATAACCGCCGCCGTCGCCGCAATCGGATGAAACGGGTAAAGAAGTATAAATAAAAGAGAAACGCATAGGGCGTTGCAGAAACCGCCCTATGCGTTTATGCTATTATCGTTTTTGCCGCCTGTGCAGTTGCCGCGATGCCCGCCAGGAAAGGCGCGAAGAATGCAGGGAAAGTCCGGCAGACGGGAAACAGGAAAAAAGAGGGAAAACGTATGTACAATGAAAAAGAGCTGATCGCCAGCGCGCGGGAGGCGAGGGAGAACGCCTATTGCCCGTATTCCGGCTTTGCCGTCGGGGCGGCCCTGTTGGCTGTATCCGGCAGAATTTACCGCGGCGCCAACTGCGAAAATGTTTCCTACGGAGGGACGATCTGTGCGGAGCGGGCGGCGTTGGCGACGGCGCTGACGGCGGGAGAGCGCCGTTTCATCGCCCTGGCGGTAGCGGCGGGGGATACGCCGGTGGCTCCCTGCGGGATTTGCCGGCAGATGCTGGCGGAGTTTGGCGATATCGCTGTCCTGCGCGCCGCCGCGCACGGGGATGAAATAATCCGGACCACGCTTTCCGCACTATTGCCGGAAGCGTTTACGGCCTATTCTCTCGATAAGTAAAACGACGTAGAATTGCGAAATAGGAAATGGGAAAAGAGAGGAAATAAACAAGAATGGAGTTGCATACCACGGAAAACGAGGAACGACTGACCGACATTGGCACGGTGAAATCCCTGCTGGCCCGCCATGGCTTTCATTTTTCCAAAAAGCTTGGCCAGAATTTCCTGATCAACCCGTCGGTCTGTCCCCGCATGGCGGAGGCCTGCGGGGCGGATGGACGGACCGGCGTGTTGGAAATCGGGCCGGGCATCGGCGTGCTCACCCGGGAATTGGCGCGGCGGGCGGCGCGGGTAACCGCGATTGAACTGGACGGCCGGCTGCTGCCCATCCTGGGGGAAACGCTGGCCACCTATCCCCACGCCCACGTGATCCATGGCGACGCGATGAAGATGGATCTCCATCGGGTCATTGCCGAGGAATTTCCGGGACTGCGGGTCGCGGTATGTGCGAACCTGCCGTATTATATCACCTCGCCGATGCTGATGAATCTGCTGGAAAGCCGGCTTCCGGTTGAGAATATTACCGTTATGGTGCAAAAAGAAGCCGCGCTGCGTTTATGCGCCCGCCCGGGTACCAGGGAATGCGGGGCGGTCACGTTTGCGGTCCGGTATTATGCGGAGCCGGAAGTGTTGTTGCCCGTATCCCGCGGCAGTTTCCTTCCGGCGCCAAATGTGGACAGCGCGGTGATCCGGCTAACGGTACGCAGAAAGTCGCCATATCCGGTTACGGATGAAGCCTTGCTGTTCCGTCTTGTACGGGCGGCTTTCAGTCAGCGGCGCAAGGCATTGGTCAACGCGCTTTCCGGCGCTGGATGGGATAAGAAAACCGCAGCAAAGATTTTAGGGGAAGCAGGAATTTCAGAGACGGCGCGGGCCGAACAGCTCACTCTCGAACAGTTTGTCGCCTTGGGAAACGCTGCGGCGGAAAGCCGGAAGGGCAAAGAGACAGGCATGGAGAATACTTGACATACATACCCCAAAATGCCATAATAGCTCCATAAACTTCGATAAGTTTATGGAACTATTGTGGCATTTATTGTCACAAGATGTGGGATGCTATGGCTTATCCTGTTTACTGATAGATTGCTTAGTATATGGGACTTTAATATGTTTCAGGTAACATGCGATCGCTTTATCCATAAGGCGGGAAACAGGAATATCGCTTTGCTCCGAATAACCGTACAAAGCTTCTTTCAAGCCTTTGTCGATCGATGTGGAAATCCTAACACGGTATTTCAGATCGCCCATGATTCACACCATTCCTTCCATCTGTATTGGGGTTGCTGCAGGCCGTTCGCCACAGAGCATCGCTCCATAATTGGCTTTTAAAATATCCAATATGTTTCACAAGCAATAGGAACCCTATCTATATAAGTATATCCGTTTTTAGGAATAACTTCTATTCACATAAGGTTCTATAAGCTTAATAAGCCAGGGTGTTGTCCAAAAGGGTTGTCCGATGCCGCGTGCTTCAGCCGGGGTGCTGACGATTGAATTCGCCGTTATCGCTTTCACCGATCGCGGCTCTTGCAGCCGGCCGCCGGCCATGCCGCGGTGATGGACGGGTCCTATAATCCCCCGGCGAAGGCGGTAGTCTCCGCCGGCAGTGCAGGAGGAATGATAATGAAGGGCAAGCGGGAAATCCCGCCGTACATTGGACAAAACCTGATCTATTTTCGACAAAAAAATAATTTGACACAGGAAGAACTTTGCCAGATATTGGACATTTCTCGATCTACATATGCGTATTATGAAGTAGGGCGCACCTTGCCGACCGTGATGTTTTTAAAAGAATTGGCAAAGTACTATCAAATAACTTTAGACGAATTATTAGATGAAAAGTTGATTGATCGAATAAAGTGGAAGGTTTTACCATAGGCCCGTAACAATTTGCGGTAACGGAACGGGCTGCAAAAAAATAAGGTACAAAATGCTTCATGCATTTTGTACCTTATTTGCTTCTAAATTCTGTTATCGCTAAAAGATGCTGTCCATAGCTAAAACACGACCGCGCCGAAACGACCGGCGATATCCTCCAGCAGAGGGCGGTCTATCTCGCACAAAGAATCCACCAAAAGGCGGCCTGGGAAGCGGCGGAGCGCTTCGTCCAGCAGCAGGGGCCGGTCGGTATGCAGCAGGATGGGCAGGCGGCTCATCCCCCCGTATTCCAGCAGGTTATCGAGGTCGCCGGGCTGCGCCAATTCCACCAGTGCGACGTTCCCCTCCTCCTCCGCTTCGATCAGCCGATCAGGCAGATCGCTGTCGCAGGGGATCGGGTCGCCGTATTCCAAATCGTCGGCAAGGAAAAACGCTTCGCTTTCCACCGCACAGGCGTCCGTATCGATTTCCCGCGGGGCAATGGTCGGGTGCTGATCGACAATCCCACGCAGGATTGCGAGATATTCCGGGGAGGTTCCACAGCACCCGCCCACAATGGCGGCGCCTGCATCCAGCAGCCGCCGCATTGCTTCCCCGAATTGGAGAGGGGAAAGCGTCCCGCTGTCTTCCGCCATAGCGCTGGGCTTCCCCACCAGCGGCACCGCGGCGTGCGGAAGCGCTTCCCGCACAGGATCCTCCATGCCGGCGGGGCCGAAAGAGCAGTTCAACCCCACCGCCGCAGCGCCGAGTGCTTGCAGGGTGATGACCGCCGGGAGAAGCCGCGCACCGGAGAAGGTTTTCCCCTCTTTATCCACCGTCAGGGTGACGATCACTGGTTTCCCCGTTTTGCGGGCGCCCATCAACGCAGCCCGCGCTTCGCCGAGACTGGTCATGGTTTCGCATACCAGCAGGTCGACGCCGGCCTCTGCCAGCGCGGCGGCTTGCTCGGTAAAAACGGCTTCCCATTGGTCGAATGGGGCGTCGGCCGGGCAATCCGCCCGCAGTCCGGTAGGGGACATTACCCCCGCGATCCGGCAGCGGCTTTTGGGACAGGTCGCGGCGGCCTGCCGCGACAGATTGACCAACCGGTGGTTTAGCTCCTGCACGCGACCCTCCAGGCCGTAAGCCGCAAGGCGGGCGCGGTTGGCACCGAAGGTGGGGGCGTAAAGCACATCGCACCCTGCCAAAATATAGCGGCGTTGCAGGTCGACAAGGATGTCCGGGTGTTCGAGTGCCCACGCTTCGGGGCAGGCATCCATCGGCATCCCCGCGGCTAGAAGCTGGGTGCCGGTCGCCCCATCCAGCAGCAGGGGCAGCTTACAGGGAAGTTCCATGTTCTTTGAACACATTCCTTTCCGTTTTTCAAGGCTTCCCGCCGAAAGGGCGCACGGGCGATCACATCAATTCCGGCGCGTCGATCTTCAGCAGGGAGAGGGCGTTTTTCAGGGTATTCCGGGTCGCGGCGCACAACGAAAGCCGCGCTTGCATCAGGGCTTCCTCTTCGCCCTTCACCCGGCAGGCATTGTAGAATTTATGAAAGAGGGTAGCCAGTTCCATGCAGTACCGCGTGATCCGGGCGGGCTCGTACGCCTTCGCCGCGGCGACAATTTCGCCCGTGTAGGCCGCGAGATGGCGGATCAATTCCTTTTCTTCCGGGGTCGTCAGCCGCGCCAACTCTTCCACAGTGCAGCCGCGCGGAGCGATGCCGTCCGCCGCCAGATTTTTAAAGATCGAGCAGATCCGGGCGTGGGCGTACTGCACATAGTACACCGGGTTGGAGGAGGACTGTTCCACCGCCAGGTCCAGATCAAAATCCATCTGCGTGCTGGCTTCCCGCATGTTGAAGAAGAAACGGGCGGCGTCCACCGGCACCTCGTCCAGCAGGTCGGAAAGCTGGATGGCTTTGCCGGAACGCTTGGACATCCGGACTACCTCGCCCCCCTGCATCAGCCGGACGAGCTGGATCAGCACAACTTGCAGCTTGCTGCCATCCAAGCCGACCGCGTCCATCGCGCCCTTCATCCGGGCGACGTGGCCGTGGTGGTCCGCACCCCATACGTCGATGCAGGTTTCAAAGCCGCGTTCGAATTTATTCCGGTGGTAGGCGATATCCGCGGCAAAATAGGTGGGGTTTCCGTTGGCGCGGATCAGCACCTCATCCTTTTCGCCGCCGTTTTCGCTGGCTTTGTACCAGACGGCGCCGTCCTTTTCATAGGTCAGGCCCTTTTCCGTTAGCAGATCCACCACGGCCTTTACCGCCCCGCTTTTATGCAGGGAGGATTCCAGGAACCACTCGTCGTAGACAATCCGGTATTTTTCCAAATCGCGGTGCATCCGTTCAATATTCAGCGGCAGGGCGTAGGCGACCAGGGCGGCGCGCCGCTCCTCGGGAGAAGCGGTCAGGTATTTGTCGCCGTACAGGGCGGCAAAGTTCGCCGCGTGTTCCTTGATGTCGTCGCCGTGGTAGGCATCCTCTGGAAATTCCACCGCGTCCTCGCCTTTCAGGTGCTGGATGTACCGCGCTTCCAGGGACACGCCGAATTTTTCAATCTGGTTGCCCGCATCATTAACATAAAATTCCCGCCAGACGTCATACCCCGCCGCGTCCAGCACTGCGGCCAGGCAGTCGCCGAGCGCGCCGCCGCGGGCGTTCCCCATATGCATGGGGCCGGTCGGGTTGGCGGAAACAAATTCCACCATCACCTTTTTCCCCTGCCCGTAGTTGGAACGGCCGTAGCCTTCGCCCTGTTCCAGCACGTCCGCGACCACCGCGGCGTAAAAGGCAGGGGAGAGGAAGAAGTTTAGGAAGCCCGGGCCGGCCACTTCGGCCTTTTCAAAATAGGTGCCGCCCAGTTCCAGATGCTGCAGGATGCAGTCCGCGATTTTGCGGGGCGGGAGACGGAACGCCCTGGCTGAAACCATCGCGACGTTTGCCGACAGGTCGCCGTGTGCCCGGTCGCCGGGGATCTCCACCGCGAAAGTGGGGATCGGTTCCGCCGGCAGTTCCTGCGCCGCCACCGCCGCCCCCAGAGCGGACAGCACGGCCTGTTTGAGCTGGTCCTCCGCCAGCGTTACGATTTTTGACATGGGAATCAACCTTTCTCTATCCGCGGGGCGTTTGGACTCTCCCCGCCGTTTTCTGTTCCTTGTTTGCCCAAATTCCCCCTCAATTCGGCAGGGCGGCTTCCTTTACCGTGACGTAGATGTCATGCGAGGAGGCCATATCCGAATTGATGTCCAAGGTATAGTGGAAATCCAGCGTGCCGCCCTGGTCGGCCAGGCCGATATGGATGGAGCGCGCATATACCCCCATGGTTAAACAACCGTATCCGGTGTCATAATTGCATAAGGTGCGCTTTCCCTTTTGCAGTACAAGCAGGGAATTCATCGCCCCCTGCCTTTCCAGGGTCACCAAATCTGGGCGGATCGACAGACGGGTGGTAACGCCTTCCATCCCGATGGATACGCTTTCATCATAGGTTAAAAGATACCCGTCCTCGGTGCGTTCCATCACCCCGGCGGTACTGAGTTCCACAGTGTCGCTTTCCCCGTCCAGATGCTGGACGCCTTTGATGGAAATCCAAACGGGTTTCCCTTTTCCCGGCATGGCGCCGTCTTCCCTTCTTTAATGGTTTATTATTTTTACCTCTTATATACCATATCGATTTCCGCTCCGTCCACCTGCTCAATATCCAACGTGTGGATATCCCCGGTCACCTCGCCGCCCAGGAAGATGGACGCCACGCTCAGAAAATTTTCGGGCCGGTCGCTAACGTAAAAGTGGAGTTCCCCCGCTTTTTTGGTCCTGTTCAGCGCATCGTCCTGCCGGAGCTGCCGCGCGCAGTCCTCGGCGGCGGTTTTCCCCGAATCGATCAGGACGACGTTTTCCCCCATCACATCCCCGATAATCGGGGCGAGGAGGGGGAAATGGGTGCAGCCGAGGATCAGGGTGTCCACCCCGGCGGCTTTAAGCGGCTCCAAATATCGTCGGGCGGTGAGGATAGTAATCTCGTCGTCCCGTCCGATCCAGCCGCTTTCTACCAGAGGGACGAAAAGCGGGCAGGCCTGGGGATAGACCGCCGCATCGGGCCGCTGCTCCCCAATTCGCCGCTGGAAGGAGCCGGAGTGGATGGTCGCCTGGGTGCCGAGCACGCCGATTTTTCCGTTGCGGGTGGCGCGCACCGCGGCGTCCGCGGCCTGCTCCACCACACCGCCCGCCTTCACCGGCAGGGAACGCAGGACATGAGGGGCCACCGAACTGGCGGTGCCGCAGGCGGCGATAATCCGTTTGACATTCTGCCCAAGGAGAAAGCGGCAGTCCTGCCGGGTATATTTGATCAGCGTTTCCCGGCTGCGGTTGCCGTATGGGACCCGCCCGGTGTCGCCGAAATACACAATGTCCTCACTGGGGAGCAGGCGCATGAGCTGTCGCACCACGGTCAGCCCCCCGAGCCCGGAGTCGAATACGCCGATCGGCCGGTTATCCATAGCCGTTTCCCCTTTCCGTTGTTTGTAAGCTGTGCGGGACGCCGTCCTCCCCGAAGTTCCGCTGTGGAACGGCGCGCCGTTCGGCAAAGAATCTGTATGCCGCAGACCGCGGCAATATGCCCGGCTTGCGGGAAAGGCGTTCGTCCATTCTGTTTAAAGAAGTACACAATATCATACCATAACCCGGCAAAGATGGCAACGGCTTTTCCAGAATGAAAAATGGGGAAGGGAAGAAAAGTTATTATTGACAAATAAGATTCAGCTAAAGTATAATTTAAATAATTAGTAAACTATATGTGTATAAATATATATAAAACACATATAGTTTACCGTAGTTAGGAGACGTTTCCAATGCAGTGAAGCTTTGTGTAAAAGAGGGCTCAACAATGAAGAGGAGGGTATTAATGAAAAAGGCACAAAAAACGTTTAGAAGAATTGTCCCGTTTATTTTTACCATTTCTTTGCTGCTGGGGATTGCAATGTCTGCCAATGCAGAGGTTTCCGAACACTCGGACTCATCTATTCTTTCATCAGTATTAGTACAAGATGGGAAGGCTGAGTTTTTGACGAAGGAGGAAACGGAGCAATACATTGCCGAGGAAACTCGCAAAGCGGAAGAAATCGCCAACATGAAGGAGCAGTCTCAGAATAACCTGTCCGTACCTCGCACCTCTATCCAACCGAATGGCGCGTTTGGATATCGATATGTTTATAGGCAAACAGGTTTTGTTGCCGGATTACTCCGGCTGACCCAGACCAGGCGCATTAGCAGCGAATACCGCAATTCCACTTCCGTAAATCAGTCCGTGCAATTATCTTGGAGCGTTACTCAGAATTTTAGCATTACAGCCGGTATAAGCGGTGAGTGGCTGGAAGCTGTGAAGGCGAGCCTAGGCGCTTCCTGGACTGGTTCGTGCAGCGCAAGTTCGGTATATACCATTACAATCGCCCCAGGAAAAACGGTATGGTTGGAGTTTGCCCCTCGCATGGACAATTCCTGGGGATATGTGGACAAATACTTTACGAATCCCGGCGGACGTATTTTGGAGGAATCCAAATGGGTGGACACCTATAAAACTTCTTACATATATAACAGTGCAATGAAGAAAAATGTTCCCGACGGCTTATATACTTTCCGTGAGAGGTAGGCCCGTACGTCAATACGGCATGTATGGAAAGGAGATGTTCACGGAGTGAAACGGACGATTATCGGGGGCGTTTTACTGATAGGGTCGGTTATCGGCATGGCGGCGACGTTGCTATCCACAGCCATCATCTATGCACAGATGCATGAAAGGAACGGCTCTTTCGGCGACGTTTGGTATGCTATGGAACAGTTGGAACTGCACATAGCGATGATCGCTTCCCTGGCGGTGTTTGTTTTGGGGCTTGCCGTTTTGGTAAGGGAGTATTTTGACAAGCGGGGATAGCGGTTTAATTTGTGGGGCAAAAAGAGGTTATGCAGAGATGGACCGTATCCGACGGCTTCCATCCCTGTCTTTTTCCGGCTTCCCGGATGCTTATCGCTCTTAACTGAAATTTCCGGATGGCAATTATTTTGTAGAACCCTTGACCGAATGAAAAGTCTGTGGTATAGTAGATAATACCTCAATGGGGGTTTCTTTTTTTGTGCCCATTTTTAGGCGGGTCCGCCGCCGGGGACAAGCCGCCCCCAGCCCGAGGGAGGACTATTCCGAAATCATTGGAGGTGCCGTTATGAGAGTCAAGATCACCCTGGCCTGCACGGAGTGCAAGCAGCGCAACTACAACACCATGAAGAACAAGAAAAACGACCCCGACAGACTGGAGATGAACAAGTACTGCCGCTTCTGCCGCAAGCACACCGTTCATCGCGAAACGAAGTAAGGGCGCGCCGCTCGCGCGATGTCCCCACTTTGAAGGAAAGCCGGGAAACGGGCCGCTAAACCGTCCCCCGGCATCGAAAGGAAGGGTTCGTAATGGCTGACGAAAACAAGCTCTCCACCGTCGAGGAAACCGACAGCAAGGCCGCTAAGACGGAAAAGGATGCTAAGCCCGCCAAGGAAAAGAAACCCGGATTCGGCAAGAAGGTCGGGAAGTATTTCCGCGACTCGAAGGGCGAGTTCAAAAAGATTATCTGGCCGACCCTGCCGTCGGTCGTGCGCAATACCGGCGTGACGCTGGCGATGTGCGCGGTGCTTGGCGTGCTGATCTGCGTATTCGATCTGGGGCTGTCCTCGCTGATCAAACTGCTGGTGTCGCTGTAATCCTCTGCCGGCACAAGGAAGGAGGATTCTTCATGACAGAAGAGGCGAAGTGGTATGTGGTGCATACCTATTCCGGCTATGAAAACAAAGTAGCCACCAATCTCGAAACCATTGTCGAGAACCGTAAGCTTCAAGACTGGATTCACGAAATCCGCGTCCCCACGGAAACCGTTGTGGAAATCAAGGACAACAAAAAGCGCGAGGTGGAGCGTAAAATCTTCCCCGGCTATGTGCTTGTCAAGATGGTGATGACGGATGAATCGTGGTACGTCGTGCGGAACACGCGCGGCTGCACCGGCTTTGTGGGGCCCAACGGCAAACCGATCCCCCTGACGGAGGAAGAGGTCGCCACCCTGGGTGTCGAGAAGCGGGAAATCGAGGTCAATTATAGCGTGGGCGACACCGTCCATATCATCGACGGCCCATTGGAGAATTTCTCCGGCGTGGTGGATGAAATTGACCTGGAGAAAAACAAAGTGCGCGTAACCATCTCTATGTTCGGCCGCGAAACGCCGGTGGAACTGGAGCTGGACCAGGCGGAACTGATGGAGTAATCCGTCGTCCGCTTCTGCGGGCCTGCCGTCATGGCGCGGCGGCCTGTAACCGGCCGTCCTTTTAACAAAAAGGGCTGCCGCTGTCCCTGCCGGGCGAGACCCGGCGCCCGGACGGAAGTCCGGCTGTGGGAGGAGCGGCTGTATACCGTTCCGCCATCTACCACAATTTTTGGAGGTGCAAGAAAAAATGGCTCAGAAAGTAACCGGGTACATTAAACTGCAGATTCCGGCGGGTAAAGCGACGCCGGCCCCCCCTGTTGGTCCGGCTCTCGGTCAGCACGGTGTGAACATCATGGCTTTCACCAAGGAATTCAACGAACGCACGAAGAACGACGTGGGTCTCATCATCCCTGTCGTGATCACGGTCTATGCGGACCGTTCCTTCACGTTTATCACCAAGACCCCCCCCGCGGCGGTGTTGATCAAGAAAGCCTGCGGCATTGAAACCGCGTCCGGCACGCCGAACAAGACCAAGGTCGCGAAGATTACACGGGAACAGGTTCAGAAGATCGCGGAAACCAAGATGCCCGACCTCAACGCCGCCAGCATTGAAGCGGCGATGAGCATGATCGCCGGCACGGCGCGCAGCATGGGCATCGAAGTTGTCGACTAAGAAATCTGTTCCGGGTGGGAGGATGGTGCGGAAGGCTTCGTCCTTCGCACAGAAAACGGCCGAACCGTCCGGTAGGCCCGTTTTTCCCGGCCGCTGCGGAGGTTTCTGCGGGCGGTCTCACAGCGGAATTCCGATTTTACCACTCAACAGGGAGGATATGTGAATGAAACACGGTAAGAAATATGTCGACAGCGCCAAGCTGTTCGACCGTACGAACCTCTACGATGTGAACGAAGCGCTGGACATCGCCGTCAAGACCGGCAAGGCCAAGTTTGACGAGACGGTGGAAGTGCATGTGAAGCTGGGCGTCGACAGCCGTCACGCTGACCAACAGGTTCGCGGCGCGATCGTGCTGCCCCATGGTACCGGCAAGTCGGTCCGCGTACTGGTGTTCGCGAAGGCGGACAAGGCGCAGGCCGCGACCGATGCGGGCGCGGAGTATGTCGGCGCGGAAGACATGGTCGCCAAGATCCAGGGCGGCTGGATGGATTTCGACGTGGTCATCGCCAGCCCGGATATGATGGGCCTGGTCGGCCGTCTCGGCAAGGTGCTCGGCCCCCGCGGCCTGATGCCGAACCCGAAGGCTGGTACCGTTACCCCTGATGTAGCGAAAGCGGTGACCGAAGCTAAGGCCGGTAAGATCGAGTATCGTCTGGATAAGACCAACATTATCCACTGCCCGATCGGCAAAGTTTCCTTCGGCGCCGAGAAGCTGCAGGAGAATTTTGATACCCTGCTGGGCGCGATTGTACGGGCGAAGCCGGCTGCGGCGAAAGGCCAGTACATCCGCTCCTGCGTCGTAGCGACGACGATGGGCCCGGGTGTGAAGATCAATCCGAGCAAGTTTAGCGTCTAATTTTTCCAAAAAGCTGAATTTATTTGTCAATTTACCGCAGAAAGCTTGACAAAACCGGTTTTCTGCGGTAAAATATTTCTTGCTGTTCTTCCACAGACAGCAGGTATCGGGTTCCCGATGTAAGGCTTTTGCCGCCTGCCGAGGACGAGGGCATGAATCCTTCCTCTATTTAGGAGGAAGCGTGACATTGTCTAGGAGTCTTCCTGTGGTTTTCGGACTGCGGGAAGATTTTTTGTTCCGGAGAAAGACAGCAGACTTTTGAATCCGGAGGTGAATACCCATTGCCTAGCGAGAAGATTCTGCAGCAGAAACAGGAATATGTTGAGCAGCTGGCGGAAAAGTTGAAGAATTCCGTGGCCGGCGTAATCGTCAGCTATAAAGGAATTAATGTTGCCGACGATACCAAGCTGCGCCGCGAGCTGCGGGAAGCCGGCGTGCATTACGCCGTGGTGAAAAACACCATGCTCCGCCGCGCCGCGGAAAAGGCCGGCCTGAACGGGCTGGATCCGGTTCTGGAAGGCTCCACCGCGATTGCGCTCAGCGAAAGCGACCACGTCGCCGCCGCGAAGATCCTGAGCAAGTTTGCGGAAACGAATAAGGCTCTCGAAGTGAAAGCCGGTTTCGTGGAGGGCGAAGTTATTGACGTCGCCGCGGTGGCTGAACTGGCGAAGATGCCGCCGAAGGATGTCCTCGTGGCCAAGGCCCTTGGCGGCTTGAACGCCCCGATTTCCGGCTTCGTCTGCGTGCTGAACGCCAACCTGCGCGGCCTGGTGGTGGCCCTGAACGCGATTGCCGAACAGAAGCAGGCCTAAGAGCGGTTATCGCTCTGTCCGCGGTTGCTTCGGCAGCCCACTCCGATTATTCGGAAATAATCATACGCCGAAAGGCGCACTAAAAAATGAAAAAATGGAGGATTTCAACCATGTCTGACAAGGTTCTGAAGCTGATTGAAGATGTTAAAGCCCTGACCGTTCTTGAGCTGTCCGAGCTCGTGAAGGCTCTGGAAGAGGAATTCGGCGTTTCCGCCGCCGCTCCGGTCGCGGTTGCTGCCGCTGCCGCTCCGGCTGCTGGCGCTGCCGCTGCGGAAGAGAAGACCGAATTTGACGCTGTTCTGGAGGAAGTCGGCGCGAACAAGATCGCGGTCATCAAGGTTGTCCGTGAGATCACCGGCCTGGGCCTGAAGGAAGCCAAGGAGCTGGTTGACAACGCTCCGAAGCCGATCAAAGAGGGCGTTTCCAAGGACGATGCCGAGGAAATCAAGAAGAAGCTGGAAGAAGCCGGCGCGAAGGTCGAACTGAAGTAATTCTGTTCGGACAGATAAAAAGTCGTGCGGAAAACGCATTTGTGTTTTCCGCACGGCTTTTTTGCAGATTTTTCTGACAGACCGGGCGGGCCTGTGGTACACTGAAACAAAAACCGGGGATCGTTTTTTGCGATGGAGGACTCCTTTTTCACCGGAAAAATAAATATATTTCGGGTGAAACCTTTTGCCTTGCTGCTTGGTATTATTAATGAGAGGGAACAGTATGTTGCCGCGTTTTGCGGCAGATGGGGGGAAGGGCATCATGGACTCTGCGGCCGCAGTCCTGTCCCAATACGCCGATATGGTATATCGACTTGCTTTCGCGCGCACCAAAAGCCGCTATGACGCGGACGATATCCTGCAGGAAGTGTTCCTCCGCTATATCCGCAGCGCACCGGCGTTTAAGGAGGAAGAACACCGGCGCGCGTGGCTGATCCGTACCACCATCAACTGCAGCAAAAGCCTGCTGACCTCCGCCTGGTTTCAAAAAACCGTACCGCTGGAGGACACGCTGGCCGCCGAACTCGAAGAGACCGGCGAAGTCTACGACGCGGTGATGCGGCTGCCGTCCTCTTACCGCCTGGTGATCCACCTTTTTTATTATGAAGGCTATTCGGTGGCGGAGATCGGCGGCCTGCTGGGATGCAAGGAGTCGACGGTGAAAACCCGGCTTCATCGCGCCCGGAATCGGCTGAGGGAGACGCTGAAAGGGGAAGTGACGCTTGATGTTTAGAGAAGCTTACCGCCGCGATAATGAGAAAATCAAGCCGGATCCGGCGCTGCTCCGTCATTTGGAAGCAAAAATGGACCAGGCGCAGCAGGCAGCGGTTCCAAACGCCGCCGCTGCCCCGCCCTCGCGAAGGCGCTGGATGAAACCCGCCGTGGCTGTGGCCGCCTGTCTGGCGGTGCTGATCGCCGCGGGCACCGCCTATAGCGGGTGGAGCCGTTCCGCCCTTCCCACAGCGGGTACCGGCGAACTGCTGGATGGAACGGATTACGATCAAATCTATGAAACGGTAAAAGCCATGGAACCCCGCTTTAATTTTGGCGAGTGGTTAAATTCCCTGTTTGACGGAGCAAAAAATTCTGTTGACGGCTCTGCGAGCGGCAGCGCCGGGGGAGCGCCGGAGGCCAATTTTGGTGAGGTCTTTACCACCGATGATCCCGGCCACTCCGAAACCAACACCCAGGTGGGAGGGGTGGACGAAGCGGATGTGACCAAAACCGATGGCGAGTATATCTATACCCTTGCGGGCGGCCGGATGCACATTGTCCGCGCCGATGGAGGAAATTTGACCACCACTGCCGAAATCGATTATTCGGACGGGGCGGCTCTGCACGCTTTCGAATTTTACGTCACAGCCGACCGGCTGGTACTCCTGCTGCATTCTCATAAAGAAACGGCCGGCGGTTCGGCCGGGGGGGCGGAGTATACCGGCTGTTCCGGAAGCGGAAACGTTACCTGGGCGGCGGTGTACGACATCGCGGACCGGGCCAATCCCAGGCTGTTGAACACCCTGGGGCAGTCGGGAAGCTATCTGTCGTCCCGCTTGGTGGGGGATACCCTTTACCTGATAACCCGCCACAGCCTGCCGGAGAAAGCGAAAAAAGGGGAGAAAGAAACCTATATCCCCCTCCTTTATGCGAAAGCCGGCTGCGTGATTCGCCATGCCGTCATGACGGCGGGGGACGTATGTATCCCGCCTGTACCGGCCAACAGGCAATACACCGTGGTTACCTCCGCCGACATCCATTCCCCGCAGGAGCATACTTCGTCCAAAACAGTCCTTGGTGCCGGGGACACCCTGTACGCGAGTACGGAAAACCTGCTGCTGGCTGTCCCCCGGTCCGTTAGGGGAGAGGGCGGCCGGATCTCCACCGTCACCGACCTCGTCCGTTTTTCCCTGGACGGCGGCAAGATCGCCCTGGCGGCGAGCGGTACGATCCCCGGCACCCTGCTCAATCCGTTTTCCATGGACGAATACGGCGGCGTTTTCCGGGTGGTAACCACCCTCAGCGGCGGGACGGAGACGGTTGACGGCGGCGTTGCGTCGTACACGCCGGGGGAAACGTGCAACTGCCTGTACACCCTGGATAAGGATATGCAGATTTTAGGAAAAGTGGAAGGGCTGGCCAGGGGAGAACAGGTGTATTCCGTCCGTTTTTTGGGGGATATGGGATATTTCGTCACCTTCCGCCAGGTGGATCCCCTGTTTGCTGTGGACCTGAGCGACCCGGCCGAACCGAAGGTGCTGAGCGCGCTGAAAATCCCCGGGTTCTCCAATTACCTTCATCCTTACGCCCCGGGGCGGCTTTTTGGCTTTGGCCAGCAGGCGGATCCCTATACCGGCGCGGCCCAGGGGTTGAAGCTGTCCATGTTCGATGTATCTGACCCGGCGGACGTAACGGAAATGCACACCCTGCCTGTAGACGGGTATTGGTCGGAAGCGCAGTACAACCATAAGGCGATTTTGGTGGACGCCGGACAGAATCTAATCGGTTTTTCCACCGATACAGGCTACTACCTTTACGGCTATTCGGATGAGCGTGGCTTTTATCTCCGGGCGCAGCTTCCTCTGAGCGGGAGCGGAGAGACGGTGCGCGGCCTGTATATTGGCGATACCTTCTACCTGGTGGATGGAAGCGAGATCACTGCTTATTCCCTGCTGGATTTCCAGCAGACCGGCTTCCTGATTCTGTAGAGAACTCCTCCGGTGACAGGGAAGGAGAGGGAGAATTATGGGAAACAGGGCGAAGCGGGCGCTTCTTGTCCTGGGGATTGTGCTGGCGATCGGTTGTATCCCTGTTCCGGCCAGCCTGAGGGACGGCGGGACGAGAACGTACACCGCGCTTCTGTATCGGGTGACAGTCTGGCATCCACTGACCGAAACGCCGGAAGAGTACAAAACCGCAACACAGCTGCAGATCTTTCCGATGAATTTCCGTCCGCTGTAAAAGCATATGCCCGGGGAGGACGCGGGGGCATGCCGAAGACGGTCCTAGGAGATTCCGAGGATACTCCTTCTGCTCTTCCCCCTTTTTCCAGCCGACCGTCTCCATATCCCCGCTCCGCCCACCCCCTTGCCGCCGGACACAGAAACGCCCCCTGAGCCAGTTCTCTGTCCCAGGGGGCGTTTGTCTATTGTCCGTTTTCAGCGGCTTTGTGAATGGTTTCTCACGCTGTATCTTTGTGTAAAGGCAAATAGAAAGCCGCTTATCCCTGGTATTCCACGATCTCGATGCTGTTGATGGTGACGTCTTCCTTCGGCTTGTCGTTATCGTCGGTTTCTACCGCGGCGATCTTATCCAGCACATCCAGCCCTTCAAAGACCTGGCCAAATACGGTGTGGCCGCCGGTGCTCCGCCATGCGCCGTCCAGGTTGATGTTGCCTCCGTTTTCCTCGTACAGCTTCCAAACCTCGTCGGGAACCAACCGGCTGTCCGGGCTGATGCCGCCAATGTAGCCGTTGATGAAATCGTCCACCTTCGGGAACTGCTGGGTGAAGCTGTCGCCGTAATAGGCAACGTACTGGTCGTACATGGACTTATAATTTGCATACAGAGTATCGTACTCGTACGCGTCTTTGTCAAAGGAGCCCGCCTTGGCCTGATTGATAAAGAACTGGCTGCCGTTGGTATTTACGCCGGAATTGGCCATCGCCAGGGAGCCGCGCAGGTTTAAAAGCTTCTGGTCGAACTCGTCCTCAAAAGGCTTTCCCCATTTGCTTTCACCGCCGGTACCGTTGCCCTCCGGATCGCCGCCCTGGATCATGAAATCTTCGATTACGCGGTGGAAGGTGAGCTCGTCGTAATATCCCTGCTTGGCCAGGTCGGTAAAATTTTCCACCGCCTTGGGCGCGGCTTCGGGGAAAAAGCGGATGGACATATCCCCCATGCTGGTGTGCATAATGGCGATCGTGTCGCCTTCAGCCGGCTTTTCTAGTTGGAAGCCGACGGCCTTGTCCGGATAAGCGGTGCCGACGTTATTGGCCGGGCCGCCTTCCTCTTCCTTGGTGCAGCCGGCGAGGAGCGCCGTGCCGAGCAGCAGGGCGGAGAGCGCTGCAAACGTGCGTCGAATCATCAGTGCATGTTCCTTTCCTGTTTAAAATTTGCATTTTTCAAGCGTACCGGGAACCCCGCGCACGGCCTTCCGGCAGATAGGAGGGCGGTCCCGGTCAAGGCGGAGAAAACGGTTGAATTCCTCGATTTCCGCCGTCTGCCGGGCCAAAAAGGCACGGTCCTCATGGGTACGAGAAACCATCCGCCCCGCCTTTCGCACCGTTCGGACGAAATTCCGTTCGAGCGGGATATACCGCCGCCCCTTCACCAGCGGGCATACCCGCCAAGCGCGGGGGTCGTAGACGGCGCGGATCCGTCCGTTTTGCCCCAGAGCGGGGAAAAGGGGGAAAATCCGGCAGGCCAGCGGCCGCTGCTCCCGCCGGCAAGCGCCGCCGCAGAGGTACAGCCGGTCCACCCCGGCAGGAACCACTGTGTCCGCGCAATCCGGAAACACCCCTTCCCGGAAAGCTTCTTCCCCCGGGAAAAGCAGCATCCCGCTCGACCTTTCCTCCGCACATGCGACGAGGTTGCGGCAGCAGGCGCCGCCGCAGACGGTCCCACAGTCAATAGTCAGGGGTGTCAGCGTGTCAAAAAGGGAATACAAAATGGCAAAGTCAATACTTCCAGTATACTTATTATCAATCATTGCTCTTTGTATTCGATAATCTCAATGGATTGGATCACCACGTCGGTCTGCGGCTTGTCGTTGCGACCCACCGGGACGGCGGCAATGGCGTCCACCACGTCCATCCCATCGTACACCTGGCCGAAGACCGTGTGCTTGAAGTCCAGCCACGGGGTGCCGCCGATTGCCGCGTAATTTTCTGCCACGGACGGCGGGAAGCCCCGCTCCGCGAGGGCGGGCATCTGCGCGAGCATCTGCTTCGGGCAGTCCGCCGCCTGGACGATGAAAAACTGGCTGCCGTTGGTGTTTGGTCCTGCATTCGCCATCGACAGCGCCCCCCGGTAGTTGCACAGTTCGATGTCGGGCTCGTCCTCAAAGCTCCGGCCCCAGATGCTTTCGCCGCCGGTACCGGTGCCGTTTGGGTCGCCGCCTTGGATCATGAAATCCCGGATCACCCGATGGAAAATCAGGCCGTCGTAATAGCCGTTTTTCGCATGAGTGGTGAAGTTTTCAAACGTTTTTGGTGTTTTTTCAGGGAAAAGGCGGATAGAGATATTCCCCATACTGGTGTGCATAATCGCGATGGGTTCGCCCTGTACGGGCCGGTCGAGCTGATTCATGGCGTTGCTTCCTTTCTTTGAACGGATAGGGCGGCTTCCAGAAACGGCGTGAGCACCTCCGCCATCCGGTTGTAGCCGATGACGTGGGGATGGATGCCATCGTCGGAAAGCTCTTCCCGCATGGTCAGACCGTCCTCCTTGACGAAGGTGGCGTGATAGTCTACGTACGTAGCGCCATACTCCCTGCACAGGGGAGACAGGGTGTCGTTGATCTCCCGGATAAGCCGGTTGCGGTTTTCATAGTCTTCGCAGCCTGTCCCCACCGGAAGAAGGGAGCCGACAAGCATGGATACACCCTGTTCCCCAGCCATCTCCAGCATCCGGCGGTGGCTGTCTGCCACCAGGGAGGGAATCTCCTCCGGCGTGCCGGGACCCCAGGTATTGTTGATCCCCACCAGAAGCACGCAGGTCCGCGGGCGGAGCTGAAGCGCGTCCGCTTTAAAACGCTCGGCGAGGATATGCGCCTTATCCCCGGCGATCCCCCGGTTCACCACCAGGCCGAAGCGGTGGAAATAGGCATTCAGTTCCCAAAAATGGGTGATCGAGTCCCCGATGAATACCGCGTCCACCGGCGTCCGGTTGGTGACCAGAACGCCGTTTTTGAAATCGAACTCCCAGCGTCTGCTGTCGGCGACTTCCCCACCGAAGGCGGGAGGACGGAGCATGGCGGCCGGTCTCCGCGCGGGGAAAGAGGAAAAATCCCGTATCATCAATATGCCTTGCCCCACAGGACCATGTGTTTGGCGGGCTTGCCGCAGCACACGCAGGTGTCCGAAAGGTGCTTTTGCTCGAACGGGATGCAGCGGGAACCCACGCCGGTTTTCTCTTTCACCGCGTCCTCGCACGCTTCGTCGCCGCACCACATCGCCTCGATGAAGCCGTCGCCCTTTTCTTCCAGCACACGGGTAATTTCATCCAGGCTGGTGCAGGCGTAGGTATGGTTTCGGCGGTTATCCAGCGCCTTCTGGTACAGCCCATCGTGGACTTTCTGGAGCAGCGCGGGAATCGCGGTTTCCAGTTCGTCCAGGGAGACGACGTGCTTCTCCCGGTTGTGGCGGGTAACCAGCACGCACTGGTTGTTTTCGATGTCCTTCGGCCCGATTTCCAGCCGCAGGGGTACGCCCTTCATCTCGTATTCTGCGAACTTCCACCCGGCGGAATTTTCCGAATCGTCCACCTTTACCCGGACGACGGCGGACAGCCGGTTTTTCAGTTCCGCAGCTTTTTCCAGCACGCCGGGCTTATGCTGCGCGATGGGGAGGATGACCACCTGGATCGGGGCCACCGCGGGGGGGAGCACCAGGCCGTTGTCGTCGCCGTGGGCCATGATAACCGCGCCGATCAGGCGGGTGGATACCCCCCAAGAGGTTTGGTGCGGGGTCTGCAGGGTGTTGTCTTTCCCGCTGAACTGGATGCCGAACGCTTTGGCGAAGCCGTCCCCAAAGTAATGGGAAGTACCGGCCTGCAGCGCTTTGCCGTCATGCATCATCGCTTCGATGGCATAGGTGGACACCGCGCCGGCGAACTTGTCGCTCTCAGTCTTACGGCCCTTCACCACCGGCATGGCCAGAGCGTTTTCGCAAAAGTCGGCGTAAACGCCGAGCATCCTTTCGGTTTCCTCAATCGCTTCTTCCGCCGTGGCGTGGATGGTGTGGCCTTCCTGCCACAGGAATTCCCGTGAACGCAGGAAGGGGCGGGTGGTCTTTTCCCAACGCACTACGCTCACCCACTGGTTGTACAGCTTGGGCAGATCCCGCCAGGAGTGGATGATGTTGGCATAATGCTCGCAGAACAGGGTTTCGCTGGTGGGACGCACGCACAGCCGCTCCTCCAGTTTCTCGCTGCCGCCGTGGGTTACCCAGGCGACTTCGGGGGCGAAACCCTCCACGTGGTCTTTTTCCTTCTGCAGCAGGCTTTCGGGGATAAACATCGGCATACAGACGTTTTCATGCCCCAGCGCCTTAAACATGCCGTCCAGAATCCGCTGCATGTTTTCCCAGATCGCGTAGCCGTAGGGGCGGATGACCATGCAGCCCTTAACGCTGGTGTATTCCACCAGCTCCGCTTTTTTAACGATATCGGTATACCATTGGGCGAAATCTTCGTCCATGGAGGTGATGGCTTCCACCATTTTTTTATTGTTGGCCATCGGTACTTCCTTCCTTTCCTAGAAACCTCGTTTATTTACCGGAAAGGGGACGGCCGTCCGTCCCCTTTCTGCAAAATCACTGTGGATTATCGTCGCTGGAATCGTCTTTCTTTTTTTCGCTGGTCGACTTGTTCAGCAGTACGATCACGACAAGCAGCACAACCATGACCACGAAAATGCCGACCATGCCAAGCAGCATCAGCAGCAGCGCGTTGCCGAGATTGGCCAGTCCCTGGAATTCAATATTCATAGTGCGTCATCCTTTCTCCGCTGTTGCATCAGCCGCCGATCAGGCGGGGAACCACCGTCAGGATAATACCGCCTGCGACGACCGAGCCGATCTGGCCCGCGACATTGGCGCCCACAGCATGCATGAGCAGATGGTTCTGGTTATCTTCCTTCAGGGCCATTTTCTGGATAACCCGGGCCGACATCGGGAAGGCGGAAATGCCCGCGCCGCCGACCATCGGATTGATCTTTTTGCCTTCCGGCAGGAAAATATTCATCAGCTTGGCGAACAGGACGCCGCCGATAGTGTCGAACACAAAAGCCACCAGGCCTAAGGCCATAATGACGATGGTCGCCACCGTCAGGAACTGTTCCGCCCGCATGGTGAAGGCGATGGTGATGCCCAGCAGGATGGTGATTAGGTTGGCCAAAGTGGTCTGTGCGGTCTGGGACAGGCTGTCCAGCTTCAGGCACTCCCGCAGCAGGTTGCCGAACATCAACATACCCACCAGTGACACTGAGGCGGGGGCGACCAGCCCGGCGATGATGGTGACGATAATCGGAAAGAGGATGCGGGTCAGACGGGAAACCGATTTCGGGCTGTACGGCATCCGGATCATCCGTTCCTTTTTGGTGGTCACCAGCTTGATGGCGGCCGGCTGGATAATCGGGACCAGCGCCATATAGGAATAGGCCGCAACAGCAATCGCACCCATATTTTCGGATTGGAAGATTTTCGAAACCAGGATGGAAGTCGGGCCGTCCGCCGCGCCGATGATGCCGATGGACGCCGCTTCCTTGAACGGGAAGAAAAAGGACGCGATCAAGACGGTCAGGAAAATGCCGAACTGAGCCGCCGCGCCGAACAGGAGCATTTTGGGATTGGACAGCAGCGGGCCAAAATCAATCATGGCGCCGATGCCGATGAAGAGCAGAAGCGGCATGGCTTCCGACGCGGAAATTCCCACGTTGAACAGCCATTCCACAATGCCGGTCGAGCCGTCGGCGGCGGTGCCGATAGCGCCCGACCATGGGATGTTGACCAAAATGGCGCCGAACCCCATCGGCATCAGCAGGGCCGGCTCAAAGTCCTTGGCCAGCGCCAGATAGATCAGCAGCCCGCCGATCAGGATCATGACGAGGTTCTTCCAGCCGTCGGCCGAGAAAAAGAACGCGACCCCGTCGTACAGAAAACGAAAATGCTCCAGTATTTCCAACGTAGACTCTCCTTTGGCGGGGACGCATCTGGATATTACGCCGCCGCAATTTGAAATGGGGGAACTAACAGCTACCTATTATACCGAAATTCCTACGGCATTTCAATATAAAAAGTGACGGGAAGCCGCAGAAAAGGCGGGAAAATTAAGAATTTTTTTGCTTGACTTTTCACTGAACGGCTTTTATTGTGAAAACGGGTGGGATTCCCCGGCGTTCGGCCGGGAAACGCCCCGGTCTGTGGGCAATCCGGCGGCTGTTTTGAGGAAGAGGAGGAACCGATGTTTACTGTAAGCCATGTAACCAAGCGGTACGGCAAATTGACTGCGAACAGCGATATCAGCTTTGGGGTGGAGGACGGGCAGATCGCCATCTTGCTCGGCCCGAACGGGGCGGGCAAATCCACCATTATCAAATGCATCAGCGGCCTGCTGCGGTTTGAGGGGGAAATCCGGATTAACGGGTATCCCAACAAATCGCTGGAGGCCAAGCGCCTGCTCGGCTATGTGCCGGAGATGCCGGCGGTTTACGACCTGCTGACGGTGGGCGAGCATCTGGAATTCATCGCCCGCGCCTATTCCCTGACCGGCTGGCAGGAATACGCCGCGTCCCTTCTGGAACGGTTCGAACTGGCGGATAAGAAGGGCAAGCTCGGCAAGGAACTGTCCAAAGGGATGCAGCAGAAGCTGAGCGTCTGCTGCGCCCTGCTTCCCCGCCCGAAAGTGGTGATCTTCGACGAGCCGCTGGTCGGGCTGGATCCCCATGCCATCAAGGAACTCAAGGACCTGTTCCGCGAGCTGAAAAGGGACGGCGCGTCGGTGCTCATCAGTACCCATATGATCGACAGCGTAGAAGATTACTGGGACATCGCCCATATCATGATGAACGGGACGTTCGCCGCTACCATGAAAAACGAGCCGGCCGCGCAGGGGGAAAAGACTCTGGAAGAACTGTTTTTTGAAATCACGGAGAAACCGGCGGCAGTTGCGGAGGAATCCGTATGAGGGCGCTAGGATATCTGTTTATCACCACGGTGAAAAACCGCGTCAAGGAGCTGCGCCGGCATCCCTCTCAGCTGATTTTGGTGCTGTTTATAATCGCCATGCTGGGGCTGGTGGTATTTACGGCCGGCCTGCCTTCGGACACGGCGGCGGAGCGTCGGCCGATGGCGGAACTGCGGGCCATGCTGCTGGCGCTGTACGCGGTGATGTTTTTGCTCTTGTGTAAAAACGGCCTGTCCTCGGGAGCAAGCTTTTACACCATGGCGGACGTCAACCTGCTGTTTTCCACGCCGATCCGTCCGCAGCGGATCCTGTTTTACGGCCTGGTCCGCCAGCTCGGCACCTCGGTGCTGCTGGGATTTTTCCTGTTGTTCCAATACTCCTGGCTCCATGACCTGTACGGTTTGTCGATCCCCGGGCTGCTGGCGGTTATGCTCGGCTATTGCCTGACGGTGTTCTGCGCGCAGCTTACCTCCATGGTGCTGTACGCCTTCACCAGCGGGGACGAGGGACGGCAGCGGGGGATGAAAATCGTGCTGTATGCGCTGGCGGCCGCGGCGGTTCTATTGGTCGGCCTGCCCGCCGCGGCGGCGGACAATAAGCTGGCGGCTGTAGTTGCCGCGGCCGACGGCCCGCTGCTCGCCGCTTTCCCGGTGGCGGGATGGATGAAAGCGGCGGTGGGCGGCTTGATAACGGGGGATATCCTGTCCGCTGTGCTTGGCCTGGGGGGCTGCGCGGCCTATGTGGCGGCGCTGGTGCTGCTGATCACTTGCAACCACCCGGATTTTTACGAGGACGTGCTCAAAGCCACCGAGGTATCTTTCAGCGCGATCACCGCTTCCAAGGAAGGGAAGATGGCCGAGCCGGTCCCCGTCCATGTCAAGGTGGGGAAAATTGGTATCGGCGCGGGAACGGGAGCGGGCGTCTTCTTTTACAAGCACCGGCTGGAACGGCGGCGCTCCCGCGTGTTCCTGCTGGACGGCATGACGCTGCTCTGGGCGGCGATCAGCATCGCGTTTTCCTTTTTCATGCGGGAGGAAGGCATCCTGGCCGTGTTTATTTTCGCCACCTATATGCAGATTTTTTCCTCCAGCACCGGGCGCTGGCTGCGGGAGCTGCTGATGCCATATATCTACATGATCCCGGAGCCGCCCTTCCGCAAGCTGATCGGGGTATGCCGGGAGAGCATCCTACAGTCCGCGGTGGAAGCGGTGGTGGTCATGGTCCCCTGCGGGTTGATTGTCGGCGCTTCACCGCTGGATATCGCCGGCTGCGTGGTGGCGCGGTTCGGCTTCGCCCTGCTGTTTATGGCGGGGAACATCCTGATGGAGCGGCTGTTCGGCCAGGTGCTGAATAAGGCGCTGATCCTGGGGCTGTACCTGGTTTTGATGATGCTCCTGGCGCTGCCGGGAGTGGTTGCCGGCATCATTGCTGGGATGTTCGCCGGGGTGGCGGCCGCGATGCTGGTGATCACCCTATGGTGTGCCGCCGTTTCCGCCCTGATCGCCTTTCTCTGTCGCGACATCCTAAATATTGCGGAGCTGAACAACAAATAGGGAAAGCCAACGGGTTACCGCAACTTTTGCTGCGTATCGTCCGGTTCGTTTCGGTTGGCGATTATCCGGATGCAGCGGGATCAGCTGGGTTTGAAAAGGAAAATCGAGTCTAATTCTGTATAAAAATTAAATATTTATCCTTATAGTATAGATTGAAGCAAATAAACAGCCCGGGAAGAGGGAACTGTTCTCTCTTCCCGAGCTGTTTTTGAATAGCAAGGCGGCTATTTTCCGCTTCCAGGAACCTATGCCCATTCCCCTTCGCATACGCCGTCCTGATGGCCAGTGATCCGCACGCGGGCCGTTTCACCCGGGGCGGGGCCTTCCGCCGGGGCGGGAACGAGGACGGGGATATATTCGGGGGTGTATCCTTCCATCTTGCCGCCGGTGGTGCGCGTCTCCAGGAGCACGTCGGCTTCTTTTCCTACCCAGGTATCCAGATACATGTCCCGCTGCCGGTCGCAGGCGGCGATCATCCGGCGGCTGCGGCGGGCTTTCTCCTCCCGCGGGACCTGCCCCTCCGCCTTGGCGGCTACAGTCCCGGGGCGGGGGGAGTAAGCGAAAACATGGACGCGGGCAAAGCCGATTTCCTGCACAAAGGCCAGGGATTCCTCAAACTCCTCCGCGTCCTCGCCGGGAAAGCCGACCATCACGTCGGTGGTCAGGGCGCAGCCGGGAAAGCGTTCCCGCAGCACGCGGCAGACCGCGCGGTATTCATCCGGCATGTAGTGCCGGTTCATCCGTTTCAGGGTGGCGGCGCACCCGCTTTGCAGGGAGAGATGGAACTGGGGGCAGAGTTTTTCCTGCGCGCCCAGCCGTTCGATCACGGCGGGGGTGAGCATGTCTGGTTCCAGCGAACCGAGCCGGACCCGCCGTATCCCGTCCGTTTCGCAGGCGGCGTCCACCGCGTCGCACAGAGTCAGGCCGAGATCCTGGCCATAGGCCGTCAGGTTGATGCCGACCAGCACCACCTCCGCGTATCCCTTTCGCGCGAGCGCCTGCAGCTCGTCCCTCAGTTCGTCCAGCGGCTTGGAGCGGACCCGTCCCCGTGCATAGGGGATGATGCAGTAGGAGCAGAAGCGGTTGCACCCGTCTTCAATTTTCACAAACGCGCGGGTGCGGCCCTGAAAGTCGTCAATCGCCAGGCTTTCAAACTGCCGGCTGTGTTCGGCGATGTCCACAATCCGTACCCCGCGGGTGAGGAAATCGTGGAAATACCGCGGGAGAGCCCGCCGGGAAGCGTTGCCCAGCACAATATCCGCTTCGGTAAAGCTCTCCGCCGCTTCGGGGAAGGCCTGGGGCATGCAGCCGGTGAGTACCAGCACCGCGTGCGGGTATTCCCGCCGGCAACGGCGGAGGAGCTGCCGTAGTTTCCTGTCGCTTTCGCCCGTCACGGTGCAGGAATTGATAACAATGGCAATATCTTGCATCGCCGCCCGTTCTTCCGGCTGGCCGGAAAACAGCTCCTCGGAGGTGGCGTAGCCTTCGGCTTCCATCAGCGCCCGCATGGCCTGCGTTTCGTATTGATTGACTTTACAGCCTAAGGTGTGAAAATAAACGGTCATACGGCGTCCGATTCCTCCTGCCGGAAAGAGTCAAGATAAAGAGATATAAGGTATGCACAGGTGGTAAGGCAAACACCTGTCTCATCATTATACTGAAAAGAAGCCCCGATTTCAACACATTGTTCGTGGAAACGGGAAGTTGACTTTTTTGCGGGAACGGGGGTATAATAACCCCGAACAACGGGCGCTTCACCCCGCTCCATAGTCAGCGCCCGGCGGAAGGGAGGATCACCGAATGTATAAGGCGATGGTACGGTTCGACACGGTCGTGGATGCGAAGAAGTTCGTCAATATTTGTAACAGCGTGCCGTTTGATGTGGACTTGGTATCGGGGCGCTATGTCGTCGACGGGAAGTCGATCATGGGGCTGTTCAGCCTGGATCTTTCCAAACCGGTGGAGCTGCAGGCGGACTGCGAACCGGATGATGAGTTTGTGACCAAAATGGAATCGTTTATTGTCCGTTAGGAAGGAAGTATCCGGAAAGGGCTGTCGAAACCGACAGCCCTTTTTTCGTCGGAATATCAAGTATGCGGTGAAGAATCCCCATCGTTGTACCCTATAGGCCGCCTTTTCCCCGTTGGCATGACGGACAGGCGGCATCCCGATTTAGAATCCATGCAGCGGGCCGATCCGCCAACCTGCGGGCATTGGCGGACCCACGATTGGACGGAGTTGATCCGGCGGTTTGGGCGATAGGGAAGACGATGCCGCGCCGGAAAAGCAGCGGCCGGGTTGGACGTCCCGGCTTTAAAAGGGAGCCGGATAGGGCGAACGCAATGATTACGCACCGGCTTCCACAAGGCCGGCGTATTCCGCGGCATTAACATCCGGCAACAGGGGGGATTATATCCCGGCACTTTATGGGGTTCCTTTGGTATCCGCGAAGAAATGAAAATAATCTTCTACTTCCTGCACGGTCTGTTCTATACTGGTATGGTCGTTCCAGTCGATGTTTTTTATTTCAAGGCGAGTGACCCATTCGGGCAAGGAGCTTTCGTCAATCGCTACAGCCTGGTAAGCGTTTTCGATTATCCGGGCTTTCTCTTCTTTGGTCAAATCGGTGCGCGCTTCTATCTCCTGGAGATCCCGATGGTCTGGCCGGTTAAACCAATCGAATTTTGTACCGCCGTTGCGCAGATGGACCATATGTGAGGCGATCGGCGCCACCGCTTCATAATCAATGTCGCCTTCGCAAATGACGACGCGGTGTTGCGGGGAAAGCGCGATCAAATCGGCGACAATCATGGGGGTCATTTCCTCCACAAAATGCGTTTCCCGTTCGGCGATCACTTCGGCAGGCAGTTCCCAAAAACTGCTTACCCCATATTCTTTTTCGAAATCCCGGCACATATACGGTTGGTTTTCCGGGGTTGCGTCCGCCATGTGCCGGCCGCGGCTTTCATCGGTACTATAAATAAAAAAACCGTATTTTTCGCGAAGCCGATTGGCGATGGTCGTTTTGCCCCTGCCCCAAAGGAAGTACACGTTTTTCAGCTTGTTTTTGATTACTGCATCCGCTATGCGCATGCCTTATCCCTCCATTCACAGCGTTGGACAGTTTGGAAACGAATATATACACCATAAGTATACATCGGATCCGGGAG
The DNA here is from genome assembly GCA_946499275.1 of uncultured Clostridia bacterium. GTDB lineage: Bacteria > Bacillota > Clostridia > Oscillospirales > Acutalibacteraceae > Avimonas. The sequence continues at coordinate 19,078 of CAMMRL010000013.1, read as the reverse complement.
CTTTTGCAATACTCGCTAAAAAGACGGTTGCTTTTTCCGCGGCGTCTCCCGCATCTTGGCGGCGGAAGCGTGCAATTCACCGGATTTTCAGCCATAATTCCCCTTCCCCGCGCATATAGTGGCAGTAAAGCGGTATCCGATGGAAGGAAAGGGTGAAGGGATATGGGAATGAAACGGGGAAAGCGGTGGCTGGCCGGGCTGCTTTGCGCCGCCATAACGTTGACGGCGGGTGGCCTGCCCGCCTGGGCGGAGGGAGCGCCCTCCGTGATTATCGACACGGAATCGGGGGAAACCCAGGCGCAGGCGACCAGCGAGGAAGTGCCGGCCTGGGCATCGTCGGACGGTGTGGTGCCCACCGAAGCCGCGGCGCTGGAGGTTGGGGGTAAATCCGCGATACTGATTGAAATGTCCAGCGGGCAGGTGCTGTTTGAAAAGAACCCGCACGAAAAGCTGCCGATCGCTTCGGTTACCAAGGTGATGACCCTGCTGCTGATCATGGAAGCGGTTGACGAGGGGAAACTCACGTATGAAACCCCTGTTACTTGTTCCGCTCACGCGGCGTCCATGGGCGGGTCGCAGATCTGGCTGGAGGAAGGGGAAACCATGACCGTTCACGAGCTGCTCAAGGCCATTGCGGTGGTGTCGGCCAACGACGCCTGCGCCATGATGGCGGAGCAGATCAGCGGGTCGGAAGAGGGATTTGTCGCCCGAATGAACGAACGGGCGGCGGAACTGGGGATGAAGGATACCCTGTTCACCGACTGCTGTGGATTGGACGAAGCGGCGTATTCCTCCGCCTACGACGTGGCGCTGATGTCCCGGGAACTGATGAAGCATCCGAAAATCACCGAGTACACCACCATTTGGATGGATACCCTGCGGGACGGCAAATCTCAGCTGGTCAACACCAACAAGCTGGTCCGCCATTACTCGGGCGCGACCGGGCTGAAAACCGGCACCACCAGTAAGGCCGGCCACTGCCTTTCCGCCACCGCCCAGCGGGACGGGATGAGCCTATGCGCGGTCATCCTTGGCTGCACTACCACCGACGAACGGTTCGGCGGCGCACGGAAGATGCTGGATTACGGGTTTGCCAATTATGCCGTGTATACTCCCACGGTTGACGAAGCCGCCTTGTCCCCAGTGAAGGTGCTGCGGGGTGTGGAATCCACCGTGCAGCCGCAGATGGACGCTTTAAAGTCCCTGCTGATCAAAAAGGGACAGGAAAAGGCGATCACCCAATCCTTCGAGCTAGCGCAGGACCTGGAAGCGCCGGTTTTTGAACGGCAGATTATCGGAAAGCTCACTTTGTCGATGGACGGCAGCGTACTGGCCGAATACGACGTATATGCCGCCCGCGCCGTGGAGAAGTTGGGAATCAAGCAGGCGTTCGCCCGGATTTTCCGTGCGCTGATCGCTTAAGCGGAATCGGGTCGACAAAGATCCGATACCGTCGCCTTAAAAAGAGCATTATGCGCGGGTCTGTCCCTGCTGAAGGTTCAGCGGGCGGACCCGCGCGGCCTGTTTTTCCGCCCCAGAGGGAGGAAGGAACCGTGGCTCGTCTCTGCTTGGACGGGAACCGCCCGGGCAGACGGCGTGGGGTCTCTTGCGGTGTACGGTGTCGAAACGGCGCTGTAAACCCGGAAAACGGTATTAAAACGGGACGGTTTTCCCCGAACCTGGGCGGCTTTTCCGCAGTGATCAACACGCCGCCGCCTTTCCCGGTGTATTGCCGGGAGAAAACGGTAAATATTTCGTGAATGGTTCACGATTAAGGTTGCAAATCAGAGCCAAGTATTGTAAAATGTAAGCAGATAAGCCGCCGCCGCTCACAGCCGGCGCTTATGGTTGACCCCCGATAAGGAAAGGATGATGGAACATGTCTGTTACTTTGGATACCCGTTATCTGGACGGCTTTGTCCGCCCGCATGAATTGGGCGCTCTGCAGCCGCAGATTACCGCCGTACATGAAATGCTGCACGACGGCACGGGGCTTGGAAACGACTTTCTGGGCTGGCTGAATCTGCCCACCGACTATGATAAAGAAGAATTCGCCCGCATCCAGGCCGCCGCTGCCCGGATCCGCAAGGACACGGACGTATTTATCGTGATCGGGATCGGCGGTTCCTATCTCGGCGCCCGCGCGGCGATTGAGTTTTTGAAGTCAGAGCGGTACAACGCCAAGCGCAAGAATACCCCCGACGTATATTTCACCGGCAACAACATCAGTTCCACCGCGCTCAGCGAACTGCTCGAAATCTGCGAAGGCCGCCGGGTGTCGGTCAATGTGATCTCCAAATCCGGCACCACGACCGAACCGGCGATCGCGTTCCGCGTATTCCGCGATTACCTGGAGCGCACCATCGGCGCGGAAGCCGCGAAAAAGCGGATTTATGTAACCACCGACAAGGCGCGCGGTACCCTGAAGGGGCTTGCCGACCGGGAAGGGTATGAAACCTTTGTCGTCCCGGACGACGTGGGCGGCCGCTTCTCGGTGCTCACGGCGGTGGGACTGCTCCCCATCGCGGTGGCGGGCTGCGATATCGAAGCGCTGATGGCCGGCGCCGCCGAAGCGCAGAAGGCGCTGTGCGACCCGGATGTGGAGAAAAACGACTGCTACCGTTACGCCGCCGCCCGCAATATCCTGCACCGCAAGGGACGCGCGGTGGAGATGATGGTGAGCTACGAACCGTGCTATCAGATGATGGCGGAATGGTGGAAGCAGCTTTACGGCGAAAGCGAAGGCAAGGACGGCAAGGGCCTGTTCCCGGCGTCCGCCATCTTCTCGACCGACCTGCATTCCCTCGGCCAGTTTATCCAGGACGGGTCGAACGTCCTGTTCGAAACCGTGGTGCTGATTGACAAAGCCCGCAAGGAACTGACGATTAAGGAAGACCCGGAAAATGTGGACGGCCTGAACTTCCTGACCGGCAAGACGATGGATTACGTGAACAAAAAGGCGTTTGAAGGCACCGTCCTCGCCCACAGCGACGGCGGCACCCCCAGCCTGGTCATCCACGTCCCCGACGTGTCGGAGACGGCGCTCGGCTACCTGATCTATTTCTTTGAAAAGGCCTGCGCGATTTCCGGCTATCTGCTGGGTGTCAACCCGTTTGACCAGCCGGGAGTGGAAAGCTATAAAAAGAACATGTTCGCGCTGCTGGGCAAGCCCGGCTACGAGGACGAAAAAGCGGCGCTGGAGCAGCGGCTCGGCCGGTAAATCCGGCCCTGCGCCTTCGCCCGGAGAGCGGAAATATCGCGTTTGTGGGTAAAACCCGCCTTTGCGGATATACTATCTATTAGGAGGAAATGAAAATGGTTACTTTAATCCTCGGGAAAAAGGGTTCCGGCAAAACCAAACGCCTGATCGACATGTGCAACGCCGCCACGGCGGAATCGAAGGGCAACGTAGTGTTCGTGGAAAAGGACGGCATCCTGATTTACGACGTCAATTCCAAGGCGCGCCTGGTTGTGGCGGACGAGTATGGAGTCAAAGGGTTCGAGGCATTGTACGGTTTCATTTCCGGCATGTGCGCGGGCAATTACGACATCACCGACGTTTTCGTGGATTCCACCCGGAAGATCGGCGGCAGCGACCTGGAGAAACTCGCGGATTTCGTGGAGAAGCTGGGCGCGCTTTCCACGAAAACCGAAACCCGCATGGTCCTGTCGGTCTCCGCCGACAAGAGCGAGATCCCGGAACGGATCGCGGCCTTTGCGCAGGAATAAGCGGCGCGCAACTACGGCTTTGTATAGGTTTGGACGCGGCGGGGGCCAAGGCTCCCGCCGCCGTTTCGCACGCAGGAGGGCGGCACATGGCTATTTGGTATGAAGGCAATCTCAACCGGTCGGAAAATAAGCGGGAGGAAAACGGCGTCACCTACTTTATCCGCGGCGTACGGGAGGTGGAGGGCGCGCGGTATGAGCGATATGCCGTGCAAACCCATTTTATCGAACGTGGCGAAGATTATGTGGAGGTTGTCCGCCGGTATGTGGCCCCCTTATATAAACCGGGCGATATCGTGACCATCAGCGAAAAGGTGGTTTCGATGTGCCAGAACAACACCGTGGAGATGAAGGACGTCAAGGTGGGCTTCTGGGCTAAATTCCTCTCCAAATTCGCCACCCACAACGTCAACGGCATTGGGATGGACGAGCCGTACAAGCTCCAGCTCGCCATCAATATGAAGGGGCTGCCGCTGATCCTTTGGGCCAGTTTTTGCGGCGCGGTCTGCCGCCTGTTCGGCAAGCGGGGCGTGTTTTACACCATCGTGGGGCAGGACGTGTCGGGGATCGACGGGTTTTACAGCCATTCGGCGTTCGAAACCTACCATACCCTCGCCGTGCTCAACCCGAAGGAACCGGACAAGGTGTGCGCCGACATCGAAGCGGCGCTTGGGGTCGCCTGCGCGGTGGTGGACGCCAATGACATCAACGTGGAGGTGCTCGGGCGCGCCCCTTCGCTGATGGACAAGCCCGCCGAATTTGTGGCGGAACTGATCCGCGACAATCCCGCCGGGCAGGATGACGAGCTGACGCCGATGGTTATCAGCCGGGATATCGGGGATGCGCCGGCGCAGCCCTATGTGCCGGTGGAAGCCATCGACGGGCCTCCCGGGAACCATTGACCGCAGAAAAGCCGTTTTTCACGGTTCCGTTTTTATACAAAACGAGGAAAAACCCGGAAAACCGGGGCGAAAACGGGGGAAAATGCGAAAATAAAGGAAACAGAACGGTTTCTTGCCAAGAATATTCTTGACAACCCCGGTGCGACTCGGTATAATATTTGGCGTGACACTTGAGGTGGAGTATGCTTTACCAGTTAAAACCGCTGTTTATGGGTGAAAGGGATTCTTTGCCCATAGATTGTGAGATGGACTTTTCCGGGCTGGAATACCAGAACGCGCACCCCTTTCAAAGCCCAGTGAGGGTGAAAGGGGAAGTAACCGTGTCGGCGGATATCGTTACGCTCCGCATGACGATTTCCACACAGATCCACGGGAACTGCGACCGCTGCCTGACCGCCTTCGTTCATTCGATGGAGGTGCCGGTGGAACGCGTCCTGGTCGCGTCGCTGAACAACGAGGAAAACGACGAGTATCTGCTGCTGAACGATTATCAGCTTCCGCTGGATGAACTGGTGGAAGAGGAGTTGATCCTCAACCTGCCGTCGAAAAACCTCTGCCGGAAAGACTGCCGCGGGCTGTGCCCAAAATGCGGCAAAAATCTCAATGAGGGGCTGTGCGGTTGCCGTAGTGACACAATCGACCCCCGTCTTGAGGTTTTGAGACAGCTTATGAACTGAGCGGGGGTGGAACATCCACCCTCAACCTCTAGTCTAGGACGAGGCGTTTATTTCGGGTAAACCCTCTCCGATCACCAGTGCTAAGGAGGTGCTGACGATGGCGGTACCCAAGAGAAAAACATCCAAGGCCCGACGCGACAAGCGGCGTTCCAATGTTTGGAAGCTGGAGGCTCCGGCGCTCATGAAGTGCCCGCAGTGCGGCGAGTATAAGCGCCCGCACCGTCTCTGCGGCAATTGCGGCTATTACAACGGCCGGCAGATTGTTAAGAAGGATGCGTAAGAGCCCGGTTTTTCCAACCTTACGGCATGCGGCAAACGGAAAGTAGAGAGGGAGCGATCCTTCTCTATTTTTGTATGCGGCGGTTTTGCCGGCGGACGGAACAGGCGGTAAGGCCCGGCCTGCTTTGCCCGCCGATGTTTCACGGCTCTCCAGCGGTATAATCCGGCGGAAAATGCCGACCATAAAAGGGCGTGTGCAAAATCGTCCGGCGGTTCCCGCCGTGAGACGGCCTTTTATAAGTCTCGGCGGCAGGATACGGCCAAAACGGCGGATCTATCAAAAAACGGCGGAAGCGCCGGGAAAGGAATCGGGATGGGCGTACTCATCACTGGCGTGACCGCGGGAAGCCCGGCGGCACGGCGCGGCATCCGGGCGGGGGACGAACTGCTGCGGATGAACGGGCACGAAATTGAAGATGTATTGGACTATCGCTTCTATATGAACGAAGCGGCGCTGACGCTCACCCTTTCGCGGGATGGGAAAAAGCGAATCCTCCGCCTGCACAAGCGGGCCGAGGAGGAACCGGGGCTGGAATTCGCCACCTATCTGATGGATTCCCAGCACGCCTGCCGCAACAACTGCATCTTCTGCTTTATCGACCAGCTGCCGCCTGGGATGCGGAAATCCCTGTATTTTAAGGACGACGACTCCCGTCTTTCTTTCCTGTTCGGCAACTACATTACGCTGACCAATCTGAGCGAGCACGAAATCGAACGGATTATCGCCATGCATATCAGCCCGATCAACGTATCGGTGCATACCACCAACCCCGACCTCCGCTGTCGGATGATGCACAACCGTTTCGCCGGGGACTGCCTGGATATCCTGCGGCGGTTCGCGGCGGCGGGGATCAAAATGGAATGCCAGCTCGTGCTCTGCCCCGGGATCAACGACGGGGAGGAATTGGCCCGGACGATGGAAGATCTCGCCGCGCTGATCCCGGCGGTGGAAAGCGTCGCGGCGGTGCCGGTGGGTCTGACCAGACACCGCGAGGGGTTGCCCGCCCTGCGGATGTATACCAAAGAGGAAGCCGCCGCCGTGGTCCGGCAGATGGAAGCGTTCGGGGACCGGATGCTCGCCGCGCACGGGAACCGGGTGTTTTACCCGGCGGATGAATTTTATCTCCAGGCCGGACTGCCGGTTCCGGAGGATGAGACGTATTACGGCGAGTTTTCCCAGCTTGAAAACGGGGTGGGGATGACTGCGCTGCTCAAGTCCCAGTTCCAGGAAGCAATGGAGGAATGCCGGGACATCCCTAAGGGCAGCCAGCTCACCTTTGCCACCGGCGTAGCCGCCTTCCCGCTGATGACGGAATTGATCGGGCAGGCGAAAGCACGCTGGCCGGAAATCCGGGCGGACGTGCAGGCGGTACGCAACGAATTTTTCGGAGAGACCATTACCGTGGCAGGGTTGGTGACTGGGGGCGACCTGATCCGGCAGCTTCGGGGGAAAACCGGGGAGTACCTGGTCATCCCGGAAGTGATGCTGCGGCACGAAGGGGACGTTTTCCTGGACGATGTATCCCGCGAAGATGTGGAAAGGGAACTGGGAGTGAAACTGATAGTTTCCCCTGTAGACGGGGACGCGCTGCTGGACGCACTCCTTTTGTAAAATGATTGGTAGGAAACCCGTGTGTACCGGCATGCCGGTCGCCGTGAGGAAATAGAATAGGATGGTGAGACGTATGGCGCGGCCGGTCGTAGCGGTTGTGGGACGCCCCAACGTGGGGAAATCGACGCTTTTTAACAAATTAATCGGTCAACGGCTGTCCATTGTCAAGGATACGCCGGGGGTGACGAGGGACCGCATTTTTGCCGAGTGCGAATGGTGCGGCCGCCGCTTTATGCTAGCGGACACCGGCGGGATCGAGCCGCATTCGGACGATGTAATCCTGTCCCAGATGCGGCGGCAGGCCCAGCTCGCGATCGAGCAGGCGGACGTGATCGTGCTGGTGACCGACCTGCGTGCCGGCGTGACCGCTAACGACGCGGATGTGGCCGTGATGCTGCAGAAAAGCGGGAAGCCGGTGGTGCTCTGCGTCAACAAATGCGACGCCGTGGGCAACCCGTCTCCCGAGTTTTATGAATTTTACAACCTCGGGCTGGGCGATCCCATCCCGGTGTCTTCGGTGCACGGCCATGGGACCGGCGACCTGCTGGACGCGGTGTGTGCCCACCTCCCCCCCGACGAGGAAGAGGATGAGGAAACCGAGGTCATTAAGGTCGCGGTAATCGGCAAGCCGAACGCGGGCAAATCCTCCCTGGTCAACCGGATTGCGGGGGAGGAGCGGGCGATCGTATCGGATATCGCCGGCACCACCCGCGACGCGATCGACACCCCGGTGCATAACCAGCACGGCGACTTTATCTTTATCGATACCGCGGGGCTCCGCCGCCGCAGCCGGGTGGACGACGCGATTGAAAAGTACAGTGTACTCCGCGCCCAGATGGCGGTGGAGCGGGCGGATGTCTGCGTGATCATGATCGATGCGACCGAGGGCTTTACCGAACAGGACAGCAAGGTGGCCGGCATCGCGCATGAGCAGGGGAAAGCCTGCATCATCGCTGTCAACAAATGGGACGCGGTGGCCAAAGACGGCAAAACTATGGACAGCATGCGGAAAAAGCTGATGAACGACTTTTCCTTCATGTCGTACGCGCCGCTTATCTTTATCTCGGCTAAAACGGGGCAGCGGATCGACCGGCTGTTCGAACTGATCAAGTATGTATCCCAGCAGAACGCCATGCGGATTTCGACCGGCATGCTCAACGACGTACTCGCCGCTGCGACCGCCCGGGTTCAGCCGCCGACCGACAAGGGCCGCCGCCTGCGGATTTATTATATGACCCAGGCGTCTATCAAGCCGCCCACGTTCGTCTGCTTTGTCAACCGGGCGGACCTGTTCCATTTTTCCTACCAGCGGTATCTGGAAAACCAGATTCGGGAAACGTTCGGCCTGGAAGGGACGCCGGTGCGGTTCGTCATCCGGGAGCGGGGCGAAACCGGGGGAAAATAAAACGGGAAATTTCGGGGAGATTTCTCTGCTGGGCTGTGGTATAATACCATATGCGTGAACCGGCGTTTTTCCGCCGCGCCCGGAAGGGACAGCGGCACATACCGTTCATGAGAAAGGGCGATTTGCGGAATGCTTTCGGAGTATATTGAATTTTTTTCAGCCTGCTGGCCTTCGCTGCTGCTGACGGCGCTTTGCGCCTACCTTTTGGGCAGTATCAGCTTTGCGATCATCGTTACCCGGATTTTTTCCCATTCGGATATCCGGGACAGCGGGAGCGGCAACGCGGGGGCGACCAACGTGCTGCGGTCCCAAGGGCCGTTGCCGGCGATCCTTACCACGGCGGGCGCCCTGCTGAAAAGCATTGCGGCGGTGTTGTTCGGCCGCTGGCTGATGGAGACGATGAACGCGGAATTTGCGGCGAACAGTACGGCGAATATCGCGCTGATCGGCGCGTACCTCGCGGGGCTGTTTTGTATTATCGGGCATCTCAAGCCGCTGTATTTCGGCTTCCGCGGGGGAAAAGGGGTGCTGACCAGCCTGGGGATGATGCTGATCCTTGACTGGAGGGCGGCGCTGGTATGCCTAGGAATATTTATCATAGTGGTTTTGCTGTTCCGGATGGTGTCGCTCGGTTCCGTCTGCGCGGCGGTAGCGCTGCCTTTTTTTACATACCTGTTCAGCGCGCTGGTGGATCACAACCGGTTGTCGGATACGGTGTTCTGCACCTTGATGACGGTGTTCATCGCAGTGATTCTGGTATGCAAGCATATCCCGAATATAAAGCGGATTGTCCAGGGGACGGAAAGCAAGCTTTCGTTTGGGAAAAAGGATAAAAAAGAGTAATCCAAGGTGTGCGAAAAAGCGATGAAGGGTAAAGGCTCTGAGGGAAAGCGGCGGCGTTTGTTCGCCGCTTTCCCGCATCTATTACGGAAAGGGGTATATCTATGGCGGAACAGGCATCCATTGCGGTTTTGGGCGCCGGAGGCTGGGGGACGGCGCTGGCGATCATGGCGGACCGGTACGGGCACCGGGTTGCCCTCTGGTCCCCTTTTCAGGAAGAGGTCGCGGAAATTCGGCGGTTTGACGAACATCGGAAGCTTCTGCCCGGGGTCCCGGTCCCGCCGACCATCCGGCTGACCGACGACCTGTCCTGCGTGCAGGGGGCGAAGCTGGTCATCCTCGCCGTGCCGTCTTTCGCCATTGCGGATACGGCGGCGAAGCTGCGGCCCCTGCTGGCGCCGGGGACGCTGTTAGCCAACGCGGGAAAAGGGTTGGAGACGGGCACCCACCGCCGCTTTACGCAGGTGATTGCCGAAGCGCTGCCCCAGGCGCGGGTGGCCGCGCTATCCGGGCCTTCCCACGCCGAAGAGGTGGCGCGGGGTGTGCCGACCTCGGTTATCAGCGCTTCGGAGGATATCGACACGGCGGAAGAGGTGCAGGAACTGCTGATGAATCCCCGTTTTCGGGTGTACGCTAGCGACGATACCACCGGGGTGGAATTGGGCGGCGCGCTCAAAAACGTCATCGCCCTGGCGGCCGGCGTCTGCGACGGGCTGGAGGTGGGGGACAACACCAAGGCGGCGTTGATGACCCGCGGGCTAGCGGAAATCGCCCGGCTCGGCCTGGCGATGGGGGCGCGGGCGGATACCTTTGCCGGCCTTTCTGGCATGGGCGACCTGATTGTGACCTGCGGGTCCCTCCATTCCCGGAACCGCCGGGCAGGCATCCTGATTGGGCAGGGGCGCTCACCGGAGGAAGCGGTCCGCCAGGTCGGCACAGTGGAAGGATATCACGCCGCCCGGTCCGGCTGGGAGTTGGCGCAGTTGATGGGCGTGGAGATGCCGATTACCGAACAGTGCTACGCCGTCTGCTATCGGGGGCAGGAGCCGAGGGAAGCGATCGCCCGGCTGATGGAGCGGCCCCGCCGGCACGAAACGGAAACCGGCTGGAAGCCCCACGTATAACAGAGGAAACGTCTGTACAGTGGCTTTCCCTCAGCGGGCCACCATCCCGGCCGGGACGGCGTGTACCGCGCGGCAAAGCGATAAAAAAACCGCCCCGGAGCCGGCATAGCCGGGATCGGGGCGGTTTTGCGGATGTGGTTATTTTACACGGGACAGGAATTGGCAATAGGCGTACACGTTTTGGATCTTTTTGGCTTCGACCCCTTCCACATGGATCACCGGCTGGGTTTCGGAAGGGGCGATATACAGCTTGAATACGATGGCGTCCTGCCCGGGCCGCATATTGCGGATATGTTTGTGGACATATTGCTTATCCGCAATGCCGATGGTGGGGAAGATGATGCTTTCCAGGCTGAAATCCGAGAAACATTGCAGCACGTCGTCCCCGTGCATTTCCAGGATAGCCGTGGCCTCCTCAAACGAGAGGTTGGTGGATTTGAATTCCCCCTGATTGACGACGGAATTCATGGTGCTGTTGTCCAACAGCAGCAAGGGTGTCTCGCTCAACATACCGGACCGCTCCTTTCTCATTTCAACGTATGGTTTACAGATACAGCGGAGCCCCGCACCCATAGGCAGGCGTCCGGGAAAAGGACGCCGCAGGCGACGGAACCCGCGGATGGGCGATGGTCTTTACCTTGCCGGTTGACGGCTTAACTATCCGTATGCTTTTGGAATTCCCCTGTATGTATCGCTGTCGGGCGGGACGGCCAATCCGACCGAGACCGCTTGTGCATCCTAATAGCGCCTTATTCCTGCCAGCCACGGCAGCGTTCCACCCCGCGGTGCCAGCGGTGGAGCAGGGCGGTGCGCTCTTCCCGTTCCATCGCGGGGACGAAGCGGCGTTCCAGCGTCCATTGGCCTTTGATCTGCTCTGCGCTTTCCCATATGCCGCAGGCAAGCCCCGCCAGATAAGCCGCGCCCAGGGCGGTGGTTTCCCGGATGGAAGGGCGGACTACCTCTCGGCCAAGGATATCCGCCTGGAACTGCATCAGGAAATTGTTGGCGCTGGCCCCGCCGTCCACTTTCAGCGTCCGGATCGGGATGCCGGTGTCGGCGGTGATGGCGTCCACCACGTCGCGGGACTGGAAGGCGATGGATTCCAGCGAGGCCCGCACCAGATGGTTGCGCCCTGCGCCCCGGGTCAGCCCGAAAATCGCGCCGCGGGCGTACATGTCCCAGTGAGGGGCTCCTAAGCCGGTGAAGGCGGGGACTACCACTACGCCGCCATTATCCGGTACCTGGGTGGCGAAGAATTCGCTTTCCGCCGCGCTGGTAATCAGCCCCAGTTCGTCCCTCAGCCACTGGATGATGGCACCCCCGACAAAGACGCTGCCTTCCATCACATACTCCGGTTTTCCCGGCCGGGATCCGGCGGAAAGGGTGGTCAGCATCCCCTGTTCGCTGACTCGCATGGATTTCCCGATATTCATCAGCAGGAAGCAGCCGGTGCCGTAGGTGTTCTTGACGTCCCCCGTTTCGAAGCAGGCCTGCCCGAACAGGGCCGCCTGCTGGTCCCCCACCGCCGACGCGATCGGGATATCCACCCCTTCCAGCCGGGTAGTCCCGTATATATGGGAGGAGGGGACCACCTGAGGTAGCATGCAGCGGGGGATGTCCAGTTCGTACAGGATGTTGTCGTCCCAGTCCATGGTGCGGATGTTGTACAGCATGGTGCGGGAGGCGTTGGTATAGTCGGTGGCGTGGATCTTTCCGCCCGTCAGCCGCCAGATCAGCCAGGTATCCACCGTGCCGAAAAGCAGCTCCCCGTTTTTGGCGCGTTCACGCGCGCCGGGGATATTGTCGAGCAGCCATTTCACCTTGGTCGCGGAAAAGTAGGCGTCGATCCGCAGCCCGGTATTGTCCCGCACATAGTTTTCGCAGCCGTCCGCGATCATGGTTTCGCATTGCGGGGCGGTCCGCCGGCACTGCCAGACAATGGCGTTGTAAATCGGCCGGCCGGTCTTTTTGTCCCACACTACGGTGGTTTCCCGCTGGTTGGTAATGCCGATGGCGGCGATTTCCGCCGCGGAAACCCCGCTTTCCCGCAATGCACGGTTCATCACCTCGGTCTGGGAGCCGATGATTTCCTCCGCATCGTGTTCTACATAGCCGGCCTGGGGGTAGATCTGGGTGAATTCCTTCTGCGCGGCGGCGACAATCCGCAACCCGCCGCCGTTTTCCCCGGGAAGGGTGTCGAACAGGATGGCGCGAGAGCTGGTGGTGCCCTGGTCAAGCGCGAGAAGGTACCGTTTCTCCGGAGAGGGATGCATGGGAAATCCCGTCCTTTCCGCGGCTAAAAGCCGGTTTAAAATAGCGTTATAAAAATTATAAAAACCAGATTGCCGGGTTGGTGGAGGAGATGGCCGCAGCCCCTGCATCCAGCGCCGCAAGAATGTCCTCCTTATCCCCGATCAACCCGCCCGCGATCAGCGGGATCCGAGTGAAGGAGACGATCCGACGCAGGATTTTCGGCATCACGCCCGGCAGAATTTCGATCACGTCGGGCCGGGTGTGCTCAAGCTGGCGGCGCAGGTTTTCCAGCGCCATGGAGTCGATCACGAAAAAGCGCTGTACCGCGCAAAGCCCCAGTTCCCGCGCGCGGCGGATCACCGGCGGTTTTGTGGAAATGACCCCTTGCGCCCTGGTCGCTTTGCGGATATAATCCGCCGCCACGTCCCGCGCCGCCAGCCCGTCGATCAGGTCGGCGTGGATGAAAGCGGTTTTCCCCGCTTTTGCAACCTGTTCGGCCAGGCCGGGGACAGTGCAGATGTCACCGTACAGCAGAAAGACGGCGGCGCATTCGGAACGCAGGGCGCGTTCCAGCCCCTCGTCGTTTTTGGCGGCGGCGATCAGCGGGTTGCCACCCAGATAAGTGGAAAAAGGAGTGGACATAGGGTGAAACCTCCAGAGATTCGTATAAATCTAAATAAAATATACAAATAGTAACGATTAAGCAATAAAAATACGAAAAATTGTGTAAAGATTCTGCTATAACTATACCATAAATTTCCTTCCGGGGCAAGCGCACAAATGGAAGTCCTCCGATAAAAAAGAGTTGTCCCCGGGCGGGAAATTCGATATAATAATAGGGTTAACAGAGGAGAAAGTAGGCTCGCCCTGTCTTGAGTGTAAGCTATAAGCATGGTAAAAGCCGTGCCGCCGGGGGTTCCCCAGCGGTTTATGAAGGAAGCGGCCGGCGGTATTGCCGGCATAGACAGGCCGAAGGAAAAGAAAGGCGCGATGGTTTTGCCCGCAATGGAGTATCAATGGAACCCCGCTGTATTGGGGGAGGTTTTCGCCGTCCCCGCCGCGGTGGTGGACGACCATATCAAAATGGCCGGTTCGGCCCAGCTTAAGGTGCTGCTGTGGATGCTGAGGGAGGGAAAAGGAATCTTTGATCCCGTGCGCTGTTCCACAGCGATCGGGCTTTCCCCTGCGGACTGCAGCGACGCGCTGCAGTATTGGTTCGCCACGGGGATTTTTCTTCCGGCGGGGATGCCGCTGCCCGAAAAGGCGCCTGTTCTGTTCAGCCCGGCGGTCCCGGCTTCCCGACCGGAGGATAAACCGCCCGCAGCGGCGCGTCCCAAACCGGTGAAGCCTTCGATGAAGGAAGTCATCGCCCGGCAGAAGGAGAGCGGGGAGTTCGCATATCTTTTGGAAACCGCTTCCGCCCGGCTGGGGCGGCCGGTATCCCAGGGGGATATGGAAACCCTGTTGTATTTGTACGATACCGCCGGGCTGCCGGTGGAAGTGATCCTGATGGTGATCGAGTACGCGGTCGCCGAGGGGAAGTACCACATGCGGTATATTGAAAAAGTGGCGCTGGACTGGGCCGACCGGGAGATTACCACCATCGCCGCCGCGGAGCAGTACCTTTGCTCTCTGGAGCGTCGTAAACAGGCGTGGGGAACGGTGAGCGCGCTGCTGGGGATCACGCAGTCCCCGACCGTCGCCCAGTCGGACGCGGCGGAGCGCTGGGTGTACGACTGGCAGGTCAACGAGGGGCTGCTCCGCTTAGCGTATGAACGGTGCCGGGAAGCGACCGGGAAGTTCAACAGCTCGTATATGGATAAAATTCTGGAGCATTGGCGGATGGACGGTGTGGACACGGTGGAAAAGGCCCTGGCGGAACAGGAAAAGAAGGCGGGCAAGCGCAAAGGGAAGCCTGCCAAGGAAACGTCCTTCGACCTGGACGCCTACGAATCGATGGTGTCCGAATACACGCCGGTTTATAAAAAAGAGCCATAACCGTTTCAGGATAAAACAGGTTGCCGGATGAAAATCCGACGGAAAGGGGAAAGCCATGGGATACAGCCGGGAAGTATACGATGCCGCGATGGCGGCGCTGGAAAAGCGCCGCGCCGACGCGCGTTCCCGCGCGGCCGCCCTGCATGAGCGGGTGGTGGAACGGCATCCCCGCGCGCGGGAAATCGAACAGGAGATGGCCCGTTCCGCCATTCAGGTGGCGCGGGCGGTGCTTGACGGCCGGGATGTGGACGCCGCCGTGGAGAAGATCAAGACGCAGAATCTTGCGCTGCAGGCGGAACTGGCGGCCATCCTGGCGCAAGAAGGGGCCGGGCAGGCCGACTTTGAGCCGCGCTACCATTGCCCCTGTTGCGAGGATACCGGCTATGTCAACGGCCATGTCTGCGACTGCTTCCGTGCCTTGCTCCGGGAGGAAGCGTACCGCCGCCTGAGCTATTCCGGCTCTATGCAGGCGGCGGATTTCGACAGCTTGAAGTTGGACTACTATCCCGATGCGCCCGATCCCCGGACCGGGGTTGTCCCCCGCGTGCGGATGAAGGAAATCCTGACCTACTGCCGCTGCTATGCCGAGGATTTCGACACGGCATCCCCCAGCCTGCTGCTGCGGGGGCCGACCGGGACGGGGAAAACCCACGTTTCCCTCGCCATCGCGCGCAAGGCGATCGAGCGGGGGTACGGTGTGGTATACGGGCCGGTGCAGATGCTCCTGCACAAGCTGGAAAGGGAGCATTTCGGCCGCGCGGACGGGAACAGCGAAGAGATGATGACCGGCTGCGACCTGCTGATCCTGGACGACCTCGGTTCCGATTTTTCGAGCCCGTTCTACACATCCTGCCTGTATAATCTAATCAACAGCCGTATGCTGGAGAACAAGCCTACCATTATCAGCACCAACCTGGGACAGAACGAGCTGATGGAGCGGTACGGGGAGCAGATCACTTCCCGGATTATCGGCACTTTCGTGCCGCTGGCGTTCCTCGGTCGGGATATCCGGCAGATCAAGTTCCAGCAGAAAATCCGCTGATCTCCGGGGAAGAAGGCGGGCAAACAGGCGTTTTTCCGGTGGAAAATTTATCATTCTTGTAACCGGCGGTTACAATCGCGTTGTGTTTCTTGACTTTATTTCCCATATTCAGTACAATGCCATCATACTGCTGTTATTCTGGAGTTCTGCGGCCGGAGAGTGGTAAACCCGCGAAGGCAAACGGCCGGTGCGAAAGCGCCGCCGTCTTTATATAGATAATGGAGAGACAGTTTGGAATGTTTCCAACAGGTCTCTATCCGAAGACTCGCCGTGCGGCGCTGCCGGACGGATCGAAAGGAAATGAGTGACCTTCATGTCGAATCAAGACAAACTCTGTATGGGCTGTATGAACCCTCTGCCGGAGGGACGGACGGAATGCGGCATCTGCGGCTATCCCGCAAACGGGGAGAACCCGCCGGCCTATCTGCCGGTCCGTACGGTGCTGTCCGACCGGTATCTGGTGGGCCGGCTGCTGGAAGCCAGCGGCGATATGGCGGTGTACCTCGGTTTTGACCAGGTGCTCAAATCGTCGATATATATCCGGGAATTTTTCCCCGACACGCTGTGCGAGCGGGCGAACGACGGGTTGGTTGCGGTGATTGCCGGATGCGAGAACACCTATCGCGAGTATTATGAGAAATTCCGCAGCCATGCCCGTACGCTGGCCCGCCTGCGGGAACTTTCGGCCATTGTGTCGGTGTACGATATTTTTGACCAGAACAACACCGCCTACACGGTATCCGAATACTGCGAGGGGAACACGCTGGAAGTCCGTCTCAAGGTAGCGGGGGGCCGGATGCGCTGGGAAGAACTGCGGCCGCTGTTTATGCCTCTGCTCGCTTCGCTGACCTCGCTGCATTCCGCGGGGCTCTGCCACCTGGGGATTTCCCCGGAAAACTTGATTGTGTGCAACGACGGGAAGCTGCGGTTGAAGGGTTTCCGCCTGCCGGAAGCCCGCCGGGTCAGCACCGAGGTGCGCCCGCAGCTTATCTCGGGATATTCCGCGCCGGAACAGTATGCCTTCGGCGGGGAACCGGGGCCGCGCAGCGACGTTTACGGCTTGGCGGCGACGATTTTTCGTTCCCTGACCGGCAACCCGCCCCCGGAAGGTTCGCGCCGGGCGAAGGATTCCAACGACCTGTTTGTGCCCACCGACGTGGCGCAGGCACTGCCGGATTACGTGGCCGCGGCGCTGTTCAACGCCTTGCAGGTGGACCCGGAAAAGCGGACCGCCAGCGTGCAGCAGCTTCGGGACCAGCTGGCGACCGCGCCGGCTGTTTCCGCCATGCGCAAGGACGACGAGCAGCAAACGCAAGTGTGGGCTGCGGCCGCCGCTGTGTCCGAAGAGGAGGAACCGGAAGAGGAAGAGCCGCCGAAAAAGGATAACCGGGTGAAATATGCGCTGCTGATCGTGCTGGCGGTATTCATTGTCCTGCTCCTTCTCGCCGGTACGGTGCTGCTTTTGATGTTCCCCGATCTTTTCACTCGGAAAAACGACACGTCGAGCGATGCGTCGTCGGCGATTACTTCGACGGTTGCCACCACCACCACCACCTCGCCGCTGATTGCCGGGGAGGAATACCCGGTGCCCTCCTTGATCGGGAAAAATTATTATCAGATTAAGGACGACGACCTCACCGGCAGCATGAAAATCGTGCTGGATTCCCTAAAATTCAGCAGCCGCCCGATGGGCGAGATCCTGGAACAGACCCCGTCGGAGGAAAATACGGCGGCGGGTGGCACCACCATTTACGTGGTCATCAGCGCCGGGCCGGAAACCACGGCGGTGCCAAACGTGGTGGGCTGGAAATTCGAGCACGCCAAGCTGTACCTGGAAGCCCTCGGCTTTAAGGTGGAGGAGATGCGGGTCGTCTCCGACCAGTACGACATCGATATTGTGGAAAGCGTCAGCGATATGGGCAAGGACCTGGAGCCCGGCAGCACGGTGACCCTGCGGGTGAGCAACACCAAAAAGACCGAGGCGACCACCACAACGACCACGCCGACCACCGAAGCGACTACCACCAGGCATGGGCTTTGGCTCTGGTAACGCTTTACTGAATCCAACGGAGGGTGTCCGCACGGCATCCTCCGTATTGGTTCCCCACCGCCCGGCGGGGAACGGACAAACAAAAAACGAAGGGAGTCGTTGCCATGAGAACCGTACCACTGGGCAAATCCGGCCTGCAGGTGCCGGCAGTCGCCGTCGGCTGCATGCGGATGGAGGCGAAAACCGACCGGGAAGCGGAAGCGCTGATCCGCACCGCGCTGGAGCACGGCGCCAATTTTTTTGACCACGCCGATATCTACGGCGGGGGCAGGAGCGAGGAAATTTTCGCCCGCTCCATCGGCATGACCCCCCGGCTGCGGGAATCGATGTTCCTGCAGTCCAAATGCGGCATCCGCTCCGGGATGTTCGACTTTTCCAAGGGGCATATCCTGTCCTCGGTGGACGGGATCCTGAAGCGCCTGCGTACCGATTACCTGGACGTGCTGCTCCTCCACCGCCCCGACGCGCTGATGGAGCCGGAGGAGGTGGCCGAAGCGTTCGATACCCTCCATACGGCGGGGAAAGTGCGGTATTTCGGCGTTTCCAACCAGAACCCGATGCAGATGCAGCTGCTGCAGAAGTATATGAAACGGCCGCTGGTGGCCGACCAGCTCCAGCTCAGCGCAGCGTACACCCCGATGATCGACGCGGGGCTCAACGTGAATATGCAAAACGACGCGGCGGTGAACCGGGACGGCGGCGTGCTGGATTTCTGCCGGCTGAACGAGATCACCGTCCAGCCCTGGAGCCCATTCCAGTACGGCTTTTTCGGAGGCGTTTTTCTGGGCAGCGACCGGTATCCGGAGTTGAACGCCAAAATTAACGATATCGCCGGGCGGTACGGGGTGTCGGACACCACCATCGCCATGGCCTGGCTGCTCCGCCATCCGGCGAAGATGCAGCCCGTGACCGGCACCATGAATCCCGACCGGCTGGTCGAGTGCATCAGGGCGGCGGAAATCACCCTGACCAGGGCCGAATGGTACGAAATCTACCGTGCGGCCGGCAACGTCCTGCCGTAAAGCGGATACCCGGCGGCCTGCCCGCCGGCTCTCGGCGGGTACGGGAAAAAGAAAAGCGGGGGGGGACGGGTTTCCCTTTGCCCCCCCCTCTTCTTTTTTTTGGTACCCTCGGGAAAGGGGTTGGTTCATAGCGTCGGGGGGGCGGGCG
>CAMMRL010000012.1 GCA_946499275.1 uncultured Clostridia bacterium | reverse complement strand
CGCCCGTTGCCGTTGCTGCCGGTCTCCACGACATAGTCGCCGATCCCCAGATCCGACAAAACCGCCGCCGGCGCGTCAAAGGCCACCTCCCCGCGAAACCGGACGTCGAACGCCACGTCCAGCAGGTTTTCCGCTTCCGCCACCTTGCCGACCGCCACCCCTTTGCCGCCTTCCAGGAAGTCCATGGTGGTCGCGGCGGTCGATACCTCCGTGTTGTAGGTCGTGGTGTTCAGCGCGTCTTTCAAGGCCAACGTTACGGACCAGGAATAATCCCCGTCAACCCCAGGGACGATCACTTTCGTCCCGCTGGCAAACGAGCCGGTGAGCGCGCTCCCGCCCCCACCCACACGGGCGAGCCGGTAGCTGCCGGAGCAGGTGTTTTTCCCCCCGAGGGACGTATAGCTGTACGACGCTTGGATCGCCACGTACCCGCCGGTGGAATCCTCCGCCCCCGCAGCGTTGCATCGGTAGACGCGGACAGCGCCGAACTTCGGCAGGGAATAGGCCTGCACAGTGATGGATTGTGTGGCTGTCGCCGTCCGTCCCCGGCTGTCGGTCACCTTGCCGGTAAAGGACACCGTCCCCGCCGTCTTTAACACACCGGTGGTAAAGGACGACGACGCGGAGGAATACCCGCCGCCGGATAAGCTATAGGATTTGATCGTGCTCCCATAGCTCCCGGCCGCCCCGGTCAGCTTAACCGTTGCCTTGCTGTACCCCTGTACATAGATCCCCCAGCCCGAGGGGACGGCCCCGTCCACGCGGGTGACCGAGAGCGTCCCCGCCGACGGTACGATGATGGACGGCACCCGGATGGTCAGTGTCTTGGATTTGCTGCCCAAAACGGTGGACCCGCTTTTGGTGGTCACCGTCACGGTGGCGGCAGCCGATGTAGCGTTTGGGATGGCGTTGCACCAATCCGGTGGGGGGCGGAAATCGTGGCTCACGTCCCCCGGGGCATACTCGATTACTTGCTTGTAACTGCCCAGGGTGATGGTCACCGTGTGGGCGAGGGTCCTTGAGCTGTCCAGCACCTGGATTTTCATGAACTGCCCGGCGTCCACCGTATCCGGGATCAAATTAAAATCCGACACGCGGGGGATGGCGGGCAATGTCCAGTTGGTGGACACGCTGCCGCCAGTCAGGGAGGACATTGAAGACGTAAAGCTGGCCGCCAAGGCGATGGTTTTCGTCCCATCCGCGTTGTGGGATATATTCCCCGTCCAACGGGACAGCTCCTGTACTCGATTATTGCGGGTATCCAAAATAAAGTTTTTGTCCACCCGTTTTGCCCCGGCTACCGTCAGCACCGAGCGGTTTTGGCTCTCATAGCCGTTGTAGGCGGAATTGGCGTAGCCGTCGTTGCGTTGCAGGGTGGCGTATACCGTGATATTGGACGTGTTCCCGCTGATATTCTGGCTGTTTAAGCTGTAATATAGCCGGATCGTGTATTTGCTCCCGGATGACCCGGTACAGGTATTGCTTACGCTTGCCATCCAATCATCCTTTCCACACCAGCGACAGGTTGCCGTTTGCCCGCAGCACAAAGGCGTATTTGCCGAGCTGCAGGGTTTCGGTTATCTCCGCTTGGGTGATGTACTGTTTGCTGTTGCTAAAATACGAGACTTCCTTCCCGCCGTCCACAAAGGCCAGCTTATCGTTGCTCAGCTTGGCGACCAGGGAGCTGTCGCTCTTACCCAGCTCCATGCCATCCGGCGTAAACCGGATATATGTCTCCCGCTCGGTTATTTCTGTCTCTAGGTCGTCCGCCACTTGCTGGGTGGATTCCTGTGCCTGGTTAAAGCGGATGTCCACCTCGTTTGCTGTCTGTTGGATTTGGGAGGACACCTCTTCCCGCAAGGCTTTGGTTTCGTCCTGCGTGGTGTAAATCTGCGATACGGTATCCAGGATTTCGTCTTTGCTGATCTGTAGCGATGCGCTGTTTTCTTCCCGAACCTGCTCCACCACGCCGTTGACATAGTCTTGCGTGTCCTCCACCGATTCCGCCACGGCGGTGATCTGTCCCTCCACCTTATTGACGGCGATTTCCGCCCGGCTGACCGCCTCCTTGACGGTGGTGGCGCCCTGGGCCATCTGCGTTGACAATTTGGGGTATGGGGTGGACGCGGTAGAGGACAGCCCACCGGTATATTGCAGACTTTCCCCGCCGTACAGGGTCGTATAGACCCGGTCGGACAGGTCGGTCAGGACAACCCGGTCCCCCGGTTCCAGCGAGGGATCCCCCTTCCACTCCAGGGTATATCCGGGGTAGGCGAAGCCTTGGACAGCGGCAAAAAGCGCGTCGATATAGTCGCCCCGGTGATCCTCCGTCCCATAATCCAAAAACGGGTTGTCCGCAATAATCAGCTCGCACAGCCCGTCGGCGGCGATGCTTTCCGCGTCCTCTCTGGCGACGTCGTCGTTCTGCGGGCGGCGGGCCAACACCAGGCGGTTGACCGGCCCGTAGGTCTCCTGCGTTTTCAGGGATTTGTACTGGTCGGGCGGGATGGCGAACCCTTCCGCCGTGGTGGCCAGGGGGAGGAAATGCAGCTTCCCGTTCGCCCGGATGACGGCGTTACACAGGGCGGATTCCGCCAGCCGGCCGATGACCGACAGGGCGGTTTCCGCCCCGGATAGGTTGGGCGGCTCCGGGATCGGGAGATCCGACCCGAGGAAGCTTTCCCCCGCATACTCCAGCCCGGCGAAATCGCACACCGCCAGCAGATAGGCCATCCGCGTTTCCGGGTAGGTCTGCTCCGGCAGGCCGATGATCTTTTCCGCCCCGGCCGTGGCCAGCCGGTCGGACAGTTTTAGGGCAACGGTCTTTTTCACGGTGTCCGCCGTGATCCCGCCCTCGTCCAGGTACAGCGGGGGCAGGGGGACGTATTCCGGCGCTTCTCCGCCCGCGTCCAGCCCGACCGCCGCCGCAAACCGGGTCCCGGCCGGGAGAGCGGAATACACCCCCTCCCGGTCGAGCAAAGTTAGGGTGGCGGTGGCGGGGAGG
Organism: uncultured Clostridia bacterium; assembly: GCA_946499275.1. Classification (GTDB taxonomy): domain Bacteria; phylum Bacillota; class Clostridia; order Oscillospirales; family Acutalibacteraceae; genus Avimonas. The sequence goes on along the minus strand of CAMMRL010000012.1, from coordinate 53,382 downwards.
ATGTTGCCGATCAGCGCCGCATCGGTAAAAGCCCGGCGGTCCATCGTTAGGCTGACCAGGTTGTCTCCGTCGGTAACGGTCTGCGCCGTGTCGCCCTCCCCGATGGTGACGCGGCAGTAAACGGTCCGCACAGCGGCGGCCGCCGCCGCGTGAAAGGCTTCGGTTACGGTTTGCATGGGATCCCCTCACATTTCCACAAAGGATAGGGTCAACGGTTTAAACATGGTTTTGCCGTCGATAATCCGGTAATACTCCGGCTCTGCCGTGGAGACGTAAGCCTGCATGGTCTTGAGGACCTGCGTCTCCCCGTCGAGATACGATACGTTGACCACATAGGGCTGGATGGCCGCCAGCAGGCCCGCCATTTCGGCCTGGGTGGTCTGCCGGACGGTCACCGTCAGCTTTTGCTTGCGGTTGACGATATCCACGTAGTTGTCCCCCCGGGCGTTCCGCCCGCTCGCGTCGCTCAAAAGCACCTGGTAGCCCAGTTTTAGCCCGCTCACGATTCCCGAGAAATCGGTGTCCCCGATCTTTAAATACGCCATATGTCCTCCTTAAACCAGCAGCAGGTCCAGCCCGCCGCGCTGGCGGGACAGGGCGTTGAGACTTTGCAGGGCTACTTCGCCCATCACAGTTTCGCCGACCTGGAGCACCAGACGGCCGCCAGGGATGCCGATGGCATCCACGATCCGGCCGACGAGGATGTCCATCCATCCCGTATTGTTCTCCAGCGGCAGCACCGCTTCGCGCCCGGATTCCCCGATCACGGCGGTGGTAGCCGACGAGACAATCCCGCCCTTGGCAAGCTTGGGGATCAAAGGCGGCTCTTCCGGCATCGAAAAATGCCAGTCCTGCCCGAACAGGTCGCCGATCGCCCCGGCGATCCCGCCCAGCCCGTTGATAATACCAGATACAACCGAATAAATACCGCCCCAAAGCATGTTGATCCCGTCAATGATCAGGTTGACCACGCCCTTGACGATGCCCCATATACCGTCCCAGATGCCCTGGAAAAACTGCTTGATCCCGCTCCAGGCTTTTTCCCAGTCTCCGGTGAATACGCCCGTGAGAAAATCCAGCAACCCGCCCAGGGACTTTAAAATGCCGCCGATCACATCCGATATAACGCCGATCACTGTCCCGACAATATCGCCGATCGTACCCACGACATGGGAGACCACCGGCCCCACGGTTGTGACAATAAAGTCCACAATTGGAGCAAGCACGGTATTCCATAAAGCCAGCAGAAACTCGCCGACACTCCCCACAAAATCGGTAATGTTGTCCCATAACGGCTTCAAGTGCTTATCCCACAACCACGAAACCGTCCCGCCAATCCGATCAAACACCGGCTTGATGATGTTGTCGTACAGGGTGTTCCAGATATCCCGCAGGGACTGTTTGAATTCCTGAAATCCTTCCAAAATCCCCGCCCCGTGTTCGTCCCAGGATTTCTTGATCCCGTCGAACACATCCACCGCCACGATCTCCGCCTGCTCAAAGGCGGGCTGCAGGATGTCCTTGGTTACCTTGTCGATCTGCTGGCAGGCAAAATCAAAATCCAGGGCAAATTCATCAAATGCCACCGCCATCACGTCCGAAAATATCGGCGCGAAGGTTTCCGAAAAGGCGTTGGTCACATTGGGGATAAAATCCCCGATGAGGTACCCGCCGAAGGGGGCGAGCGTCTCGTTCCACAGCGTCCCAAGGCTGCCCTGTATGCGGGTAAAGGCGTCGCCAATCGGGACAGCCAAGCCCACCAAGGCAGTCGTCCAGGAGGATATCGAGGGGGCGAACAGCGTTTGCAGTGTGGAAAGCATATTCGTAAAAATGCCCGTTACTTTATCCGCCGCCGTCTGGATGTTTGACGTGTCCGGCTCGGCAAAGGCGCCGATGGAAGGGGCGGTCATACTCGCTGCCGTCCCGCCGGTCGTCGCCTGCCCGGTTTCGGATGAGAGGATGGTCATCTCGTCAAATCCGGCGGTCGCTTTTTTCAGCTCTTTGGCCTGCTGGGTGGCCCCTTGCAGGCCAGTTTCCACCGCCGCCGTGCTATTGGCTACCGACTGCATATTGTTCGACGCGCTTTTCCCGCTGCCGAACAGGCTGCCGATAAACTGCGTCGCGGCGGTCGCGGCGTCAATCAGCTTGCTTAAAACCGTGTTCAGGAACTGGATCACCGGGGTAAGCGCCTGGATTAACCCGCTCCCAAGGATGGCGAGCAATTCCTTGAAACGCTCGGACAAAACCCGCGTTTGGTTGGCCCAGGAGCCGGAGGTTTTTTCAAAATCCCCGGCGGCCAGCCCCGTCTGCTCCATCACGTATTGATACCGGAGCATCACCTGTTCGGACTGGCTCATGGCGGCGGTGGTTTTGCCGAAGCCGTTCGCCAGGGCGTAAGCGTCCAGGTTGGTTTGGGTCATCACCACGCCGATCTGTTTCAAGCTCTCGGTTTCGCCCGTCCAGATGGATTTCAGCATGGTGTCGGCTTCCGCTTGGGACATGTTGTAAAAGGATGCGATGTCGCCGGTTCGCTCCGCCACCGCCATCGCCATGTCGGCCGCCTGCTGGCCCGCCAGCCCCAACCCTTTGGACATCGCCATATAGGTGGATGCAGTCTGCTTTGCCGATAGCTGCGACATGCCGAACTTTTCCACGGTGGTTTTGGACCAGGCTTCCACCTGGTCGGACATGCTGCCGAACGCGGTGTCCACTACGTTTTGCACTTCCTGCAAATCGGACGCCAGATCGACCGCCTGTTTTCCAAGGTTGACCAGCGATCCCACGGCAAACGCGCCGATCAGCTTCTTCCCCAGCCCGGCAAAGGCATTCCCGATCTTCCCGGTAGACGCGGAAACCTGCTTTTCTACGTCTTTTACCTGGTTTTGTACGGCGCGGAAGCTTCCGCCGATGCTTTTCCCGGCCGAAGCCGTGCTTTTTGTCATCGTGGATAGCTGGCCTTTTAGGCTGCTTAACTGTCGCCGCAGCCCGGCGGTTTCTGCCGTTATTACCACTTTGAGCTCGTCGATAGTCAAGTTTTTCCCTCCTTTCGGCGTTTGTTGTGGGCCTGCGTGTACCGCAGCAGGCGATCTTTTGCAACCCGCCAATCCTGTCCTAGTCGCGGCTGCTCAAGGATGCCGGGATAGGCTTCGTGGGCTGGCGGATACTTCCCGCCGAACAGGCGGGACACCGACGCGCCGACCAGCTCCGCCAGCCGGTAATCCCATGCCGCCCGCTCTTTGTCTTCCGCCGCTTTCCGGCGGTTGTAGCTCTCGATGGCCCGCATAACCTCGCCCAGGGTCATCCCCCAGAACTCCCGCTCGGGGACGCCGATATCCAGTGCAAGGGGGAGCGCCCGCATGCACAGTTCGGTAAAAGAGGACGGGGACGGCTGCTCACCGTCCCCGCTGCTTAGTTTTTTTCGTTTTCCTCTGTTTCGCCGCTTTCCGCCGGGATCAGGCCCGATGATCGAAACACGTCGGTCAATACCGGCACCAGGTCATACAGGTTGTGCCCATCCTCAAAATACCGGTCCAGGATCTCGCAGGTTTTCGCTTCGGTGATCCCGTGCCCGAGCGGCTGCATGGCGGCGTGGAGGATGGCGGTCATCTCGGTCAACGTGACCAGCCGTCCCTTTTCCACGTCCAGGAAAGGGGAAACCGGGTTGCGGCCCAGCTTTTTTTCCAGGTCGATAATCGCCTTGGTGGTCAGCCGCAGATGATATTCTTGGTCTCCCACATGCCAAGTGGTATACAGCATGGTTTATCCCTCCTTAATCCTCCGACGGGTTGGTCACTTCGATGTCGCTGTTTAACGCGATGGTCGCGGTAAAAGTGAGGGCGGCGTTGACGGCCGCGCTGTCCAGCTTCACGCTGACAAAGCCCGAAAAAACGAACTTCGTCCCGTCGGGGATGGAAATCTGAAATTTGGTCGGAGTTTTCTGCCCTTCCAGCCCCTTCAGGATGCGGTAAGAGGACGTGGCGTCGCTGTTGTCGTACAGGAATTTGAACGCCAGATCCCCGAAATCCTTGATTCCGTCAATGTACTTTTTTACCGGGTCGGATAGGACGGTCACGTCCACCTTTTCCGCTTCCCCGCCCAGTTCCGGCACCTCCATGAGCAGCGGGAGATCGGTAAACGAACTGCCCGCTCCCGTGGAATCGTAGCCCAGGGTGATGTCTTTGCTTAATAGTCCCGCCATTGTATAAACTCCTTTCCGGCCGGTCTTACGGCCATTACCATGTTTGGGTATCCCAACCCGTCGCCTGACAGGTCATAATGCGGCAAAATCGCCCGTTTGCCGACAGCTCCCCGCCGCCGGTGATCTGCCAGCCCATTCGGCGCAAGGCGGCTTCCGCCCGGCCGGTATAGTCCGCCAGATCCTTTCTATCGGTTGTCCATACCCGGACGCGCACCTGGATTTCGCTGTACTGCAATCCATTGACCGCCGCCGTGTCCCGCCGGTTGGTTTCCAGGTAGGTGATGCAGGGGATCACTGTCCCGCTCACTTCCACCGGTTCGGCAAAGGTGGGGAGGACAGCGGATAAGCCGCTCACCAGCCCCGGTGCGTAATCCACCATACCGTTACCCCCTCATGTCCTGCTGCACGCCCTCGGCAATCAGACGCCGGATGTTGTCCTCGTTGTCCCGGAGGGCGGGCTGTAAAAATGGTTGCGGCTCCTGGCCGCTGGTGGTGTGCCAGTTGCCTTGGGCGTCCTGGTATTTCCACGGCACGTCCTGCCGTCCGTCACCATGGGCGGCAAACAGGCCGGTCCCTAGCTCTACATAGGGCGCGTACTTGACGTTGGTCCCCACCACGCCGACGGGAGGATCCGACGCCCCCGGCGTCTCGCTGGTTATGGAGCCTTGGAGATTCCCGGTATCCACCGGGCAGTTGCCCGCCGCCGCAGCTTCCACCACTCGGCAGGCTTTCCCGATCCCCCGGCGCAGCCCTTCGCCCCGTTCGACCCGTGCGAGACGGGCGAGCAGCTTATCCATCCCTTCAATCGCCATGTCCCGCCCCCCAATCCGCCAAGAGCAGCCGGGTCATCCGTCCGGGCAGTGCTTGCGTGACCTTTTTCTTTCCGTCCGGCAGCTCAATCAGGTGCCGGTCGGTGATATCCCGCCGCCAGGTCAGGGCGATATAGGTGGATTCCGCATAGTACGCGTTGTCGGAAAGCTGCCGGTCGTTCACAAAAACAGCCGCCCGGATCGTCCCGGACGGCTGCGCTTTGCCGATCTGCCCATATTCGTCCGGGGTATCGGACAGGATGTACAGCGGATAATCCCGCATCGCGGTTTCGATCATCCCATCACCCCGATTTTCCGGTATCGGCGGAGGATGGCCTGGATTTCCGCCGGATATCCGTCCAGATAGCTTTCCGACACCCCGGAAAAGCCCTGGGACGATACCCCTTCGGCCCCGGTACGGTTGACCATCACCAACGCCATCCGCGGGATTACCGCTTCCAGGCCGGACGGCAAGCTCTCCCGCCGGGTATAGGCGAGGGCTTCCATCTCCGCTTCGCCCAGCAGGAGCCGGAGATATTCGTCTGTATAGCCCGCCGCCCGCTCGCCGAGCAGGGTTTTCAGCTTTTCCAGCAGGGTTTCCATGGGGATCCCTCCTTATGCAGCGGCTTCCGCGATCTTGATCGACTTGGTCTCGTCCACCAGGGCGATCAGGCCATGGCGCTCATATACCACGGTATTTTCTTTGGTTTCGATGTCGCGGTCCTGCTCCACTGTGCCTTCCTTTTTCACGAGGAAATGGACCGCTTCGCGGTGTGTGACATAGATGGTCTTGGCCGGCACTAGCTTCGAAAACAGGCAGGGCAGGCCGCAGATAGTGCCGAACTGGCCGGTATACAGGATTTCCCCCTGCTTGGACGCTTTGTAATCGGGATCTTTGCGGATGACCGCCCGCATATCGTTGCCCATGAGGATAAACATGCCGTCCTCCACCTCTTGGTCGAGGGTGGCCAGCGCGTCCACAATGGTGTCGTAATTCGGGCTGCTCCCCTTGGCGTAGGTGTGGGAATTGGAGATCTTCGCCAGCTCCGCGAAATACTCCTCCTTGATCTCATTGGCCATGAGGGTGGCGGCGCCGGCGGATGCCACGTCCACCACCATCGGGTCCTGCATCACGTCCATATCGTTGTAATCGTAGGTCTGCTGATACCGGTTGACGGTGTACTCCGTCGGGGTAAAGGTTACCTTGCCCCGTGTGGTGTTTTTGGCCGCCTTGGCCAGCTTCTCCACCTTGCCGGTGTAGGTGTACTTGTTGACCACCTTTTTCAGGCCGGCGGCGGTGGTCAGGCTGTAGTCAATCGTCATAAGGGACCGGACTTCCAGCCGGGTATTGACTAGATCGGTGATTTTATTTTCCAACACCTGGTTTTCGTACAGGGTGTGGGTTGTCGCCATGGTTGTCACTCCTTCTTATTTTCCGGTAAGCTGTTTGTACAGCTCCGGGTTGTTGGTATACAATTCCTGCTGCTGCGCCAGGGACATGCGCCCGAACGCCGCTTTGTCGATGGATTGATCCGGGGGGAGGTTACGGCGCGGGGTAGTACCCGCCAGGCGCTTTTCCACCTCGGCTTTGACGGACGCCTTAAACTCCTTTTCCAGGGTGTTGATGTTGTCCATCATGGTTTGGGCGTCTGCCGCTACGACAAATTGGACCAAGCCGGTGCGGATGCCTTTTTCCGCAAGGATCTTGGTGGCTTCGGCGGTGTTTTCCGCTACCGCGAGCCGTTCCTCCCGCTCGTCCAATTCCTTTTGGCGCTGTTCCAGCTGGTAACGCGCCTTCTCGTCGTCGTTCATTCCGGCTAGCTTTTGCGCTTCCCGGACGGCTTCCGAGCGTTTGGCTTCGGCCTTTTTCAAGGCCGCTGTCACCCGCCGGTCACCTTCCTGCTGGAGCAGGCGCTCCACTTCTTCTCGGGTGTAGGTGGTCTTTTCCGGTTCCGTGTTGGTTTCCGTCTGCGCGCCGACGGCTTCCTGAGCGGCCCCGTTCGTTCTGGTCTCTTCCATGTAGCTTTCTCCTTTCAGTTCCGGGGGATTCCCGGCCCTGGTATTCGGTTCCGTGTGTCGTCCGGCCCCACATACGCCCAAAAATGGGTATAAAAAAGCGCCGGCGGCGGATTGTTCCGCCCCGACGCTCCTTTATGCAGTTGTGTTATTTTACCACATCCGGGATTTCCACGCCTTTTTCCAGGCATTCCCGGATATAGCCAACGAATTCTTCGTAAGTCATGGCGCTGTAGAGGATTTCTGCGTAATCTTCCGGCTCCACGCCTGGATGCTGTTCCTCGTATTGGGCATATAGCCGGCTGAGTTCGTCCGTCCATTTCCCTTCCCACATTCAAACCAACTCCTTCAGGGCCATTGTAGCACGTTCATAAAACCGTGGGAAGAGGGTTTGCAGGGCGGACAGGGCTTCCGGGTTGTTTTCGTACAGCATCCGCCCAAACTGCGCCCAGGCTTCCCGGGGCAGGCTGTATTTGCTCCGGTTCCAGTAGGCAGCGGTGTGGCTGTAGCCCCCGTTAAATTGCCCTTCCGTTAGGCCACTAAGCATATCGGAAATTCCTCGGTATTCCGGCTTCATTTTCCATCTTCCGCTCTGTGACTGTCTCCACATGGCGGGATACTGCTCCATGAGGTAGCCTTTCAGGTTGCCGCCGCTTTCCACCTTGAGCTGGCGGAAATCCCGATCCATGGCCTTTTGCAATTCCCTGGCCTTGGAAATGCCGTTTTTATCGTCCAAACGGTGGAACAATTCATGGGCTAGAGTGGAGGGTTCGGCTTGGGAGTTTAGCTCCACCACGTCCACGCCCCGGATATATTGGGAGTTTTTCCCCTCAACAAGATGGATTTCCACTTGCGGCAGGATGGAGGAAAGCGCTTGCTCCGCGTCCGGTGTGGCCTTTTTCAACCCGTCCAGGAAAGGAGTGCGGATACTGGAGGGAAGGGTTTCAAAACGCTGTACCGGTCCACCGGCGACGGTTTCCTTTGCCCTCCGCCGCAGCCTGTCGGCAATATCACCCTCATACTGCGCTGGTTCGTCCAGGCGGACATTTACGTTAATGGTGCGCTTGGCCGGTTGTTCCTGGTCCATCTTCCAATGCCCCGGCCCACGGATGACCGGCTGTACTTCCGTTCCATCCGCAAAGGTAACAACGGCGACAATCCGGCCCCGGCAGTTGGGGTGGATCGGTGGATAATTCACCCCGGCCCGGCGTTCGGAAAGCAGGAAGGTTTTGCCGTTGAGCCGCCCACATTCGCCGCAGGTGCGCCCGTCGGTGGCGTTGACAAACCGGTACCGCTCGTACCCCTCCCGCTCGAGGGCGGCGGCTTCCGCTTCGGCCCGGACGTGGGCGGTTTCGGTGCGGGCGATCCGGGACGCTTCCCGGTAGCCAACGCCCATATCGGCCATGAGGGTTTTGGATAATTCGTCCGGTTTTTCGCCACGGACGATGATGTCCACCATGCCCTTTTCTAACCGCTGTTGGAGGGCGGTCTTACTTTTCCATATCCGGTCGCTCCAGTTTTTCCCGTCGGCGCACCATATCCGGTTGGCGATGGCTTCCGCCTGCTCGCGGGGCAGCACCGCCCAAGGGGAGTTTTTCGCCGCGTCCGGCAGCCCGGATACGGTGTTTTTGTCCACCAGCTCCGCCACCTGCCGCAGCCCCCCGCCCACGGTTTCGACCTCCCGCCCGCCGAGTTCCTGCAACCGCTGATGGATTTTGCTTTGCAGGTGGTACAGCCTATCCATGCGGTACAGGTCGTTCGGCTTTACCGGCTGGTCCCCGGCTTCGGCCAATAGCTTGTTATACAGGCTTTCCGCTTCTCTTGTGATATCGGCGGACGCGGCCCGGTAATACTGCCGCAGACGGGTTTCCAGCTCTTCCACCGTCTTATCCCCGATCCGCTGGTTCTGCCGGGACAGCCGCTCGGCCCAATAATCAGCGCTCTTCCTGCTCATCCGCGCCGCCCCCGCTCTGTGCGCCGTCGGGATCCCCGCCGCCGGTGCCGTCCCCGAAGCCGTACAGTTCGATATTTTCGGCCTTTTGCTCCTGTACCGCTTCCAGCTCCGCGTCCACGTCGCTGACAAAGGGGATCTGGGACAGCAGGGTCTTGTCGCTGACCAACCCCCGCAGGGTGTTGACCATGTTGGCGGTTTCCACGTCGTTAACCGGGATGTTCCGGTCGATCACGATCTCCATATCCCGCCAGAGGGCTTCCGTCCCCTTGATGTTTACGATAGCGCAGATCAGCTCGATCCGCTTTTGTAGCGCCTTGACCATGTTGGCGGCGATGGCGCCCGCGGCGTTCTCAAACCCCAGCAGGCGGAACCGCAGCGCGATCCCGGACGATACGCCGAAAGATTCCTGCGAAAAGTCCGGGCTGTTGGCTAGTTTGTGGATCGTGTCGTTGAGGTTCTGGAGGATGTTCTGGATTTGGGTGTCGGAAATGCTTTTTGTTAAGTATTCCGCCGTCGCCCCCTCGGGGATCACGAGGACCCGCTGTTCCTTCATCCTGGCCACGTCCTCTTCGTCTGCATCCACCCCCTGCAGGACAAGATAGGCGTCACAAAACGCTTCAAAGTCGTCCACCTCGCCGGATAGCAGGGTGTTATAGGCGTCCTGCAAGCCCATCACCTTGTAAAATATCGGCAGCTCGTCGGCATTCAGCGGAAACACCGTTACCGGAACCTGCCCGAAGCTGTGGGATTCTGATCCCATCGGTGTGACCACGCTCCATCCGCTGTCGCTTTTGTAGTGATCGATGGCGCTTTCGGTGTACACGTCCACCAAATAATCGGAATCTTCCCGCAGCGTGTTTTCCGGGTAAAACCGGATGAAATACAGCAGCTGCTGATCGATGGTGTTGTCATATACCGGAATCCCGTCGCGGGCATCCAGCACGTCGAATCGTTCTTCCCCGTCCTCGTCGATATAATGCAGCTCATAGGACTTGCCGTATATCAAGGCCATACGCAGCAGCTCGCTATCTTTTGTACGCACATCGTTGTAATTAAGTACATCCTGCACATCCGTCATATCCGCCTGGCTTTTGTATGTAACCGGCAGGCCGGTGATGTACCCGGTGTAATTGTTGACGATGTTGTCGCAGTAGTTGGTGACGATGTGATTGCAGGGCTTGCTAGGGTCGCTGTACCGCTTACGCAGGATGTCCTGATTGCCCATATAGTAGTCATAAAACCGGCACAGGCGCGGGTATTCCTCCGTCCGCCACCGTTGGAGGATAGCAGACACCAGCGGGGCGTCCATTGTCTGATCTTTGGATATACAAAACGGCATGTTGATATCTCCTTACAGCCCAAGAATGGATTTTGACATAGTGCGTATGCGGCGCTCTCCAGCGACGCTTTGCAGCCCGTAGCGCATGGCGTCAAGGCAGTGGTTGAAGCTGTCTTCCGGATCGTTTAGATATTCGCCGGTCTTTTTGTCCTTGCGCCAAGTATAGTTTTCGGTTTCCTCGATTGTGTGGATGCATCTCTCATCCACGACAAGGCGGCACTGCCCGATCCACTGGACGCCGTGCTTTACGCTGTCCGGCCCCTTTTTGGATGGACGGATGCGGGTTATCCCTGCCCGGCGCAGTTCCTCGATGCTTTTCTGTTCGGCGGAATCAGCGACAACGATTTCTTTCTGCAGGCCAAGCTGCCGGATGGTGGCGGCGATCTCATCATTTAACATTCCGGTTTTGACATACTCCCCAGTGACGTATATCGTCCGATCGCTCTCATCGTAATACCCCCACACAATGGCGGACGGGTCGTTGACATAGCCAAAGTCCAGCCCAACCCAGAATTTTTTCCCAGCCGTCTCTTCCGCTGAAATCAGCCGTTTCTCCGCGTGCGGGTATACCAGCTTATCCAGCGTGGCGAACTCGCCCAAGGCGTAAATGCGATAATAGGCGGGGTTTCTGGCGGCCAGTTCCTCCAGCGTGGCGGCGTATTCTGCCGGCAAAAAGCGGTTGTCCTTGTATGTGGTTTGCACGATCTTCGTGCCGGCCGGCGGCGTGTGGGCAAAAAAATACCCGTATACCCAATTTGCCTTGGATACCGGGTTGAACATGATATATATTTGCGGATCGGGTTCGGGCGGACGCAGGCGAAGGCGAAGCTGTGTAAAATCGTCTTCCGACAGCTCGGTCGCTTCTTCAAGCACCATGTCGGTTATGCCGGTGATGGATTTAATCTTTTCGCGGTCGTCCAGCCCCTTAAACACGAAAAGCGAGCCGTTCGGCAGGGCGATCCGCATGTCTGCCCGGCTGACCTCGCAGCCCCGCCATATTCCCGCATCCCGGAGCAGGTCGAGCGCAAGCTGAAACACACTGTCCCGCAGCGTCGCCCCGACCTTGCGCACCACCAGTACCTTGCGCCGGGCGTTTAGGGCTTTTAGGATGATTTTTTGCATCGCGCCGTAGCTTTTTCCGCTGCCTGCGCCGCCGTAGTACACCTCCAGCGGGTGGGAATAGTCGTCGATGTGATCGTACACCCAGGCGTTAAACGCGGACGGGTTCAGCCGCCTAGCCATCTTTAAACCACGCGCTGTCCATCAGCGTGACCTCCTGTTTATCTACAAATCCGCCCGCTGCCCTCACCCGCAGCTCCGACGCCTTCAGACGGTCTTTAAGGTCGTTTGCCTGGTCACGGATGACATCTGTCCAAAAGGCGTTGATCTCCGCCATATCGGCAATTCTAGGCGCTTCCAGCACCGCGTCGCGGTCTGCGATGTAGTCCTTAAGTTTTACCAAGTTCTGCGATCCGATAACGTCGTGATTTTTTCCACGGTATCCGGCCAGCCTTGCCGCTTCGGTAGCGGTATGTCCCTGTTTGTAGTAGTCTATCCACGCCTGCTGTTTGGCTGTCAGTTTCATACGAACCACCTCACTTGTTATACCGGACACTGCTGGAGCGGCGGGAATGGTCCGAGCATTCCAGTCTGACGATGTTCCATGGACACCGTTAGATTTCGACCAACCGGTTCGCCGCAAAGAAAGCGCCACGGTTCCCCGCAGCGCCTTTGCATACTGTTCTACTGTATCCAGTATACCACTTGATTTTTTCCCCGTGGGATAAACATTATACAAGCCCCTTGTTCCTCGCCACAAAAAACAGGAAGCGCTTTCTCCAATACAGCCACGTTTTATGGTGAGCCGGGATATTTGTAGGCCAGCCACCGTGGCAGATATTTTCCATCACGCCTTGCCGGTATTCCTCAGGAACCGTCAAAAGCGCCCGCTCGATCGCCCAAATATCTTTCCACAATACCTCCATCCGTTCGGCCTTGCGCTCCACCGGGTTTCCAGGCAAGCCGCCTTTCGGCTGTCCGTCCCCGCTTACGGTTTCGTGCAGGATTTCCTGATAATCCCGTACCATTCGCCCATAGTCCCGCACCAGGGACAGGATGCGCTTATACACGGTCGTTTCCAGCCAAAAAGGATTGTTTTTGTGAGGTTGATAGTCCCGCATTATTCCCCTCCGTGTGTTCCGTATTTCGCCGCGATGTAAAACAGGGCGACCAACCCGAATGTGATAATTCCTGTTATGAGTACCGCTTGCATAGTTATCTCTCCTTTCATTCCCGCATCCTCTCGTAGATCGATTTCTGCCCTGCGGGGAGGGCTTCCTCTACGGGGAGAACCGGCGGGTCGTCGAAATCCTCCCTATCCGCCGTTACTTCCGGCTGGGTGTTGTCCGCCGTTTTGCGGTGGCTCTTTGACGTGATGGTATAGGTCTTGCACATGGAACGGATACGGTCGCATACACGGTCTCCCAGCTTCTGCCGCAGCTCCCGAATATCCGCGTTGGTAGTGATGACAGTCGGCAGGCATTCGTTATACCGCGCGTCGATAATCTCAAACAGCCGTTCCCTCGTCCATTCGCTTGGCTTTTCCGCCCCAAGGTCGTCCAGGATCAGCAGTTCCGCTTCCTTGCATTGTTCCAGGATCTCCCTCTCGTCTTCTTCGTTGCTGTAAGACGCCCGGATCCGTTCCAGCAGGGGGACCGCCCCGGTAAAGTAAACCCCGGAGCGGGGAAGGCGGCTGAAACCAGGTATTTCCGCGTCGTAATCGGAAATCGGGACATAATCGACAATCGCGTTGGCCAAAGCGGCGGCCAGATGGGTTTTCCCGCTCCCAACCCCGCCGATCAGGAGCAGCCCGGTCCCGTCGTTACGCTGTTCTATGTACCCCTTGGCGAATTGCCGGACGGCTTCAAACGCCTGCTTCTGCCCCTCGTCCGGCCGGTAGTTCCGGAACCGCTGGCTGACGGCCCGCTTGCTCAGCCCCGCTTCCTGCCGTATCATTTCCCTGACGACCTCCCGCCCACGGCGGATCTGCTCGTCCCGATCCTTTTGTCTGCGTTCGGTCACGCAGGGGCATTCCAGGCTTGCGGTATATTCCTGGTCCATGTGGACGGTATACTCGTATACAATGGGTTTACCGCAATCCGGGCATTTCTCGGTCTCGCTTTCTACGGTGTAGCTGTCCATGCTTATTCCTCCCATCCGGTATTGGCGTACCGCTCGGTATCGGTATAATCCGGCTCGGTCCTCCCGCTGTTCCGGTTGTCGTAGTTGCCTTCGAGGATTTTCACCAGATTGGCCGGTTTGAGAATCCAGTCGAAACCGCAGCTCCATTTCCCATTCCGGCCGGTCAGGAAGTCGGACGCTTCCACTTTCGCAAACAGGGCGGGAAACCCGCCAGCTTTTTCCACCTGCTCGGCGGCTTTGCGGACGGCTTTCCGCCGCTGGTCGTTCATTCCTCGGATATGCGGCAGGGATGTACAGGTATTGTTGAAGGCTTCCATGACCGAATCGTAATCGATCGGCGGGTGCTTGTCATCGCCAGATGACATATAAGTATCTGTCTCTAACTCTGTCTCTAACTCTGTCTCTAACTCTGTCTCTAACTCTGTCTCTGTGTTACATGTAACGTTTTGTAACGTACAATGTAACGCTTTCACCGCTTTTCGCTCTCGAAAATTCCGCACTCGCGCTGCCGAATCGCATTCGCTGCCGATGCTCCTTACCGTCTCGGGGAGTATATACTCACCGTCGCGCATAATCTCGATCAGGCCGTGCTTTTCCAGGAACAGCAACGTAACTTGTACGTCTTCCAATGGCTCGTCCAGCCGAAGTGCCATTTCCTCTTCGAACGTGTTTTCTACCTTTTCAAACAGCAGCGTTCCCTCTCCACGCAGGCTCATAAGCTGCATTTTCAGGTAGATGATGGTGTAGGTATCGCCCCCGGCCATCCGGCGCAGCTTCTTGATAACCGTCTGGTCAAAGAAGTCCTCCCGCAGCTTCAGCCACCAAAAACGCTTGGTCTTTTCGCTCATTTTTTCCCTCCTTGGTTCCTTCTGTACAAGAGCATGGGCGAATAACCATGTCCATATCCGTCTGCCGCCACAATAGCGCCAGCAGAACAGACAGTTCCTCCGACGTTACCCCGTCCAAGCGGATACAACCGGCCGTCTCATCTGTAAAACAGCCGTCGAACAAATATAAAGAAAAATGTTGTTCATTTGCCACGCTTCTTCCCCCTTCTATCATTTTTTCCCATTCAGGGCTTTTAAGAATGCGTAAATCAGGCATAATTCCCGCTCGTCTGCAATTTTTAGCATTTCATAGATTCTTTGACGATACCAAGCGCTATCCGGCATGTTCTATCCTCCCGTTCTTCGCAAGGAAAGCAGCCACCGCCGCCATAACCTTGCCGGGGTGTTTGCACTGGCTTATATGCTCCGCCAGCTTCCGGACATTCGGCGGTACGTCGCTATATGCGATCGGTTTTTCCGTCATATCGGCTCCCTCCTATTGCTTTCCGGCGGCTGCCGTGGTACAATGACCGTGACAGCCGCTTGCGGTTGTGTCGGATGCGTTCAGCCCTTTGCTTTGGTCGGCGTGGGGGCTGGACGTTTTTTCATATTTAAAATTATCGTTTATGTACTTTACCCCGTCCGCCGTAAAAGACCTTATCCGTGAAAACTTCGGCGGGAACGCTACATGGATCGTCTTCATGTGTTCATCTCCTTTACGGCCAACGCTTCACTTTGCATGGTGGGGGCGTTGGCTGCTCTTTTGTATTGCAATTCCCTGCCGCCTGTCCAGGCTTCCCGAATTTTCATCACCCATTGTCTTTCGTTCTCCTTCGTGATCGTTTGAAGCATCGCCTGATAGGCCGGTTCCGGCTCACATGCCGCGATAACAAACCATTCCTTGTACTGCTGGGGAAGCCGCTGGAACTTCTCTATCAACTGCTTGCTCTGCTCGTCGAGTTCCTCATACTCCATTACTCTTTCTCCTTTCAAATACTCCATGCCCTTCTCCTTATTCCTTGATCGGCCGGATGCCGTATGGCGTAGAAGGCGGCATCGCTGCCCCCTGTAAATATTCCGGTAGCCTATCCAGGTCAATCAGTGGCTTTCTGCCCATCTGGGTAACCGGAAGTTTCCCCTGCTTGACCATCCGGCGCAGGGCTGTCAGTGTGATGGCAGTTTCCGGGTCTTCTTCCCGCAGGATTTGGACAGCCTGCGGCAATGTACGCATTCTCATGTGGTTATCCTCCTTTTTCTATGAGTTGTGCCAACGGTCGTTTGCCTATTTCATGGCGGGGTATAACAAGCGAAAGGTCTCGCGCCCCTTGGGGGTTATCATTGTTTGTGTGCCGGACCAGTCTGTTTTCTGATTGGCGCTTTCCTTTAGTTCAAACAGGCCGTTTTCGATATGTTGTGCATACGGCATGAGTTTCCCTTTCTGGTCGCGGTATACATATTTCCTCTTAATAAGAAGCTGGACAAAATCCTTTTGCCTATATCCCAGTTCTTTCGCGGTTTCACGGATACCGGTGAGCAAATTTCTATCTACCAGTTCGTCGAAATACTCCGCTTTGGGGGCCATGATCTGGTTTTGCACAACAAGCTGCGAATTGACGGCTTCCAGCGCCTTGCTCTTTTCCTGCTCTTGCTTCAAGGCCGTGGCAATCTGGATGATGGTATCCGGGCTGCACAGCACCTTTTCCAGCGTTTCCGGTGTCATATACGCCCCGTGCTTGCGGATGGAGGGGAGGACTTCATCGAAGATCCATTTCTCGAAGTCGTCTGCACCTGGCAACTCGCTTTTGGCGGCCAGCCGATAGATATCTCCTTCGGAGATGAAATTGGTTTCTTGATTTCTTCCCAGTGAATCGGTGAGGTGGCGTTTCACCACCCCACGACAATGTTGCTTCATAGCGTTGGTGGTATCCTTGTAACCAAGGGCAGAGCAAATATCCTTCCCGCAAAACAAAACTTTTCCGTTCTCTTCCAGAGTACGGATAGTTCCAAACATGGGATTTTCAAAGATTTGCAATTCGTTCATGTCTTCACTCTCCTTTCTCGATGATCTCCGCCGGGTCGATGTCCAATGCCCTGGAGATGACCCCCAAGGTGGCTGGGCTGATGTCTCTCCCTGCACTGGCGTTGTACAGTGTCGCGCGGGAAATCTGTGCCTTTCTCGCCAACTCTGTGAAATCCATGCACGCCCGCGCCATGGATATCAACAGCTTGTCCTTGTCTACCTTCATGCCTTCACTCTCCTTTCTCGATGATGTCGTTCCCCAGGACTGCCGCCAGCTTCTCTGCGGTTTCCATGGAGCAGGATTTACCGCTGCGCACGGCGGTTAATGTTGGTCGGGATACCCCGGACAGCTCCACCAAACGGTTGCAGTTGATGTCCCGGCGTGCCATTTCCGCAATCAACTTCACTCTGTCAATTCGCATTCTTTTCACCTACTTTCTATTGAATTTTTGATTCAACTGTGTTAAAGTAAATGTACAAGTTTTTGAACATGGTTAAATTATAGTCCAATATATTGGACATGTCAACGGAAATGTTCAACAATTTGAAATATTTACATTACTGTACATATTAGAAGGGGTGTGATCGCGTGTTTTATGATAGATTTCACGATATATGTCGAGAAAAAAATGTTACTCCTTCGCAGGTTGCTAAAGCGTTAGGAATAAATCGTTCGACTTTGTCTATGTGGAAAACAAAAGGTGTCATTCCAAACGCTGTTACAATAATCAATATCTCAAGGTATCTTAATACCACACCGGCCTATCTTATGGGGAACGATATGGCTAAAGATGCACCTTTCCTTGATCAAAAAGAAAAGCCGGATGGTTCGCAAACAACCATCCGGCCCGAGGAAATGCAACTTATAGAAGAATTTAGGAAACTATCCCCAGAGATGCAGGATTTTATTCTTTCCTCCGTCCGTACTCAAGCTGAGAAATTAAAGAACGAGCATGAATAATAAGCTTTTCGCTATGTTCGGATTCTCGGATAATATGTAGTAAGTCTTTTTCCCGCTCCGTGGCCACCTCCTGCTCAACATCCACATCCTTGGCTTGTCCCTTTTTGCTTTCTGTGACCACGATACCTTCTCCCTTCGTTTAAACGTCGTGTGTTCATTATAGAACGTTTGTTCTATTCCGTCAATTCCTTTTTTTGTGAACATTTTACATTTGTGGGATTTATCTTAATACCTTGCGACGTAAGGTATTGTACTATATTTTAGCATCAATTTTCCAAGTAAAAATATTCCAGTGAAATATTTTCACATAATCTCTTTAAAAAGGGGGAGAAGTGATGCTCCAACCGTATGAAAACATGGATTATATCATAATCAAAAAACTGCATCAGTGTAAAAAACGTGGATTATATGAAACCTATCCGTACATGAATACTCCCGCCGTCGTATCTGCGATGAATCGAATGAACGGAAAGGGCTATTTCCGGGTTTGGACAACAGCAGAACAGGCGGAATCCCTGACGATACCAATTCTTAAAAATCTTTTACAAGAAGTCGGTTTGTCTTGTCAAGGGAAAAAATCCGATTTAATAAGCCGTGTCCTCCAATCCGTACCGCCGGATAGAATATATGTGGCGGCGGGAAGCTTTGATCAACTGCGGCTTACCGATGCCGGGCAAACCTATTTTTCCTATCTTGAACAAGCCAGCAATCGGGAATATGACAATTTAATTGAGGAAATGCGGGCGTATCTTCTGCGTGGAGACTTTAATTCTGCAAACCATATAATGTGCGAATATGAAACACGTCAGTTTTTTAAGCGAGGGATGGGAATTGATTGGGAAAAGCGAGCATCTCAGCCATTACCCGCTTCGGAACAATATGCAATAAACACATATTTTGAACAAAGCCAAGATTTACAATCTGCTGCCACTATAGTAATTTATCGTTGGCTTAGTAGCCCGAACGATTTCCGCCAGTATATGGAAAGGCATCCAGAGCGTTATGTAGATCCGACACAATTACATTATGGGAACTCAGTCCTTGGGTCGATGCAGAAATTAGCCGAATATGCCGCCGAGGATGGAAAACACGCCCGTTATAAAGTCCATAATCACTGTGAGGATATCTGCGACATCTGTAAAATCCACAGCGGAAAGACGTATTATGTCAAGGATGCCCGTATCGGGCAAAACTGCCCGCCGTTTCACTTTGGTTGCCGCTGCTGTGTGTCGCCGGTTGTTACCTTTGCGGATGGCACGGAGGTTAAGCCGGTCATACGAGACCCAAAGAAGAGCATATTTTCAATCTTTAAGCATAAATAGGGCTGGAATATCTATAATAAATCACCACACAAGGAGAGGGAGCGCATGGCGACCATACAGAAACGCGGGGACACCTATCGAATCCGGGTATCTGTTGGATACGATTCTGCCGGAAAGCAGGTCATGAAGTCCATGACCTGGAAGCCTACTCCCGATATGACCGAAAAGCAGATCACCAAGGAGTTGGAGCGGCAGAAGGTCTTGTTTGAACAGAAAATCAAAGAGGGCAACGGGCTGGACACGCAGAAGCGTCTGGAAGCGTTTATTGAACAGTGGTTCGATGATTACGGCAAGAGCCACTTGCGCACCAGAACCTACACGGAATATAGAAAAATGACCAAGCGTATTTACCCTGCGCTCGGCCATATCCGTTTGGGGAACCTACGCCCCCGGCATTTTCTTGAGTTTTACCACCAACTCGCCAAGCCGGGGCAAAACCAGCGCACCGGCGACGGCCTGTCCCCCAAAACCATTTCGCACTACCACACGATGTTATCCTCCGTTCTGGATCGTGCAGTCAAATGGGGACTAATCAGCGACAACCCATGCCGCAATGTCGACCCTCCGCGGATTCCCAAAAAAGCGATCCATTGCCTTGATGACGAGCAAGCCGTCCAATTTATGCAAGCGCTGGAAAAGGAGCCAATGGAAGACCGAGCGCTGTTTACTCTCGCCTTGTACACGGGGATGCGCCGTGGGGAACTGCTAGGGTTGGAATGGCCAGATATTGATTTCCAGGCTGGGACAATTACCATCCGGCGAACCTCCCAATACGGCGGCAAGGAACTCGGCACTTACACTGACGACACGAAAACCGAGCAGAGCAAACGTTGTATCCGGGTGACCGATACTGTACTGGAACTTCTAGCAGCCTATAAAGCACAGCAAGCCGCTTATATTCTAAGTATCGGGGATCAGTGGAATAGCGAATGGAAAAAGCATCCCCGGTTGTTTACCAATCGGGACGGACGGCCGATGTCCCCGAGTACGCCATTAAACCGGCTGAAGAGATTCCTCCAACGCAACCACCTGCCCGACGTATCTCTCCATTCCCTACGGCATACAAACGCCACCTTGCTGATCCATTCCGGCACCGATGTGCGTACCATCTCCGGACGGCTTGGTCATAGTCAGACGAGTACGACGATGAACATATACGCACACCAACTACAAAGCGCCGACGCTGCTGCGGCAGAAGCGTTAGATATTGCCTTGAAAGGGAAAAAACAAGCGTGATTTTGGTCGTTATTTGGTCGTTATTTTCGTAAATCTCCATGAAACTGCGCTGCATTTCGCAAAAGGGTAAGCAGCAAAGCCCCGCATAATCACTCACTTTTTTGCACCTTCCCACCTCCTATAAAACCGACCCGTGCTATTTCGACCCCTGTCACTCGGACCATGGGTAGATCCTTACAGGGTCTACCCATTTTTCTTTTTTCAAAAATCGGTTATAATATAATTAAATAGCTGCTTAAAGAAAGCGGATGGTAAGATGGAATTTTCCAATGAAAATTTCCGTATCGTTATGAACACCGAAACAAGTCCCCATCTGCATCGCTTCAGCATTGTACATAATCCAGAAAATATCACACCGAAGATTTTTACATGGCCCGTGTGCTTGAGATCAAGAATTGCCATGGCGGTGTCCTGACTGTTGCATTATTGGATACTCTCTGCCCGGATTATGAATACTGCGCAGTTTTAGAGTCGCACCATATCACACCCTCATTCTTTTCAGTTCTATTCTACGCCTTGATCTGGATACAGGTAGGATCGCGCAGTTTGTAATGTGCGACAATATAGGTGGGCTGTTTGAAATCCATGCAATTGAGGGCGGATACATCATCTGGGGTGAGAGTGATATTTTTCGATATGATCTTCAACTAAACAGAATTTGGCATTTTACGGGCAGAGATATGCTGGTTTCACGGACAAAGGACAAGCATTTCTGGATTGATGACGGATTGATCCACTGCCGCGACTTTGAAGGCTGGCATTATGTCTTTGATTTCAATGGAAAATTGATTGATGATTTCCGAGAAGCGGGCGATAGAGAAACTCCAAATCCGCGCTTTATCTTCTGAATAAGGGATATGGAAAAATTTCTATAACTTGCTGATTATCTATAGCCATCTGATATTTCCGCGCCCTTTAATTCCACCCCAATCAACCCTGTGATAAGCAAACCGCATATCACAGGGTTTTCATTTGAAAGGGGTCTCCATATGCCCGGCTTTTATCCCCTTTATGAAAATGTAGCTTTATGCGCCTTTTCTTTTTTCTTCTTTTGGTTTATAATGGAAACCAAAGTGAAATATTCCAGAACATTATAAAGTCACGGACGCAGAAAAGAGGGAATGCCGATGGGACGCCTGATAAGAACCTTTTTAGTGAACGATAACCCGGACGGCTTGAAAACATTGGAAATATCCAATATGACCATCAAAGCCACCGTATTTCCCCGTCCGCTGCTCAAAGATTTTTTAGAGCGCGATGAATCTTCCCGTCCTGGCGTTTATATGATATACGGGAATCCGATCGACGAGAATTCCAAGCCCATACTGTATATCGGGGAAGGGGACCCTGTATCGGACCGTTTGAAGAGCCATGGGGTTAACAAAGATTTTTGGACGGAGGCTTTTGTTTTCACATCAAAAGACGAATACCTGACGAAAACGCAGATAAAATATCTGGAATCGAAGCTGATTGATTTAGCGAAAGAAGCAAAACGGGTAAATTTGGACAACGTCAACGCTTCAACGGAACCTACGATTTCCGAGGTGGATAAGGCGGAAGTACAACAGTTTTTGGAATCCATCGAATTGCTGGTTCATGTGTTGAACCTTCCCTTTTTTGATCCGCTGTCTTACCGTTCCGAACCTCCAAAGGAAGACGAAATAATCTACGAATACAAGGTAAAAGGATACCTTGGGAAAATGGTTATCCGAAATGGGAAATATGTGTTGCTCGCCGGTTCGACGGCCTCGAAGAGTTTCCGCAATTCCGCCAGCGCAGGTATTAAACGGTTCCGGGCCTCTTTGGAACACGACGGCGCCATAGTGGATAGTCAAAACGAGGGGGAACTTGTTGTCGTCAAAGACATTCCTTGCGACAGTCCCAGCAGCGCTGCTGTGATCATTTGCGGTGGAAATGCGGCAGGGCCTATTCGATGGAAACATAACGGAAAGACACTGAAAGAGCTGGAACAATTATGATGATTGGCATCGTTTAGCGGTATACGTACGTTGCGAAATCCTATATTTCACTGGAATCGCCGAAAAACCGTCGATGGAAATATCGACGGTTTTTATTCAAACGCGTAGTCACGGGAACTTGTACTATAAGCACCGCAAGCGATGGGGGAAATACAAATGACGGTCAGGGAAATTCTGCAGAAGGAAGCGCTGTTTCAAAACAAGGACGTCTCCTTCCGGCAACTGGAGGGCGGCCTGGTAAATCAATCGTATCGGGTGTCGGATGCGAACCGAGAGTACTACCTGCGTATTCACAGCACGCAGGGGGATTATCTGGGACTCGACCGCCGCTTGGAGGAAGAGACTTGTAAAGCGGCCGGTAGGCTGGGAATTTCCCCAGCGGTTTACAAAAATGGATACGGGAATTCAAGGTGCCGTTGCCGCCGGAATTCGGGCAAATCATCGACCGGGTGGAAAGGATTCGTTACCAGCGGAGCTTTGACAAAAAGTACAGCCATGTGTTTTGTCACAACGACGTATGGAAAAACAATTTGCTGTACAATGGAAAAATAATAAATATCGTCGACTGGGAGCTCTGCGGCTACGGCGATGCTTATTTCGATCTGGCGCGTATACCATATCTGGAACATAGCACCGTGGAAGAGGAAACGTGGATTTTGACGGAATACTTCCGCTATTTTGACATGGAGATGTGGAACACCTTGCAACAGATGAAATATGTCGGCATGGTTTCCGAAGCCGTATGGGCCTTTTTCCACTCGGCCATTGAACGAGAAAGCCAGAACAGCAGTTTGGACTATACCGAATTTGCAAACCATGTGGTGGATATGTTGGCAAAAGGGGAAAACCATTTTTGAGGAAACAGCATACTGGATAACACCGATAATTATGCCGCATCCGCCTTACGAAAAAACGCTGTCTATGGCCCCTCCCGGTCTCCCGTCTTGTATTGTTTGTTAAACTATGGTAGAATAATTTTAACTTTTGTAGAAAGCAGGTATGTCGGATGGATAAAGCTATACTAAACGATATCATGGGAAAAACGCGGGACTTAATCAATGCGTCAACCTGCAGCAAAGAGACCAAAGAAGCCGCTCAGCGTTGGCTGGATGCGGTGGGAACCGCCGAGGAAAAAGCAGAAACCCGGCGGTATATCGACGAGCTGGAAGCGGATATCATGCCGATTGATAATCTGATCGGCTTCGCCCAGTCGGAACAGGGGAAAACGTATTTCGGCGCAGATACCGCGGCCGGCATCGTCACCCATGCAAAAGAAATCAAAGCGGCCGGCGCAGCGTATTGCGATTGCCCTGCTTGTGCGATCGTGGAAGCGATTCTTGAAAAAAAGGGCGATATGCTGGCATAGGCGTTTAAACCGGCATTCGGACAAAAAAGCCAAAAGGAAAGGCTCCACATGGATGCCTTTCCTTTTGGCTTTTTAAATAGGACGGCCCGAATATCTCACCGAGCCGGTTCGTCTGCTCTCCTTCCTCGTCTTTTCCGCCATAAAAGGTCATGATGTCCATACCGTCGTAGCCGGTTTCTCTTGCAAGCAGTTCTTGTGTAATACCGTTATGTTTGCAGTAATCCAAATACAACTGTATACCATCTTGTGTTTCATAATCATCTCGGTCGCTTTCAAGACCCTGCCACACATAGCAATGATGCTCCAGCGACATTTCAGCCAGTTGATACCCTTCCTCCAGCCAATCAAATAAATCGGTTCCAAGCCAAAACAGAACCTCATAGCCTTCAAAAGCGTTTTCGTCATCAATCAACGAACGGAAATAGATGATTTCATCCTCATGCGCCGCACAGGCGACTGCATCTTGTGGTGTATCTCCCTTTGTCAAAGATATATGCCACTTGGAAGTTTTCACTGTCAGCTATACCGCACTCCTGATTATCGCAATAGGATGTTGTACGCTTCATCGCTTTTTCGGCCAATTCCATCCATTCTTTTTATCCATACTCCATTCGGCTCCCTTTTTGTAAATTGCGGTTCACGGAGCGTTGCTGTTCAGGATCTGCACGGCGATTTCATCCTCGGCAAGGCCCTTTGAATGATAGAGCTTGTCACAGAACGGTTCCAGCGACTGGCCGCAGGGACCGCCTCTTTGTCCAAAAGAATACCAGTCACGGCCGCTTGGTAAGCGGCCGCTTTTTTACGGAATTCTTCCGTAGAAGCTTTTGACAGCCCACATTCTCCGCCCGTGATGATGGTAATATCGGCGTTTTCATAGACGCTTTCCATCAGCCGCATCGTCTCTTTCAGCGGAGACAAAATTTGTCCTGCCGCCGAAAAACTGTTCTGCTGTTTTTAACATATCCTCTGGTTTGTAGTGTTCTGGCTCAAACAGGTCTGTTTTGATCCTGTCCGCCGGCACAAAATGTACTAATGCAAACTTCCGCCGGTCTTTTGAAGCAATATCCAGAAGTGCCAAAGCCAATGCTTTCACCCAGCCGGTCACGCTGCGGGTACTGCCGCTTTCGCCGATCAGGACAATCATATCGCCCCGGCCCTTGACGACAGCTGTGCGTTTGCGATACTGCATCAGCCGCTTTTGCTCATATCGCCACATAAACAGGATTTCCATCTCCGGTGTAACCAAAAGGCCAGCTTCGAAGACAGGTAGTTTGTGATGTCGTTTCCTTCTGCCAAATCGTACTTTTCACCACAGCCGTATGAGAAGCTAGCCAGCTTTGCCTTTCCGGACATGGTTTTTTCCGCTTTTGCTCGGGCGCTTCACGACGGAACGTTTATACCCGTACTTGAATCCGGCTAATACGCGTTTTGTATTTGGCGACAAAGGTCTTAAACAGGCTGAATTTCATCATATAGTAGAAGTCTCCCAGCGTGCTGGCGTTGTCCGCGATACGATAGTAATTGTAGATTCCCCTGATTTCCGCATTGTACTGGTTTAGGATTTCAATGCCATCATGCTGTTTGTTGGCTGGCGCTGGCGAAAACATCAAGCTCTAAGAAGTGCGAGATATCCCCTTCCAATAAAACCCCGCTCAGGAGCCGGATATGGGGCTCATGGGCGGGGTTTGATAATGTAGAGAGAATTATTATCGATTTGCCACAGGCATCGGCACCGGCTGTGAAAGGGAAGAGCGGACCGGATCAGCTATCATTCCTGGATGGTTTTCCTTCAGCCAGGAAACATATTGGTTATAGTAATCCGCGGCCTTTTCATATCCGGTATAGGCAATGCTGTTGGGATTGCTGAAAAGCCCTTCAAAAATAAACACCAGGATTTCATCCACATACGGCGATACGGCCGCGAGTTGGGCTTTGAGACGGCTGAATTCCGCCGGTATCAGCGGCGTTTCCGCCACATTGTCTTTTCCTTCCCAGGTAAAGGTTTCTACGTCGGCCCATAGCTTTCTTTGGGATACCTGATCATGCACTTTGCGCAGTGTCTCAAACGACCGCGCGCTCTGCTCGACATCCATGGCGTAGCAACCTATCGTATCCTGATAAGCGATAATATCCACATCCAGTTGGTCAACTTGCCGAACAAACGTCGCGTCATTGGTGGCAAGACGGGTACCGTAGGGCGCGGTCAAAAATTTCGCCCCGGGAGTAAGGGCTCTGGCTCGTTTTGTACTATCATTGATATACTTCATGAAATGCTCCGGGAAATAGGGGTCTAGATGAGATTCCCATGCCCAGTACCAACCATAAAAACTAGAGTGACTGCTGTATTTCTCCGCTACTTCCTCCAGCATCGTATAGCGTCCGCGCAGGGATTCCGGAGTAAACATCTCCTGGATACTGAAGTAGTTTTTATCCAGATAGTAATCGTTGTTTAGGAACACCTTGATACCATACTGATCGCAGGCCTTCATAACCGCTTCCAACGGATCGGACGACACCATCGGATACTTCGGCAGCACCATGGAATCATAGACGGCATAGCCATTCGAAGCTACGTTGCACATCACAAGATACTCCATGCCCAGATCGGCCATATCTTTAATCAGTGCGTTCCACTGGGCGTCCGTGTAATGGATACACGCATCGTTCCAGTAATAGTGACGGCGGTCATACCAGTAGATGGAAAACCAGCTGCCTTTAATCGGTTTAATTGCGCAATCCGCGTTTATTTTACTATACATTTACTCATTCCCTGCCTATTAGCGGATGCGTGTTTACGCATCACAGATTTAGATGAAAGGGTTACCGGTCTTCGACCACCTGAAGAGCCTGCTTTTTAAAACGGGCCAGCGTATCGTCGATCGCAAATTCTTCGATACCGTTCAAATAGGAACAGATTCGATTATGGAAGGGGGCGTACCAGTGCCCCGGCAGACGATTCTTCCCGATCACTGCGCCCACGATACTGCCGGCGGTCGCCGCCGTACAATCGTTATCCAGCCCCATCGCCACAGTATTGGAGATCACTTTGGTGAAATCAACGCCACCGAGATGGATGCCGAATACGGTCAGGCAGGCGTTGTTCAGCGTGTGGGCGATCGGCATGTTCGGGAACCGCCGGTCCACCGCGTCGCGTGCTTCCTGATAGGTGTGGATATTTTTGCATTCCGCAAATGCCCAGCGCAATGATCGGGCCAGTAGACAATCCCGCGGAATTTCCGCCACCGCCAACCGCAGCGCCTCCATGGGGTCATCCACGCAGAAGGCAATGGATTCCGCTGCTGCAAAATACATTGCGCCATATACCCCGTTGCGGCGATGAGTCAGCATCGCGTCCCGATAGGCGAACTCCGCCGCTTTTTCCGGATGTCCCGGTGCCATATACGCCCACGGGTCGGATCGGATGTCCGCCCCGATCAACTGCAAATAGGGGTTATGGTCGAGGGCCGCCGCCGCCCCTTTGAGTCCGCTTTTCAGATTGCGCAGCGCCGCGTCCTCCGCCGTATAGCCGTAGGGGATGTATTTCAGCCAGCTCTCCCCCACATCCACGGTGGTAAAATCCCGTCCGTATTCCTCCATAATCAGCAGGCCTTCCAGCGTATACATAATGTCGTCGTCCACCGGTACAAACGCCATCTGTCCGCGTGTATAGTCCTCGATCGGACTCTTCCAGTAACGGAGTGCGCCGGGTGTTCCGGGCGCCTTGGTCCAGTAATCCACCGGCGGGAACGCATCGCCGTTTGCTTTCGCCAGTCTCTGCATATCCTCAATAGGATATCCTTCGACAATCGAACCCAGCAGACAGCCGGCAAGCCGTCCCAGGAACGCGCCGGCAAGCCGATCCTCGTACCCAGCGGGAAGTCCGTCGACAAACCGGCGTTTCCCTTCCGGTCGGAGGGCGCGGATCTCTTCCAGATCGTCCGGCTCGTTTTTCCGGAGCGCCGCGTCCTGCGGAAGCGCCAGAATCTTTTGAATGGCGTTTTCCAACTGTGTGTCGATCTCGTCCATGACCTCCTTCACACCTGTCGCCTGATATTCCACCATCAGATCGGCGTATTCGTTGAGGACCGCTGAGCGCCACCAAATGTTTGTATGTCCTTCATATGCCATAATTCGCACCATTCCTTTCCTTTACAGGGCATCGCTGTCTCCGGCCCCCTGCCGAAGTTGCCGGCGGCCTGTCTATGGGCCAGGCATCCTTTTTTCTCACAGGCCTAATTCTTTGCGGATCATGGATGCCGTTTGTTCCGCGCACAACCGATACCCATCTTCCGTAAGATGCAGCTTATCCGGACATTTATAATAACTTTCGCTCGACTGCATCAGCTCGTACAGATCATTCACTGGTACGTTCTCCCGTTCCATCAACTCCCGCGCCGTCCGGTTATAGGAACGAACCCAATCGTTGTCATAGGAAATATAACATCCGGTATGGGCAACGTCGAACGCGGAGCCCTTCTCCAGCACCGGCGTGGTTGTGGCAAAAATAACGTGATCCGCATTCTGACGGCACAGAGCAAGAATCCGCTGCAGAAAATGTTGATATTCTTCCAGAGGATGCATCGCCTCCGTCATCGGCGCCTCCACATTCATATCCCAATAGCCGTTGTTCCAGTGCACCAAATCGAACCGGCCGTTTTCCTTAAACATCTGGTTTGCCTGCCACAGCGTATAAGCGGCGAACCGGCCGTTTTCCTCGCTGTACCGCACTTCACATTCTTTCCGCAGGAGGTCGGCAACCATAGTCTCATATCCCATACGGATCGAATCACCCAAAAGCAGAACTTTTTTCATTTGTTGTCCCTTTCTCTCTCTATCGCCGCAATGCTACGGCGTCCGCCAACCGCGATCACGGTCGTGCAGAAGCGCGCCAACATACGAAAGACGCTGATTTTTCTTGTTTTTTGATGCAAAGCGGGCAGACAGCACCGTCAAGGATGCCGTCTGCCCGGCATTGCTTCGGCCGCGCCCTATGCGGACGGAAAACCTATTCTCCGTGTCGGCCGGTCTCTCCGTTATTCCTCCCCGTCGTGCTTATGGAACAGCTTTTTCAAGAAACCGGGGTGCCTTCTCACATACAGGAAATAAAAGCACACGCCGCCCAAAGCAATAACGACAACCGCCGCCAAAACCCATATCCACCAAAAGCCGGTTCCCCTTGAACCTTCCGGCCCATTTGCCCCTTCGACTGTTTCCGTTGCCGCCGTCACTGACGGCGTGGCTGGCGTCTCGGTCGCGTCCGTCGTCAGGCCGGTGCTTTCGGTGGAGACATTAGGCCCTCCATCAGTCGTTTCCGCCGGATCAACCGTTGTGTCGCTCTCTTGATCCACCGTTGTAACATTACCGTCTATCGGCTTCGTAGTCGTAACGTCTATCGTCGTGGTAGTCGTGTCTACCGGCTTTGTGGTGGTCGTGTCTGCCGAACCGGCAAAATTGCCGGTAAAACCGAATTCGTCGAAGTACAAAGTAGCGCCGCTCTGAATGGAATAATTACCCATGCCGAGCTGGATAATCTGTATCTGACGGCAGTTGAAGATGCCGTCGCTATCGTCTGTACTCCAATCTGTATGTTCAAAGGTGGAAATCGGGAGCTTAATCCATCCCTGATAATTCACCGGAAGCCAGAAATCGGAATCGCTGTTTTCAACCTTTTTCCAGCCGCCTGCGCCATCCTCCATCAGATAATAACCGCCCTTGCTCCCCGCCTTCGGTTTCCAGGCGGTAGCCTTGTCAGTCAGGCTCCCATCTTCCGCGACATCCGTTTCCTGAATATACAGATTGATCCCCTTTTGAATATGTTGCCCGTTGGTATCTTTATACTTGGTGGTATCCACCCAGAAAATAAAATCGGTAGCCCCGCTTACATCAACCAGTTTATTGGGACCGAACTTTACGTTCAGCAACACCGGACACCACGAGCCCCCCTCGGGCGCAAGCTCCGTCACATCCAGCCGGAGGGCGTTCCCCTTAGCGGAAACGCCCGCATCTATCGTCAGGTCATAGGTAAGGCCGATCCCCTCCGCCGTGATGCATTTTTCGCTTTTGGAATCGCCCACCGTATCCGACCGCGTACCCGGCTTATGGCCTTCGGTATAGCTGGCGGGTGTAGTATCGAAATCGAATACCGCTTTAAAGTTCGAGACGTCCGGTGTAAAGGATGAAGTCGCCGATACCGGCGCCGCCAGGACTGTGCCCAGAGCCGCCGCTATACACAGGGAAACGAGTTTTCTTGTTTTCATTGCCATATCCTCTCTTCTAAAAAATACTATTTGCATTCCAGTGTTCTATGCTTCAGGAACAAACCAGCGTGATAATCTCCGACTCGTTGCCGGAGACGTCAAAAGCGGAAACGCCGTATTGGATGGATTTTTCGGCGTTTCCCGCAGTTGTGTCGACAGCGGTGGTACTGACGCTCGGTATCCATCCCTTTCCATCATTTCGCTGCGCATAGACCTGGCTGATCCGTACCCCGTTGCGATACACATTATAACCGACAACGCCCAGATTGTCGGAAGCGGCATTCCAGCTCAGATAAGTATTGCCGCCGTCTCTGCGAAAAGTGAACTGTGTCGGCGCCGAGGGCTTCTGCTTCTCCAACTCACCGTATTTTAGGTAATAGGCGTATGCCCTGTGATAGCCTACCGCTACATTGCAGGGGCTATAATAATGCGTGTAGGCAAAGGAAACAATTTCATCGCAGTATTTTGATACCGTCTGGATCTGACGGATGAACTGATCCATCGTGATAGCGGGATAACCGTCAACCAATCCCTGAAATGTTTCGCAATTGCTCCAAAGCCGGATTTTCCGTCCGGAGTCAACGACTGCCCGGTAATAGCACTGGGTCCATTCCTCAAGATGCGCCATCTCACAGCCGCCCCCGCCGATGGAATCCATCGGGCTGAGAATATCCTCCGGCAAAAAACTGACCTGGGAAATCAAATCCTTCCAGAACCGGTAATACTCCTCCGATGTGCAGCCGTTATACCATTTGCCGGTAGAACTCCATGTTTCCTTATCGACATGGGTGTTGGCAAAGGGACTGAACAACATAGGCATATTCCGGTTAAGCCGCACCAATTGATCGCGGAGAACGCTCATTGCCCCCGCCAGCACCTTGATACTCTCACTCCGGGAATCTGAAGCGACTTTGAACAGTGGATCATTCCAGATTTCCGGCGGCCAGTACCAACCATAAAAGGCGTCGGGATATCGGGAATAGTACTTGTTGTAAATCTCTTCAGCAATCTGGCTGCTCTGCTTGATATACGAATTCAGCCATCGGGGCTGCCGAACAAAGTTGTTCCACCAGCTTTCGTCCATTCCCACGCCAACAAATACCTTCATGCCGTACTTCTGACAATTCCGAAGGGCATTCTTGATCACATCGACCCCATTGTACTGGGCGTTAAAGCTTTGCATTTCGGTGGGATACCAGAAGAACCAATTCCCGTTGGTATTCCTGGTGGCCGAATCCCCGAGGATGATATAGTGAATTCCCAGTTCCTTTAAAACGGAAAGTTCACGGCCCCATCGTTCATCCGTCCAGGATGCACAGGCCCACGACTGGATAAACGTACCCGACAGCATTGCTTTCGAATCCTCCTGAGGATGTTGAGAAGAGGGGACCACGCTTGTGGACACCGTGCTTCTGGGATGTTGTGGTTTTGGCAGATACATCGCTGTTGGTGGTTTCTTTAGTGGTTGTTGCCGTGTACGTCGTCCTTTCGCTGTTTGCTTCTCCGGTGATTGCGGTTTCAGAAGACAAGCTGCTTTGCGTTGCACTCCCGGACACCACGTTTTCGGACGTCGGACTTTCCAGTATCCCTTCTCCCGCCGTCGTGCTTTCGGCGGAGAGCACACCGGACAAATCCTTTTTGGGCGATCGACATCCGAACATGCCGTTACAGAATACCACCAAAAGCAAACACATCCCCCGTTTCCAATATCTCTCCATCTTCTTCCCTTCCCCGCACGGCTTTCTGAGAAAATCCTTACTCCGTTTTCAGCAGACAGCAGCGCCGCCGTTCCTTTTATCGGTAAGTCACCGTGACAATCTCTGACTCATTACCGGAAGCGTCGAAAGCGGCAATGCCGTATATAACGGAGCCATCGATCTTCTCCGCATCCCAGTCGGTGGTGGTCGTATCGATCTCCGGAACTTTGACAGCGTTGTCTCCTCGTTGCGCACAGATGTTTTCTAGCAGCTCTCCGTTACGGTACACATTGTAGCCGACGACACCCAGATTATCGTTGGAAGCGTCCCAGTTCAGCACCACCACGCCGTTCTCACTGCGAAGGCTGACATTGCCTGGCGCGGATGGCTTTTCCTTTTCCAGCTCGCCGTTTTTTAGATAGTAGGAATAGGCGTTGTGGAACCCTTCTAGCGTATTATAAGAGCTATAATAGTGCGAATACGCAAAGGTAATGGTCGTTTCACAGTATTTTGCCACGATCTCCATCTGACGGGAGAACCGATCCATTGAACAACTAATCGGTTCTCCGCCTTTGGAATAGTCGAAATTCTCGCAATTGCTCCAAAAACGGATTTTACCGGTTTCCGCCACAGCTTTACTGTAGCTCGCAGTCCACGCGTCCAGATAATCCACTGGGCAGCCGCCGGCACCCACGGAATCCATCGGACAAATAATATCTCCTTCCAGGAAGCTGACCTGGGAAATCAGATCTCGCCAGAAAAGATAATTATCCTCTGCTGAGCCGATGGATCTGTTGACAAACGGACTGAACATCATCGGCAGACTATCGTCAATCGCAGTCAGATGGTCGCGGATGATGCTCATCCCCTTGGCCAGCACCTGAATGCTTTCCTCTCGTACCGCCGAGGTGGATTTGAACAGTTCGCTGTTCCATATTTCGGGCGGCCAATACCAGCCATGGAATGCGTCCGCATATTTTGCGTGATAGTTGCTATAAATCTCATCGGCAATTATTCCGCTCTGTTCCATGGCGGAATACAACCAATCAGGATCCTTTACAAAGCTGTCCCACCATTTTTCATCCAGTCCTACGCCGATAAAAACTTTGAAACCATACTTCTGACAATTGCGCAGTGCGTTGTCGATGACATCCACACCGCCATATCCCTCCTTTAAGCCATCCAGCTCCGAAGGGTAAAAAGAATACCATTTCCCGCTGGTGTTTTTAACTGCCGAATCTCCTAGGACAATGTATTCCATCCCCAGTTCTTTTAGCATGGAAAGCTCCTGTTCCCAACGCTCATCCGACCAAGCGGAACAGAGCCAGGACTGGATAAACGTTCCTGAAAGCTTCATTTCTGCACTTCCCTTTGTATATTCAGTCTCAGAAGAGGACGAGGTGTCGGAGACCGGATCGAAAGAAGCGGAGGGCTCCTCCGACGACCTGCATCCGGCCATACCGACGCAGGCTGCTGCCAACAGTAGGCAAAGCCATCGTTTCAACCAGCACTTCATTGTTCAAGCTCCTTTATAAGCATTTCCTGCATTCTGCCTGCGGACAGCCCGCCGTCAGGTATCTGCCCTGAAAACGCAACGCAGAGTTAAG
This sequence comes from uncultured Clostridia bacterium, assembly GCA_946499275.1. Classification (GTDB taxonomy): domain Bacteria; phylum Bacillota; class Clostridia; order Oscillospirales; family Acutalibacteraceae; genus Avimonas. Next base: position 20,593 of record CAMMRL010000012.1, on the reverse strand, counting down.
CGGTCCTTTTTCTGGCGGAAATCAGCGCCACGGCGCTCAGTGAGAGCACAAGCCAAGCCAAGCCAAATGCCCATGGCGCAGTCTCGCCGGTAGCAGGAGGATTGCCACCGTTTTCGTCTGCTTTTCCACCGTCCGCGGTAACCGTTACCGTGCAGGTGGCCGACTGACCGTTATTCAGCGTTGCGGTAATCATCGCTGTACCGGCCTTGATGCCGGTTACCACGCCGTTGCCGTCCACAGAAGCTACCGACGGGTCGCTGCTGGTCCAGGCAATTGCTTCGCCCTCGACCGATACCGTCGCTTTCAGCGTCACCGAACCGCCGACGGCGATCGTCTTTTTGGCGGCATCCAGCACAATGGTAGCCGAAGTGTCTCCTGCCTTTACCACCTCTACGGTCTTGGTGACCAACAGGCCGTTCACGCGGTAGGTCAGGATGCATTCCCCGGTGTTATACGGCGTAAAGCAACCGTCGCGGATAACCAGGTCGTTGCCGTATTTATCGAGACCGGACACCGACACCTCCAGCACGTCGTTGTTGGCGTCGCTGGCGACAGGCATTGGGATGGCATAGCTGGTGCCTCTCACTACACGGAAAACCGCGTCGTCGGCAAAAACCATCTTGGTATTCAGGGACCGGGAAGCCAGAGCATACGCCTGCGTGGAATCCAGCGCCGTACTGTAAATGCGGAAATTGCTGACAGTCATAGCCGTGAGACTCTCCGCCCCGTCGCCTTCGGCGATTCCGCCCAAAGCAATCGCTGCCGCGGTCGGGGACAGAGCGTCGACGCGCGATTTATCGGCTCGCAATCCATCAACATACATTCTCAGGTCACTGCCGATCCAGGCAAGGGAAACGTGGACCCATTTACCGGCATCCACCTCTTGGGAAATCAGCTTGGCGGTGCCCGCGTGGAACACCAGTTTTCCCTCGCTGTTATAGCACAGAGAAAAATCTTTGTTTCCAAACAGAACGGTCTCTTCACTGGCCGGCTTCTTCTTCAGGAAAACGGTCAATTCCATCGTCGCACCGTCCGCCATAGCGGCAAACTGATCCTGCGAAAGCTGATAGACAAGCGCCGTATCCGTCCCATTAAAGTCGGCGACATTTTTATCCATAGCGTCGTTATTCGATATGGAGGGGGCCTGCCCGGCCGTCTCAAAGGGAGTATTGTTCACGTCGTCCTTGGCGGTTCCGTCGGCAAAATCCACATCGAGGATATCTGCTTCCGGCACCGTCGTCTGCGCCAAGGTGCGGTCATCCGGCATAGTCGCCTGCGCAACCGGCGTGGCAAAGGTGGTTTCAAAGAGCGGATCGCCCGTTTCGGCATTGTCCGCAGAGATCGCATAGTTCCGGATACGGACATTGCCGTTTCCATCCACTTCCAGGATCATTATGTTCTTCTTATCCTGCAAACTGCCGGTTCCGACCGCCATAAAGGTGTCGTTGTACCGCTTAATTTGAGGGGTCGCATGGGTATGGCCCGCCATATAAACGACCTGCGGGTACTTCTCCAGCACCGGCACGATGGTGGTGCTCACCCAGCGGGAGGCATCGTCATTGGCGTCCGGCTCGTCGTTTGCCAGAGAACCCGCCGCCTGCACATGGCTGATTACGAGAATCGGCATATCGGGAGTATCGTTGGCCGCGGCGGCCAGCTGCTGCTCCAACCATGCCACATCTACCGCCTGATGATTCCCGTCATACCCGAAAACGGTAATAATGTGAATCCCATTGCGAATCGTATGATAGTTGGAACGCATCACCTCATCGTCCGTGTTTCCGTCAACCGGACTCTGATAGAGAAAATCGTTGCCCAGGAAGTCGGCCCAGCTGGTCGTTCTGTTAATACCAGGGAGAAAATAGTAATCGTGGTTGCCTGTAGCGATAACAAGCTCGGTCTTTGCCGGATCCAGATTGGCTTCCAGCAGTTCCTTCACACGTGATACTTCCACTTCGGGCTCATCATATCCCTCGATCAGGTCGCCCGCGAGCAAAATTGCGTCGAGATTGCCGCCCGTGAGTTTTTTCGCCACTTTCAGTGCATTCTCGAAGAGCTTATTTGACGTGTGATCCGTCGTCTTGCGGATGTGGGTGTCAGACATAACGGCATAACGAGAAACAATGTTGTTTTCATTGAAGTCGGCCGACTCATCCGGATCGACGGGATCGACGGGATCAACCGGATCCGTCTTGATTTCCGCTTTGGTCGTGCCCTTGGTCATCGCATTGTTGTAAAGCGTCTGAATCTCATCAGCGCTTTTGGAGCCGCTGTACATATTGACATAGGCCACATCGCCCTTCATGCCGGTACGGAAGTTGCCCTCACCGTCCGTCGATCCGCCGACGTACAGGATATTGGCCGGATCCATCAGGAACGCCATGGAACTGGGAGCGACATAGTCGCACTTTACACCGTTAACATAATAATGGTACTGATCCCCCATGGTATAGCCATCAACGCAGGTAACAACCAGATGCTGCCAGGTATCAGTCGGCACCGTCGAACCATGGTTCTGATAATAGAGCTGGCGGTAGTTGCCGCCGCTGTTCTCCTGCGCGATCCAATAATCGAGATAATTATCCACGGTGCCCATAAAGCCGAAGCCCACGCCGTCATTCATGCTACTAACAATAGCCGAACCGTATTCATTGGTGACGTTCGGAAGCTCGGACAGCTTACAGAGCACTTCAAGCGTGTATCCCTGTTTCATCGCTTCGTACACTTCGTCGGTCAGCCGATAGCCGAAGCCGGATTCGCTGTCGAACCGGGCAACCTTCCGGCCCAGTGTTTCGTCATCAACATATTCCACGGTCTCCCCGCTGCCCTCAACCAGCGCCACACCGGCCTGGCTGCAAGATTTCGCGTTCTCCAGTGAATAGTCAATGCTCAGGAGCGCCGGAGCACCGCTCATAGCAGCCTGATAGGCTTCCGCCGCTTCCGTCGCGTCAACCGCGCTGCTGTGGATTTTCACATAGCCGATGCAGCCGAGCAAGCCGTCGGTAAACGCTCCGTTAGCATCCGGGTTACCGCCGATATACAGAACCTGTGCATCCCCCGTGGGCTTCAGCCGATCCCCTATGCTGCTCAGATAGTCCCCGCCGTCTTTGCCGTTGACGTAGCAACGGGAGGTTCCACTGTAGTTAATAGAATACATTAAATGGGTCCATTCTCCATCCGCCGGTCTGTCCGTTCTGTCCGTACCAGACCATACCATCCGAGGGGAATTGGCGTCCGTCGTACGCTGCCAGAAATGCAGACCGGAATTGGTACCTCCGGTGGGATTGTAAATGCTGAAACCGGCCGCGCCTGTATCGTTCCCTACGATAGCCTGACCGGCATTGTTGCCATCCATCCGTACCAGAACTTCGATGGTGAAACCGTTCTCCAATGTTTCGTAAAACACGTCATTAAGCTGATAGCCGAAACCGGATTTCGTGTCGAATACCGCCACCTTTTTTCCCAGCGTCGTATCCGGCGCGTAGGTCACGGTGGAGCCCGTACCGGCGATCAACTGTGGCCCATTCTCGGCCATATTGGAAGCTGTTCCCTTTGAAAAATCAACGTCCAGCAAAAGCCCGTCGGGATCCGTCGCTTTGACTTCCAATACTCCGGGAATGCCGAACGTAGCGCCCGCTACCAAACAGAGAGTCAAGAGCCAGGCAACCAATGACCTTGTATTTCTCATTACTATAACCCTCCATATCCGTTTACTTCCGCAAACATTTGGGACTCCTGCCTAAAAATTCATTTCCAACACTTACATTTTATAATTTGAATTTGAAATATACAATGATTCTATCTTACTGCTTGGTTGTCTTTATTTGCCGTTCCTTGCTTTTGCAATTACAGCGTGGTACGATTGGAAAAAATATTTTTTGACTTTTTAAAAGGGGTGATATTTGTTATGATAAAATCGCGGCGGCTTCTCCCCGGTGACCGAATTGGGATTATTTCTCCCTGCTTTGCCTTGGAATCCAGCCGACGGGAGGACATCGAAGGGGCGCTTTCCTCCATGGGATTCCGTGCCGTCTTTGGAAAAAATGCCTTTCGCACGACGGACGGCTACGCCGCTTCGGAGCAGGAACGTGCGGAGGATTTCAATGCAATGGCCAGGGATCCGGACGTCCGGATGATCCTATTTTCCGGCGGAGAAGTAGGAAATGAGATCCTACCCCGAATGGATTATGCGGCATTATCCAGGGACCCGAAACTCATCTGCAGCTACAGTGACGGCACCAACATTTTGAATGCAGTGGTCTCGTGCAGTGGTGTACCGACCTATTACGGGCAGGACTGGTACAGCCTTCTTGTATCGGAAGAAAACCGAGAGATTTTCCGGGAGGCCTTCTGTTCCGGTGCGCCGCCCCTTTTCCGGCGCTCGGCCGAGTGGCACATCCTGCGTCATGGGAAAGCCAAAGGGATTCTTATCGGCGGTTACCTGGCCAACTTCGCCCTGATGGTCGGCAGCCGGTATTTTCGTTTTTCCGCCGGACAAAAACACCTCCTGTTTCTGGAGGATCACGTTTCCTTTACGTCGCCGCCGGCCTTCAGCCGATATTTGTCCCATATTGCGCAAAGCGATTTTTTCCAAACGGTATCCGGCGTGCTAGTGGGTCATTACGATACCGTGCCTTCTCCCGAACTGGATGCGGTGCTGGCCCGCTTCGCAGAATCCTTTGGACGACCCGTCGCCCGCTGCGAGGATTTCGGGCACGGCGTCCATCAGGGGATTCTTCCCCTCGGTTTGCCGGCCGTTCTGGACACGGAAGCGGAACGCCTTGTGTTTTCCGAAGCATTCACCCGGTAAGCACTTACCCAGCCCTTTTGTCCCCCTATCCACGGGGTTGCCGCGGACAGGGGGACATTTTTTTATACCGGCTATTATACGGCTGCTTCGTTCGCATCCTCTATATAGCCTTCGAAAACTGGCTTGATGGAAGACAGACTGGTCTGGATATTCGACCCGCCGCAGATCAAGTCGAACAACTCCCGTCCGTTTTTAATCGCAGAATCGTAATACGAAGCATTGAAAATGCTCTGGCCGAGTTCTTTGTACAGTTCGAGATTTTCCGCCGGTAGTTTCTTGTCCTTTTCAACAGCGTCTTTCTTTACGCTTTCTAGGATCATGTCAATCAGTTTACCCGCATGGTACGGATTCTTCGAACCGGTGCCGATGCCATACCCGCTGGCGTGCGCCACGTTTGTCTTTTCGGTGTTGCTCGGTCCGTACGGCGTAGGTACCACACCATACTCAAAGTCAAACTGACCGGCGGTTTTGTCCTCCAGAATCGTACGTTCAGACCAGCTGTACTCCTGTAGGAACGCGTTGCGGCCCTGGTAAAAACTGGTGAAAATATCGTCGCCGTCCAACCCTCTCCATTTGGAGTTGTAATACATATCCTGCACGAATTCGAGCGTTTCCACCACGGCTGGGTCTTCCAGGTTCAGTTGATAAAGCCCACTCTCGGTGATGTTGCAAAGCGCCGTATGATTGGCGCCGAGCCACGCCCATGGATACCAACAGCAGAGACCCCAGCGGTCTGTATTCCCGTCACCGTCGGTATCCTGGGTCAACTCCTTACACATGTTGCGGAAGCTGTCAAACGTCCAGTTTCCGCTTTCATACAGCGTCATTGGATCATCCATTCCTGCCATGGAAATCATGTCCTTGTTGTAATAAAGCACCAACGGGGATACGTCGGCGACCGCCGCGCAGTAAATACCCTCTTTGAACCGAAAGAATGCTTCCGATGCCGACCGGCTGCAATACTCCGAATCCAGGTTCACATACTCCGCAATCGGCTGCGTATATCCCTTCATGGCAAACAGCGGGTATTCGGACACCGATCCGAAGATCACATCGATCGGCGTGTTAGAAGCGCTCGCGGTCAGAACCTTGGTGGGAAAGGTATCATAATCCGCCGCCACAATCTGCACGGAAACACCATACATCTTTTCGTATTGACGGATCGCCTTTACAACGGGGTCGCTTTCGTCGTCCGCGTTCTGGCCTGGGCGGATAAACGTCAGGTTTTCTGCTTCTTCACCGTTGATCGTCGTATCCTCCAGCCGTTCGACGTCGCTACCCCCTCCGTCGGAACCACAGCCTAAAAACGCCGTACCGATCATACCGGCGGTCAAAAGCACCGCCAGCATCCGCCCAAGTTTTCTCGCCATAGTTGTCATACTGACCTTCTCCTCTCCGAAATGAAAAATAGTGTGTATATGGAAACAAACTGCGTCTTTTCCCCATGTTTAGCCGACGATTCCTGTTCTCTCGATACTTTCGGTAAACTGCCGCTGAAGAAGAATATACATAATCAGAAGCGGCAGCATGACCAGCAGGCAGCCACATTCCAGAACACCGTCGCGTAACAGCATCACATCCTGGCTGGTCAAAGAGCCGATATTGCCGGCCGTGATATCCAGCATACCATTGAGCGTAGTCAGATTCACCGAAAGGGTCTGATTATCCATCAGGAACATGGCTGCCTGATAATAATCGTTCCAGTACCATACCACCGAAAACACCAGCACCGTTACAATCGCCGGCTTTACATTGGGGAGCATTACCCGTATAAACGTCCTCACGCTGCCGCATCCGTCGATCAGCGCCGCCTCTTCCAGCTCCGGCGGCATGTTGCGGAAAAACTGCCGCATGATGAAAATGTACAGTCCTGAACGAATTCCCATTCCAAAAGCCGCCATCAGATAAAACGGAAACGGCGTATTGAGGAGATTCGGCAGCGAGCTGCCGGAGAATAGGCTGTACAGGTAGCCGAGTCCAAACATATCGAAGCTCTGGAAATTGGCGTACAGCGGAACGATCAGGTTCTGCACTGGAACGATGATGGTGAAGATCAGACCGGCGAACAGAATACCCCGTTCCCGGAATTTGAACCGGGCGAATGCATACCCCGCCATCAGCGTGGAGATCATCTGCAGACAGACGCTGGGAATCAAGATAATCAGCGTCTGCTTAAGCGCGTCCCAGAACTTCAACGATTTCATCGCCAGATTCATTGCTTCCATACTGTAATGCTTCGGCAGCCAGATCACGGTAGGATCATACACGTCCACCCGGGCCTTGAACGCACCGCTCAGGGCAAACAGAATCGGATACAGCATAACGTATCCCATACCGAGCAGAAACAGCGTCCGCAAAAGAATCTTAACGAATCCCATCGCCTTCACCGACAGTTTTTCTTTTTGAAGTCCACCCGATCGCCCGGAAGGCGGACTTTTCACGCCCGTGACTAGATTGCGCATCGTAAATCATCCCCGTTCCTTCGCAAAAACTTGGAATTCGGTCGTTTTCCCCGATGCCCCGCATCATTCGGACTGGTAGAACACCTTGCGAGAAATCAGTCCGCCTACCACGCCGATAATAACCAGCACACAGAGGAAATACACAAACGCCATGGTACTGCTGTATTCGTAATAGCCCAGTCCCAGCTTTTCCTCTATCATTCGCATAACACTGTTGCTGTAATCGGTAAAGGAATCGATGACCGTGTATATGACCGTAACCAGCAGAGTAGGCGATACGGTGGGAAAGGTAATCTTCCAGAACTTCTCCCATTCGGTTGCTCCTTCGATCACCGCCGCCTCGTAATGGCTACGCGGGATATTGTTTACCGCAGCCAGCAGAAGCAGAATCTGCACACCGGATTTCCACGAAAGGTCGAACAGACGGTTGATAATATCGGTGAAAGCGGCCAGCATCTGGTCGGAAAGCCCGATGCCCGAAAGCAGCGTCTCAAAGGAAGCGGCTTGGAACAGATACGCGCTTTCCTTCCCGCTCAGGTTGGTGCCCATTACGTTTTCCTGCAGCACGGTAATCACCACGCCGGACGAAATGATGACCGGCAGGAAGAAAACCGCGCGGGCCAGAGTGCGGCCGCGGTACTCGCCGCGAAGGATCAGCGCCACAAACAGGCTGAAAAACACGATGATGATCACCCGGGGAAACATTTCGATCAGCGCATTGGCCAATACCTTGAGAAAATCCAGATCGGAAATCAGCTTTTTGTAATTGGCGAACCCAACAAAATCCAAAGCCACCCCGTTTGCCGTGAAAGACAGCTTATTGAGGGTATACACAATTCCCTGAATAAACGGGATCAGAAAGAAATACACAAACCCGATGATCCACGGCAGCAGGAAAAGCCGACCGGCTATGGCGCGCCGTGCGGCAAAGGTCATTCCCCTGCCGACCCCTGATTTTTTCCGGCTCATACTCTCACGCTCCCGCTATTTTGTAGCCTTTGGCGGCGATCGTCTCTCCATCGACGACGACGTCGTAATCGTTATAATTCACCGTGACCACCGCGCCGTTGTCGTAGGTCGTTCGGCGAACGTTATCCTGTAAAATCTCATGGTTTGAAATCGTGCGTCCCGAAACTGTGCGCATAAACGGGGCAATTTCCTCATACGCCTGTGCCGCATCGTCGATCCAATTGCTGTATTCCGCACTGAACAAAATGTCGAACTGTGTGCCGTCCAGATGCTCGGCATTCCGCGCGATCCAGGCAAACTGCAGACTGCTGCCGGTCTCCAGGGCGGTCAGAACGCTCCGGCGGAAATCGGCGTATTGGTTATTGGCAGGCATCGAATAGGAGATCACGCCGTGCAGTACCATTTGAAGGAAGGGAATATCCGCATCGTAAAGTGCATTCTGTGTCGATTGAGTGGGCAGCGAGGCAATGCAGTCGGCATAGGAAAGCGCATATGCATTCGGCCGATCGCACAGCATTTTTCCGGCCGCATCCCGCAGGGCTTTCAGGCTGTTGGTCCAAACGGTCTCGGCGTTTTTCCTGTCCAGCCCCTGCTCATTAAAGCTGGAATACAGCTTGTGGCAGAGCGTATCGGCGCTAACGCCCGAAATACCGGCGTCGGCCAAGGATTTCGCCATAGACTGTGCAGCCGTTCCAACCTTATCCGGACGCAGCAGATACCAGTTCGGCATATCATCCTCTCTCTGGAGCGTACTGAGAGAATACAAATATTCGATCGCTGGGGATTGATTGAGCATTCGCGCCGAATGCAGCGTGCGAATATACCCCCACCGGCTTTTATACATATCGGTTAGATTCACATCAAAAAAACCAGCGATATCGTTCTGCTCCATATAAGCCGTCAACTTTTTCAGATTGGACTTTCCCCCCAGCGTACCGGAAGCCGCAGCTTTAACCGGGATCGAGCTCTCCGGTCCTCCCCGAATCCAGTTGTTGTACTTGACCACCAGATCGCTGACGCCCTTTTCTTCCAGTTGTCCGAGGATGTCTATCGCATCCTGATAGGTGGTCAACGCGATCTCGGATTCGATCGGGAATCCGAGAATATGCCGGATATTGTTGACCGAGCCGTAAAGATTCAAGTATAGTGGATAGGATTCCGACGGCGTTTCGCTGCCCAGTGTCCCGGCTACCAGCAGATATTCCCGACAGACGCTGGCCATGTCTGTATAAGACGCCCCACCATCCATCAGGAGATAAGTCACAGCGTACCGTTCCATCGCCGGAGGATCCTCCTCAAATACCCGCACTTCCTTTTTATTCCACGACTTATCATTGAAGGAAGCCATCGTGTTTTCCCTGTAAACGCATTCCGAATACACGGTGTTGCAGATGGTATTCGCTCCAGAAACGCTGGCGTTCAGCACGGCCCGGGACGCCCCCTGCGTAATCACCGCCAGGCAGGAGCCGCCCGGCGCAGAAGAGCCGAAAGCCGGCAGCAGCGCATTTTCGTAATAACCTGACGCGACCGTCATGCCAATCGCGGAATCCCGGCCGTACACATATTGCCGATAAGAGCCATTCGCGGATTTCCCGTTATTAAACCCGATAATCGCGCCCGAACCGTCCGGCACCAGAAGGAAGCCCTCCTCCCCCGCCACGCCCGCATTAAAATAGGGAAGCAACGAGAAACCGGTCAGCCGGCATTTTGCATTTTCCTCCCGGATATCGGCCAGCACGACTCCAACCGTCAGGTTCCCGTTTTCCAGCACATATTCCACCGGCACGGTGATTCCCTGCTTCGGGAAGGTGAAGGTAACGCGCACGCCGTTGGAGATTTTTTCCCAAGACATCCCATCCAGGTTGACACTGGCCGTTTTACTCGGCAGTTCATAAATATTGCCACTGTTATCGGCGTACTTGATAAACAGCGGGGAATCATAGGCCGCCTTAATGGCACTCTTCAGACTTTCATCGGTATCGTCGTATGACGGCGTGCTCTTCCAGCGGTTTCCACTTGCCGTATCCTCAACATAAAACGTACCGGTTTCTTCATTGAAGTACAGGGACCTGCCGCTGCTGCTGCAAACCGGAACATACGCTCCTTCGGCAGAAGCGACGGTTATCTGCTTCATTTCCGCCGTAGTCCTTTGCTCCGTTTCCGCCGTAGTCCCTGCCATCTCCGTATCCGCCGCCGTGGGCGCGTACAGAGAGACGGCGGGCCATATCACAGCCAGCGCGATACAGCCGATCCGCAAACCCTTTTTCATCTTTCTCACCTCCATCTAAAAACGCATGAGTACTTCGTTAACCAGGGTAACCATAAACCCGAAAAGCTGGGAAAGCATACTGTAGGCCATGGCGTACAGCGCCGCGACGATCAGCATACCAAACGCGGTTCCCAGCAGCGCCAAGATCGTTTTCTTCATAGTGAACTGGTGTACTTCGCGGACAGCCATCAGGATGCCGATGAAAACCCAGGCATAGATAATATACTTTGCCGCATAGAAGAAGGGACCCTCGTCCAGCACAATGACGTTGCTGATAATCGTGAGCGGGATCATCAGGATTACATAGGGCATCAGCGCGTACGCGCAGGAAACCCAGATTTCCTTCAACCTTCCCTCGCCGTCCATCAGTGTGGCCAGCGCCCAGTTGCACAGCACCATCACCGCAAACAGGCCTACGGTGGACACAAACGCGTAAACAATATTGAAATCCTGCGGACGGGCGCCGCCGAACAGGAAGCTGGTATTCTGCCGGACAAAAATGTTGACGATAAAGAAGGCGAACACAATAATCGTGGCGATTACCACCGATCCTCGTTTTTCCTCCTTCAGCGCGACATGTCCCTTGAACGGATGCCGCATCACGAAAAACGGATACCGTCCAACCGACACATGCCGGTCGTAATCGCTAACGACCGCCCGATGCCGGAGTCTGCCCACCACCGCAAGAATTGCCGACAGCGCGACAATACCGAGGACAATATAAAGGAAGCTGTCCTTGAGCAGGGCGGAACGATATTCATAATAGGCGTTGGAATAATCGACGGCCGCATTGGCCTTATAGAAATAATCCAGCGATGTCTTGTATTCTCCGGCCGCCTGATAGGCTTTTCCCAGCCCGATATTGGCCAGCGTATACTTACTGTCATATTGCAGGATGCGGCGGCAGAGGTCGGCGCATTCCGTGTATTTTCCGCCGGAAATCAGCAGTGCGCTCTCCCTGACCAGACTGCCGAATTCGGTCGTCCGAAGCACGGTAAGCGAAGCGCCCCTGGAATCCAGCACCAGCACGTTCCCGTCGAAGCTTTCCACGGCCGAAGCCTCGGAAAAGCAGCCCAGCTGGGAGGTCGTGCCGCCAAAAATAAACAGTAAGTTGGAGTCTTTGTCAAACTGAAACAGCCGGTTCCGCAGGGAATCCAGAATGGTGAAAAAGCCGTTTTCGTCCACATCGATATCGGTAATTACCGACTGCATCAGGCCGTTTTTATTGTCGTAATAGGTCTCGATGTCTCCATACGTCCGCACTTGACCAGAGGTTTTGTAATACAGCAGGTTGTTGCCATAATAGTTAAGCTTTCGTACCTGCCCGCTGTTGCTGTCCACATCGTTTTTCACCGTGTAGATCATATCGGAGGAATCCAGATCAAAGTTGCTGTAGTTTACCGGTACGGCGCGCACTTGATTAGTCTGCATACTCTTGGGGACGATCCGTGACCAAAGCTGCGTCATAATTAACTCCGCCGTCATGGTAACGCTTTCGCTTCCAAAAAAGCCTAGGAATTCATGATTGGCGTCGAACTGGAGCGCCCCGTTGTAGCAGCCGTAGGAAATAACGTAAATAATCCCTTTCGAATCCACCAGAACCTTGGAAGGCTTGTAATCGAAGCCGGGAGTCAGCAGATCCGCATCCGGGCAGTCGAGCGTATCGTACAGCTTCCCCTCGCTGTTGAGGATATACACTGTTTTAGCACCCTTATCCGCTATGTAAATATCTCCGTTGCTCCATACGCAAAGCCCGGTTGCCTCCGTAAAGGTCAGGGGCAAACCATCGGCCGTCGCGGGCTGGATTACCCTATCCAGGGAAAAATCCTGTGCGGAAAGAGCCACCACCCGGTTGTTTCCGGAATCGAGAATATACAGCAGTCCCTGGTTATCATAATAAAGATCGGACGGTTTGCTGAAAGCGCCGATACCCAGATTGTTCCCCGTAATCAGTTTCTCCGGGAGATACCCCGCCTGTGTCGGGACAGACTCGTCGTATGGGTCATAGACATAATTGTTATAGGGGCCTTCCGCCGAAGTGGTCAGTCCAAATATAAACAGGGATAGGACAGTCAGGGCGGCGGTTCGTATCCCCTTTGAAAAATGTTTGTCTCCCATGGGAATCCTCCTTATGCATCTATGGAATCCCTCGGCATATCAATCCTTCATACCGGAAGTGCTCATGGTCTCCACCACCGAGCTTTGCGAAAGCAGGAAAATCAGCGCCGGAGGAATAAGGATAAGCAGGGAAGCGGCCGCACTTACGCCGGCTCGCGCCACGCTGCTGGAACCGGCCGCTACTGAACTGAGAAGGGCCGGCAACATCTTCTGCGCCTCCTTGTAGATGTACAGGTTCCCATTGTTGTTCCAAACCTGCTGGAAGGCAAAAATAATCAGCGTCAGCCAGGCTGGCTTGCAGTTGGGCATCACGACGGAGGCATAGATACGGAACTCCCCGGCGCCATCAATCCGGGCGGCCTCCAGCATGGAATCGTTCAGCAGCATAATAAAATTCTGCATCAGATACAGCCCTAGCGGCATCATAAACATGGGAAGGATGACCGACCATTGTGTATTGAGAAGCCCCATCTTGGCAATTACGACATACTGCGGGATATAGGTGACCACGCTGGTGAAAAGCAGCGACATGACCACCATTTTCTGTATGAGCTTTTTCCCAGGAAAGGTATGCTTCGCCAGCGGATAGGCCGCCATGCTCGCCAGCGCCAGGTTTCCCAACGTCGATACAACGCTGACAAAGACGCTGTTGACAATGTACCGGGAGAGGGGAATGCGGTATTCCGAACAAAGCTGGATCAGTTCGATAAAATTATCCGTAGTGGGATTGGCGACAAAAAGCGGCGGCGGAAATTTATAGAGCTGATCGAGCGGCTTGAAAGCGTTGCTGACGGTATAAAACAGCGGAAGGGAGGTATAGAGTCCCACCAGCGCCAGCAACACGAACAGGGCGATCGTCCCGCCAATAGAACGGTTCAGTTTTTTCTTCAGCATGGGTCCCACCTCAATCCTTGCTGTATTTTCGCAGCATACGGGATATCACGTTATTGGTAAACAGCATCAGAGCGAACAGAAACACCGCAATTGCGCAGGCATACCCCACTTCATAACGGGTATTTCCCATATCCAGCATGTAGGTAACAATGGTGTCCGCTTTATATTCGGTAGTTGGCCATCCGGCCAGTGACATAATGATCGTGCTGACACTGAACGCCGAACTGATCTGCATAACCGCACCGAAAAGTAACTGCGGCGCCATCTGTGGAATCGATATGTACCATACCTCCTGCCAGCGGTTTCGGATTCCGTCGATCGCGCCGGCCTCAAACAGGGAACGATCCAGACTCTGGAAGCCTGCAATAAAGGAAAGAAACGCGGTCCCGAGACTGGCCCACAGCTGGATCAGGATCAGGACCCCCATCATGGTGCGGGTGTCCGTCAGCCACTGCATCGGTTCCTGCAATACGCCGATGCTCATCAGCATCTGATTGGCAATACCGTAAGCGTCGCCGCTGAAAATATACGTCCACATAAAATACAGATTGCTGGAGAGCGCGGGCGCGTAAAAGAGGAATGTCAGCAGGGTACGCATCCCGCGACCGAACTCGTTAATCAGCCATGCCAGCCCAAAGGACAGAAAATAGCCGACCGGGCCGGTAAAAACGGCAAAAACCAGCGTGTTTTTCAACACGGTGACAAACACCTTATCCTCCAGGAACAACCGCTTATAATTGGAAAGCCCCACGAATTCCGTCACCTTGAGCATGTTGAAGTTCGTAAAGCTCAGGCCGATGGAAATACAGACCGGGATTACCATGAAAATAATGAAGAAGAGCATATAGGGAGCGACCAGAACGTAGCTCATCTTGTGCTGCTTGACCTGCCGTAGGGTTTGCCGTATTTTTTCCGAAGCGCCGCGTTTGGCTCCCAGACCCGTTATTGAGGAACCTGTACCCGCTATAGACACCGTGCGTACCTTCTTTCGTTCAAAGCATGTGGGGGAATGCCGCCATATCCCTTTAATCGAATTCCTTCTGCTTTCTGGCCATTTCTTCGTTAATGGCCAGGACCTCCTGCTCAAACCTTTCTCTAGAATTTTTGCCGTTAAGCACGACGGAACGGAATGCATTATCCAGCGAACGGGACACAACATAGCTTGCTGGAGTTTCCATAATCTCCACAACGCTTTCCCGCTGAGTCTGGAGCGCCCGGAGGGTATCCTCGCCCCAATCCAACCGGTCAAAAGCGGCGATGGTGGCCGTTGTCGAGCGCGCCGCCTGTCCCATCAACGCTTCCAGGCTCATGGAATAGCTGTACTGCACATCCTCGGATGTCCACCAGTCGAGAAAATCCCAACAGGCCTGCGGATCGGAACAGCCCTGGAAAATCACATTGGCGGTACCGGACGCGCCGGTGGAACGATCCACGCTGCCGTCCTCCTGCACAGTACCGGGAACCGGACTCATATCCCACAGTCCCCGGATTTCAGGAGCCGCCCCCATCAAGGTGTTGAAGGTGGAGTACGGAGCGATAAACACCGGCAGCGTACCACTGCGAAACCGGGTGACCAGGTTATAGGTAACCGGCAGGCCGTAGGTAGTATACAGCTCCGTCCAATCCACAAATGCCTGATAGGCCTCCTCGCTATCCAGACCGCTCGCAGTCATATCCTTCTGATAAAAGAAACCTCCCTTTTGCAGCAGCAGTGTCGCATACATATTCAGCGCACCGATCCCCCCCTGTGCGGCACCCGCCACAGTAAGGGTCGTGTAAGGCATTCCGATCTCGTAATTATTACGTTCCAGCGTGGGAACCATCTCATAAAATTCATCCCAGGTGTCCGGCGCTTTCAGCCCCAGTTCTTCCAGAATATCCGTACGATAGAAGAACATGAAATACGCTTGCGTGGCCGGAAGTCCGTAAACTTCCCCTTTATAGCTGTAAGGCACGGTCGCATCCTGCGTAAACCGGGACGCAACTTCTTCATAAGTATCAAAACCGGACAGCCCGATCACTGCGTCACGGCATGCTAGATTGACCGGATAACTCCGCGCCACCTCCAGCGCGACGTCCGGGTTTTGTCCAGCCAGAATAGATTCGATATAACCCTGATATACCAGGCTCAGACTAACAGAAATACCGGTTTTTGGTGTGAATTCCGATTCCAGCAGGTCTTGAACAATCTCCGCCTGATCCCGGCTCCCGCCGAACCACACACTGATACTGCTGCCGGAAACAGCGCCGTCGCTAATCGCGTCGTAATCATGGATATAGGAGGCGATATACCGCTTTACGCCGAACACAAAACGACTAATCAGGGATGTATTGGCGTTAAGCGGCTCCGTCTCGTCACCGGAAAAGACAAAGTAATCAATCTCCAGCGACTGGCTGGATACTGCAATTAACCAATCGGAAAGCGAGCTGATATTCGACTGGAACGTAGAAAGTCGGGAAGGAATCGTGTCCGGATTCTCCAGAAAATCGGAAAGTTGTGTAATATTGCTTTTTACAATGGAAACCTGCCCGATTCCTCCGCCGGTGATTTCGAGGTATTGGGAAGCCAGTCGATGCAACTCATCCCGGCAGGCGGTCAGGCTGTCCATCAGACCAGGGACTTCCGCATCCAGCATATAATCCCGGTTGGCATCCGGCGAAATGCCCGTGACCATCACGATACGCCGGTAAAGCTGTGTCAAAGTCCGGTTAACCTCGTCCATCCCGGTCAGTACTTCGGAAAAGGCGTCCAGCGTGGCGGTAAAACGGACCTCGTGCTCACCCGCAGTAAGATAAATCCAGTACGGCTCTTCCTCGCTTTCACCAAACACCGTAATCTTCCAGCCAGCGCTGTAGGGAAAAACAAAGCCCCTTGCCTCGGCAAACGGCAGTTCTCCGTCAATCCAGATATCCCGCAGCGATGCCATCCCGACATTGGCGTTCTGTTTGGTTCGCATCTCTAGTTTATACAGGCCGTCCTTCGGAACGGTGAAGCGATAAGATATCCACATCCCCGGCTCTGCCCAGCGGGACTGGCCAATAGTGTTCCGGCATACATATCCCGCCCGGTTGACACTGCCGTCCGCACTTTCGGTGGCGGCGCTGGTGGAATCGTATACCGGGATAATGGTGGAATCCGATTTTTCATACGCCAGCTCCGCCTGCGTCTTGATGCTAACCGTTCCGGCCTTTTCATATCCCGCTTCCGTATATTCTCTGCTGACCTGCTCATAAGAAGGGACTGTCTTCCCACCAGTCAGTGTGATCCTGTCCAGAGCGACGCTCGTCTGAGCCGTCAGCCGGATCGTATGCGTTCCCTTGGATAAATACAGAGCGATCTCGCCGTTATAGGTGCCGGAATAATCCTCCAGAAAAGTGCTCCGCCATTTTCGGATTTCCTTCTGGTCGGGCGCGATCTCATTGCCATTAGTCCCCTGATAGATTTCCCCGTCGTCCACCCAGGTGCGCTTCAACGCTATGTAATCCGCGCCCGAAAACGGCGTGCTTCCATCAATCTGTACCCCGATCTCCAGATCAAACAGTCCGTTCTCCACCGCACAGTAATCGAGACTCACCCGATAAAACGCATCCCGCGGCGCTTCGACCGTCCATTCGGCATAGTTCCCGGAGACAAGCAGCAAACAATTCCGGCCTTCCATCCGGGTTATCGATCCGCCGTTGAGAAGAGCCTCTTCCGCTGTCAGGGCAATCTCTCCGTCGGCGAACGACGCATCGGGATACTGATTCCAATAGGCGAGAAAACCGCTTGCCTGGGTGACCGCTGCGCTTTCCGAACTCTCCGACCGGGTTTCGGCGGGTTCGGATTTTTCCGCAGCCTGAGAAGCCGCAACCGGAACAGGCAATAGCAGCATACCTGCCATGCAAAGACACAGCATTTTTCTGAGTGACTGAAAGCGCATAGGATTCCCTCATTTCCAAATAATACAAAGATCCTATTAAAAGTTTTTGCTCTGTACGGATGGGGTGGAAAACGGGCTACGAAAAGGACAAATTTAATCAGGTGCTCGTACGCCCGATATGCACTCCGGTTTATTCCGCTGCGGCTTTTCCCGGCGTATCACTTTTCTTTTTCTGATATTCCCTCTTATATTCCAGCGGAGAAATTCCTAGAGTCCTTTTAAAGGATTTGCTGAAGGACTGCAGCGATTCGAAATGAAGGCGGATAGCGATTTCGGTGATAGTGAAATCATCCTGTTCAATCATTTCCACCGCCTTTTCCATCTTTTTCATGGTAATATAAGACTGCAGCGTCATCCCCATCCGTTTTTTGAAAATACGGGACAAGTAACTGTCGCAATATCCGAGATCCCTGGCCATGGTATTGATGCTCTCAATGCTGTAGATGTTTTCATTGATATAGCGAAGCACCGCGTACACGGTATATCCTACCAGCTTGATGGATTTGATCGGCGTATACTTCGCCGTATCCCTGTGCAGAAACAGCCGGCATACCAGAAGGAGAATCTGTTCGATATACGAGTTAATCATTTCGTTGGAAAAATCGGACATATAATACAGTTCGCTGATTAAACGGGAAAAGGGTTTGTCGATTTCCAGCGTGTCCTTTTCCATCAGATCGTCCCGAAGCAGAAACAGATCCTTAATAAAGCTGTACGGCTTGGAATCCACCTCAGAATTGAAGTCGAACGCCAGATAATAATACCGCATGACGGACTGCTTATCCGCCTGTATTGCGTGCATCTGTCCCTTCCGGGTCAGAAAAACATCCCCTGCCGAAGCCTTAACGGCACGGGAATCGGTATATACATACCCCTCCCCGGAAATGACATAGGTGATCTCATGACAGATCTGCAAATGCTCGACAATTTTAAAATCACCCTCACATCCGATTTCGCCAACCTGATACAGGTTAACAAACCGGCATTTTTTCGGTTTCCCCCAATAGGCGTTCTCAAATTCGAATTGTCTCCCGGCTGAAGACGAAATATCCATACGTTTCCTCCCTCTTTCCACCAGATATTCCGCGCCGTTGTCGTTTTAAGCGGGATTTTCCGACCGGTATTTCCACGATTGTATAACCCCGTTTTTAAGTAGAAGCAAATCTTGACTACTTTTTTCTTGTCTCTGTCTGCTCTTCTATCAAAATAATACAGCAAATAAATCCTGAGGTCATTGTTTTATCTCGACTATCGGCTTGTTTTAATCTGACATTTTCTATTTTATCCATAATTTTTGATTTTTTTAACTTGAAAATTATGGTATTGAATATTTTGCTATTTGCATTTGACAGACTATAACAAAATTGGATAATGAAAAAGCCGAACTCTGACGAGCTCGGCTTTTTCATTATCCAATTTTGACCTGTTTGTGAGTTCGTTTTCTGACCATATAACCGCCAATTACCGCCGCGCCAAGCACAGCAAACAGAGACAAAGCAACCGGTTTTCCCGATTCACCAGTGGACGGATTATTTGTCGCATCACCACCGGCAGTCGTATTATTGCCATTAGCAGTCGTATTATTGCCATTGGCAGTCGTGCTGTTGCCGTCATCCTTCGTCGGCTCCGTCACATCCTTGAAATCGCCGACAAAACCAATGTTATCGATTGCAATCGCATAGCCGGCTTCTTCATGACGGGGATACAGGCCGTAGTAGAAAGATACGCGCGTAATCGTTTTTAAATCCCACTTGCCGTTTACATCCCTTGACGACCAAACCGGATCAAACATCTCAAGTGGAATCCGCACATAGCCTTTAAAGCCAGCTTCCACCCGGACATAGCTACCAGAGGTGCCGGTGTGCTTTACCCACTCACTGCTTCCGTCCGCCATCGTATAATACTCCGTGTCCACCGCATCTGCTGGCATCCAATAAGTGATTGCGTTCTCTTCCGCGCCGGTGGACGGATTGGCCTGCATAACGGGCTCCCCGTTCTCGTCATAATCGTACTCACCGATTACGATTTGCATCGCCGCTTCACTGCCTTCCGGCTCGCCGCCGGCATTCAGATAATAAATGAAATCTGTCGCACCGGAGGAAAGTCCCTCCATTTTGGCGTTTTCGTCCATCAGCGGGTTATAGGTTGCTTCGCTATACAGCCCCTCTGTAACTTTGGACGCATCTCCTAAGCCCAGCACAAACGCATTCCCATCATCGGCGCCATAACCGCTCTTTACACCGTAATCCGCGCCCGTCGCCGCCAGATTACCGCTCAACGCGGCGGAACTGTCCACCGTAGCCCCGCTCAGACTTTCAAAATCGGTAATGAACCGGGCCGACAAATCGCCCACTTGTTGGACCTTCGCCGCAGCCGCAGATGCCGAAAGCGGAAGGGCCGCTACGACCATCAGAGCCGCCAGCAAAGCCGTACATTTCCCTGCAGATTTCATAAACATCATCCTCCTTCATATTTTT
Organism: uncultured Clostridia bacterium; assembly: GCA_946499275.1. Classification (GTDB taxonomy): domain Bacteria; phylum Bacillota; class Clostridia; order Oscillospirales; family Acutalibacteraceae; genus Avimonas. Next base: position 674 of record CAMMRL010000012.1, on the reverse strand, counting down.
ACACCTTTGTATTCGCCATACTCTCAAACAACAGCCGGAAAAGCGTCATTTGATTTCTGTAAGTATTATACAATACATTCCTTTGTTTTGAATTGTTTTTGTTTTTCCTCCTTATAGACTTAATCTTACCTTTCTGGTTTAACCGGCAGTGTCCTTTCACACAAAGCTGGACGGCGCTCCATACATCCTCGATAACGGTCGAAACTGCATTTTCTGCAGACCTGCCTGTATGTCTTGTGGCTTTGGCAGGATATTGCGGGAAGATACTTTTTTCAAACCTGTCAACAGTAATTTCCTATAATGCGTCGTATAGTACGCTGCGGGATCTGCGGGAGCGTGTTGTAGAAAAACTCGCAAAGGTTCCCATAGGAACGATTTTGGACACCCCATCCGGCCACTATAAAAGCATCATTGTTGACCGGATAGAAGGTATGGAAGTGCCGTTTGCCCACCTCCTGCCGGAAATGACCTCAAATATGCTGGTGCCGCTGTTTATTTATGATTGCCCACCGGCTGAAAGGTGTTCGGAACGCCGACCAAATTCTTGTGCTGAATAATGCTCACATTGTTCAGCGAGACACTCATGCGGAACTGACTCAGCAAAAAGGACTATATGCCAATTTTGTATCTGCCAGACAAGAAGCCATTGGCTGGAAGCTGGTGCAGTAGTTTCA
>CAMMRL010000011.1 GCA_946499275.1 uncultured Clostridia bacterium | reverse complement strand
GGTACCTGACCGAGCAGGTGTTCCAGCGGCCGGTGTTCGTTACCGATTATCCCAGGGAAATTAAGGCGTTTTATATGCGGCTGAACGACGACGGGAAGACGGTGGCGGCAATGGACCTTCTGGTGCCGGGCATCGGGGAGATCATCGGTGGCAGCCAGCGCGAAGAGCGGCCGGAGCGGTTGGAAAAGGCGATGGAATTTTTCCATTTGAACAAGGCCGATTACGATTGGTATATGGACCTTCGCCGTTTCGGCAGTGTCCGTCACGCTGGTTTCGGTCTCGGCTTTGAGCGATTGATCATGTACGTCACAGGGATCCCGAACATCCGCGACGTTCTGCCTTTCCCGCGTACTACCGGTTCAGCGGAATTTTAAGTTTTCATGAATAAAAGCGCCGCCGCGCCGGGTTACCGGTGCGGCGCCTTTTTGGGCCGGGTTACCAGACGTAAGGCGGCTTTTTTTCAATGAAAAAGTCTTTGAAGAATCGACTGATTTTGGAAATCCTCTCACTTATCCGGCAAAATGCCCCCGTTTCCGCGGCTTCCCGGGCAGAATCCGTGCGTTTTAACAAAATTTGCAGGACAATGAAAATTAACTTGCAAAACAGTGACGCATATACTAGAATTATGAAGAGATTTTAAACTGTATTGCAGTTTTTGCGGGACAAGGAATTGCACGTCCCACGAGAAAGGTAGTGTCATCATTTCATGGAAGCGTTGAAAGACTGGCCGAAAGAACGGTTGTCGGCACGTGCGGCGGAGCTTCGCTCCCAGTACGAGGAAACCAGGGCGCAGGGGTTGAAACTGGATATGTCCCGCGGCAAGCCCGGCCCCGAACAGCTGGATTTGACCCTCGGCCTGCTGGACTGTGTGAACGCCCGCGACGGATACAAAACCGCTGACGGCGTGGACACGCGGAATTACGGCCTGCTGGACGGCATTCCGGAAGCAAAGGCAATGTTTGCGGACATCCTGGAGGTAGACCCCTCCCAAGTGATCGTCGGCGGCAATTCCAGCTTGAATATGATGTTCGATTACATAGCGATGGCCTACGCGCATGGGGTAAACGGCGGCAAACCCTGGTGCAAGGAGGAAAAACTCAAATTCCTTTGCCCGTCCCCGGGATATGACCGGCATTTTGGAGTGACGGAGTATTTTGGCTTTGAGCTGATCCCGGTCGATATGACGCCGGGTGGCCCGGATATGGACGCAGTGGAACGGTATGCCGCGGATCCGGCGGTGAAGGGAATCTGGTGCGTTCCAATGTACTCCAATCCCGACGGTATCACTTATTCGGATGAAACGGTGCGCCGCTTCGCTTCGATGAAAACCGCCGCGCCGGATTTCCGCATTATGTGGGATAACGCGTACTGCCTGCACCACCTGACCGATATGCCGGACACGCTGCTCAATCTGTACGATGAAGCAGTGAAATGCGGCACGGAAGACCGCGTAGTGATTTTTGCTTCCACCTCTAAGGTCAGTTTTCCCGGTTCCGGCATTGCCGTGATGGCGGGCAGCCCGGCCACGGTTGCGGATGTGAAACGGCGGATGAATTTCCAGACCATTGGTTACGATAAGCTGAACATGCTCCGCCATGTCCGCTATTTTGGGGATGCGAACGGTGTCCGAGAGCACATGAAGCTGCACGCGGCCATCCTTCGCCCGAAGTTCCAGACGGTGCTGGACGCGCTGGAACAGCATCTCGGCGGGAAAGGGATCGCCGAGTGGAACAGCCCCCGCGGCGGGTATTTTGTCAGCGTGAACCTTATGGACGGCTGCGCTAAGGAAACTGTCCGTCTGCTCAAAGAGGCGGGCGTGGTGATGACGGGTGCCGGCGCAACCTACCCGTATGGCAACGACCCTCGCGACCGGAACATCCGCATTGCTCCAACTTTCCCGCCGATTGACGAGTTAAAGGTGGCGATCGATTTGTTCTGCGTCTGCGCAGAATTGGCCGCCATTGAAAAGCTGCTGGCGGAATAAACAGATGAACGACAAGAAAAGCGTTCCCGAATGGAATCCGGGAACGCTTTTCTTGTCCGCTTTGACAGATTCTGGGACAAGCAGGACAAGAATATCGGACGATTTTTAAGGAAATTTCATAAAGGCATTCATAATTCGCAGGCGATTATTGACTTTTATATCCATAACTTATATAATAGTATCTATTGTGAGCGGATGTTTAAAGGAAAAAGGCTGGAAACGTGGAAGAGCGGAAGGGCCGCGACAGGAAATTCCGCTGTCTGCGGCGAGGGCTGCTTTCCAAACCCCTCGCTCAAAAGTAAGCAAGTGGAGGACAAGCCGATGAAGCGAACAGCAAAACCCGTATTCTTCATCGTTGCACTGTTGATCATCGCGCTGTGTATTACCGCCGTTTTCGGTGTGTATGGACAGTATGGTGACAGGCGCGACACCTATATCCGGGGCGCCTCGGATATCCGTTTCGGTACCGACATTCGGGGCGGTATCGACGTTACATTTGGTCCGGTCGGTTCGGCAGAGGGCATTACCGCGAAAGAAGTAGATACCGTGCGGGACGTGATTGCTCAGCGCCTGGTGCTGAATAATATCACCGACTATGAGATCTATTCGGATACGACCAACAATCAGGTCATCGTCCGTTTCCCATGGAAAAATGACGAGCAGGATTTTGATCCGAACGCGGCGATTGAGGAACTCGGCAAAACGGCTATGTTGGAATTCCGTATGGGTTCCGAAACCGAAACCAAAAAGGACGAAGAGGGCAATCCTGTACTGGATGAGAACGGAAACGAGATCAAAGTGCCGACCGGTGAGGTTATCTTGACGGGCGAGGATGTGGATTCCGCAACTGCCGGGTATGACAACAGCAATAACCAAAGTATCCCGGTCGTGCAGCTTAAACTCAATCCCGAAGGGAAAGATAAGTTTGCCGCCGCCACGAAAGAACAGGCGGCAAATAACGGCACCATTTCTATCTGGCTGGATAACCAGATGATCTCCAACCCCAGTGTGAATGAGGAGATCAGCAACGGCGAAGCGGTTATTTCCGGCGGCTTTGCAGATTTTTCCGAAGCCAGTGACCTGGCTAACCTGATCAATTCAGGCGCCCTTCCTTTCAGCATCGAGGTAAAGAGCAACGGCGTAATCGATCCAACCTTGGGAGATAAATCGCTTGAGATTATGGTGCTTGCTGGCGGGATTGCCTTGGCGATAATTTCCGTGTTCCTTATCCTGTATTACCGTCTGCCGGGCTTTATTGCGGTGATCGCCCTGTTTGGGCAGGTTGCCGGGATGATCGCCGGCGTGTCTGGGTATTTTGGATTCCTCCAAAGCTTTACGCTGACGTTGCCTGGTATTGCGGGCATTATCTTATCTATCGGTATGGGCGTTGACGCCAACGTTATTACTGCGGAGCGCATCAAGGAAGAAATCCGTGCGGGCAGGACAATCGACGGCGCGATTTCCCGCGGTTATGACAGTTCCTTCTGGGCGATTTTCGATGGAAACGTAACCAATATCATCGTGGCGATCGTTTTGATGGGCGTATTCGGACCGCCGTCCGGCCTGTGGGCAACCATTCTCAAGCCCTTCTTGTTTATGTTCCCCGCATCCACCACCGGGGCTATTTATTCGTTTGGTTATACACTGTTGGTGGGTATTATCTTCAACTTTATTATGGGGGTAACGGCTTCCCGTCTCATGCTGAAGTCCATAACCCGGTTTAAGTTCCTGCGTAAGCCCTGGCTGCTGGGAGGTGATCGGGCATGAGTAAGGAAAGACGAGAGTTGAATATCGTTGGCAAAAAGAAAATTTTCTTTGCCGTCTCAATTGCTATTATGGCTGTCGGAATCCTATTCAACATCATTTTTGGCGTAGAACTGGATATCTCTTTTAAAGGCGGTACGTTGATCCAGTATTCCTATGAAGGGAATCTTGATCAGAATGAATTGAAAAACCTGATTGACAGTCAGGTCAACAATAATTTTGAACTGACTTTCTCTTCCACCGGTAATAAGCGTGGTTTTGATCTGACAATGACCGAAGCTATTTCGATGGAAGAACAGGAAGCATTAGATGCGGCATTGTTGGAAAAATACCCGGATAGCAATTTTGTAAATACCAAATCTACATCCCTTCCTCCCTCTATGGGACAATCGTTTTTTGCAAAATGCCTGGTGGCCATTGCCTTGGCTTCGGCCTTTCTGCTGATTTATGTAGCGTTTCGTTTCCGCAAAATCGGCGGTTTATCAGCCGGTGTGATGTCGTTGGTGGCGTTGTTGCATGACGTGTTGGTCGCATATTTTGTGTTTGTAATCTTCCGTATTCCACTGGACGACAATTTTGTAGCGGTAGTATTATCTATCCTCGGTTATTCGCTCAATGCTACGATCGTTATATATGACCGTGTGCGGGAGAATCGCCGGATTATGAGCAGTGATATGTCCATTGGCGAGATTGTGAACAAGAGTATCAATCAGTCGATGACCCGTTCGGTCAACACCAGCTTGTGTACTTTCATTGCTATCGCTGTGGTGGCTATTCTGGCATTGGCCAACAACCTGAGCTCGATTGTCAGCTTCGCTCTTCCGATGATGGTCGGCGTAGTATCGGGCTTTTATTCCTCCACCTTTATCGCCGGTCCTCTATGGGTTGTCTGGAAGGAACGCAAGGGTGCGAATAAGGCGGATAAAAATGGCAAAATAAAAAAAGTAAAGGCATAATCCATGCCGCAAAATACGCTAAGCGTATTTTGCGGCATTTGTTTCATCAAAAAAATACCAGCAAACAACGCGGAAATGAGACGGTGAATACGAAAATTTGGATTGATGCGGACGGCTGTCCGGTGGTAAAAATAGCTGTAGATATGGCAACACGCTATCAGGTGCCTGTTGTAATCGTATGCGATACCGCCCATAATTTTGAAAAAGAAAAGCGGGATGGAGTAGAAGTGATTACTGTATCGCAGGGATCGGACAGTGCAGATTACGCTTTGGTAAATCGGATCCAGCCGGGAGATATAGCCGTAACACAGGATTACGGGTTAGCGGCAATGTGTCTTTCCCGGCGGGCGTATGTCCTCAACCAAGATGGACGCGCCTACAATGAGGATACGATTGACGCGATGCTTTATTCCCGTTATACCGCGCAGAAAATAAGAAAAAGCGGAGGGCATGTAAAGGGGCCAAAAAAGCGAACCGCGAAACAGAACCGTAATTTTACATTTGCACTGGAAACATATTTATCCAGTACCTGCGGCAGATGATCATCTTTTGGCTACAAACAAAGAACCAAATGCTTCCAAAAATATTTCCGCTGAAAAATATTTCTTGGTTAAATACTTTTCCCGCCCGGTGGAAGAGTAAAACAGGTCGGAATGAAACCGTTCCGGCTTGTTTTACGAGATTTTGAAAGGGAGGGAATGGGTTTAATGGCAAAAAATAGTCAAATAAAGAAAAGGCCAATCATACGTTTGAGCTTGCACACGATAAACGGCGTGGGATCGGCGTTTTCCCCTTTCCGCAGCGGCCGGAATCCGGCCGGGGTAACCGCCCGTGCATAAGTGGATCCGCCGTTTCTGCGGTACGCTCAGCGCGGCCTGCGGCGTCCTTTTTGCCGCGATTATCGCACTAAGTTATACAATGCCTGAGCAATTCAGTGTAGTGACAGGGAGTACTTTACGTCTTCACGGCGCGGTGAGTGCGTCCACGCAAAAGGGCGATAAAGAAACAGAAACAGTAGCGTCGCTGTCTCCAGGCAGCACGTATACCGCATCCCTGAAGCTGTTCGGTTTGTTTCCAATTAAGGATGTGGCTGTAAATGTTGTGGATGCTACTACCGTTATACCTTGCGGGACACCCTTTGGGATCAAGATGTTTACAGACGGCGTTCTCGTTGTCGGCATGTCGGATGTGGATACCGCTTCTGGCCCCAAAAACCCGGCACGTTCAGCCGGCATTAAAGTCGGGGACGTGTTGGTATCAATCGATGGAACGCCGGTCAACACCACTGAACAGGTGGCCGAATTGATTGAGAATGCAGGCGATAAAACCATGAGTTTTCATATCCGACGGGACAATATCGTTTTCGATGTGAAATTCCGCAGTGAAAAATCCGTGAGTGAAAACCGCCTGAAAGCGGGCCTTTGGGTCCGCGACAGCTCGGCAGGAATCGGTACCTTGTCGTTTTATGTCCCCGGCAGCGACGTGTTCGCCGGATTAGGGCATGCTGTATGCGACGTGGATACGGGTGACGTGCTCCCCATTGCTTCCGGTGAAATCGTACCGGCCCGTATTTATTCGGTAGTGAAAGGCCAGAGCGGTGATCCCGGCGAACTGCGCGGCGGTTTTGAGCAAGGAACCCTGGGAAACCTAACGATCAATGGGGAAACCGGTATTTACGGGACGCTCTCCCACTCGCCGGTGCTGGGTGACCCGGTGCCAGTGGCGATGAAACAGCAAGTGAAAACCGGATACGCACAGATGCTCACCACCATTGACGGGACAGAGCCGCAGCTTTACGACATTCGTATCGATCAGGTAAAGTACAACGATTCATCCCCTACGCGCAATATGGTTATTGTGATTACCGATGAACGGCTCTTGTCTGAAACCGGCGGGATCGTGCAGGGGATGAGCGGTTCCCCGATCTTGCAGGACGGCAAGCTGGTCGGTGCCGTCACCCATGTGTTTGTTAACGAACCGACCAAGGGGTTTGCAATATTCGCGGAAAACATGCTCAAAACGGCGAATAACTTAGCGAATCAACAACAAAACCCGGCAGCGTAGCTTTTTTTTGCTCTTTCCAAATTATTATCCCCCAAATCGCAAAAAAATTCTTCCAGGGTATTGCATTATTTTCCAGTATATGGTAAAATCTCGTTGTGCTTCGGGAAGACATGGAGAAGAGAAGCGTTTTCAGAGGAGTTTTCCTTTGAAAACGCTTCCCCATGAAAACCAGAAAAGCGATAAAAATTTTGGGGGCAATCAAAGATGGAGAAAAAAGTAAAAGTACTACTGGCGGACAACAGCGAGCACTTTGGCCAGCCTTGCGCGGCGGTTATGCGTTCTCACGGACTAGAAGTGCAGACAACAGCCAAGGATGGACGTCAGGTACTGGATCAGATCAGTCAAAGCCGTCCGGATGTGGTAATTATGGATTTCTTCCTTCCACATCAAGACGCGATTGGTGTGATGCGGGGCATCCAAGCGATGAACCTTACCCGTAAACCGCAGATTATGATCATGTCCAGCTTTGATAACCCCAATCTGGAAAGGGAAGCACTGCTTGCCGGTGCGGATTATTATTTTCTCAAACCTTTTGACGCGGACGAGATGGCGGAACGCATTCTGTCCTTAAACGGGAAGGCGATTATCGAACCTATCCACCGCGCTCCGGCGGCAATGGGTTCCGGCGGGAGTCTGGAGATGCGCGTTACCGAGATTATCCACCAAATCGGCGTTCCAGCCCATATTAAAGGATATCAATATCTGCGGGATGCGATTATCATGGCGATCAATGACGACGACATTATCAATGCGGTGACAAAGCGCCTGTATCCCGCCGTTGCGAAAAAGCACGGCACGACTTCCTCCCGTGTGGAACGGGCGATCCGGCACGCCATAGAAGTGGCCTGGGATCGAGGCGATGTGGATGTTCTGAATTCTTATTTCGGGTATACCATCCACAACGGCCGCGGGAAGCCGACAAACAGCGAATTTATCGCCATGATTTCCGACCGTTTCCGTCTCCAGCTCAAGATTTCCTAATCGCTTTTATTTAATTCTACTCCTTTTGTGTAAACCAACATTCCATATTTCCAAAGGAAAACCTTCCTGTCTGCTACAGGGAGGTTTTCCTTTGGTATCGGGCCGGAATTGTGGTATAATAGGCGTAGTTGAGCCTTGACGGGGTTACAACCTATCGCAGCTGTACTCCAAGAGTTTACGTAAAGCGCAAGTTTCGTCATTTAGTGGTATACTATTCGCAAAGCGTCGTAATCTTGTAGAGTACAACCGATTGCTCGGCTTGAAGGTGTAGAATTTTCTGAAAGGAGACACCAACGAACCACCGGATTCAGGGAGGCAAAGGACATGGAAATCGAACGGAAATTTTTAATGGATACGGCTTTCCCGACCCACCTGCCGCTTTTGGAACAGGCGGAGGTGTATCAGGGGTATCTGGCGGTCCATCCTGTGGTACGGATCCGCAGCAAAGCGGTACATGGCCGAACCGACTATGTTTTATGCTTTAAAGGGGAAGGGACGATCGCCCGGCAGGAAACGGAGCTGGAGATTTCGGAAGATATTTTTTATCAGCTCGAACAGCTCCTGGAAGCACCGATGATTCAAAAGGATTATCGGGTTTACGCATTGCCGGACGGACGGAGACTGGAATGCAACTGCGTCGACCGGGGCACGCCGACGGAATTCTGGTATGCGGAGGTGGAGTTTCCCACATTGGAGGAAGCGTATTCCTTTACACCGCCTGCTTTTTTGGGAAAGGATGTAACAGAAGAACCTGGGTATGGAATGAGCAGCTACTGGCAGCGAAAGGTACAATCTCTACAGCCGCATAATCCTTAATATTCTCTTTTTTCTGCGTTTATTCGGGAACCAAGGCACACTGAAAAAGAATGGATACGGATTCCATCGTATAAACCGGCCGGTTATGCAAAAACTAAGTGTGAGGAAATCATCGGTCAGCGATATTTCCCAAATCAATAAGGAAGGATGATATTTCCATGGCGAAGAACCGGCAGAATAATTCGGCCCAAAATAAACAGCAGAATAACCAGTATCAGCAGAAACAGCAGAACCCGATGCAGGACAACAACCAGCAGAATTATCAGAACAGCAAATCCAACAAAAAGAACAACAACAATAATAATCAGGAACTTTTCTAATACGGACTGTTGAACAGGGAATGTCTGTTCCCTGTTCTGTATGTTCACGTATATCGGCAACCAAATTAGGAAACGTCAAAAGGAAAGCTGTCATAACGGATGGCTTTCCTTTTTTATAGGCGTCCATAGGCCAATATTGGGGCTATGGCTTGCATAACGGTAAAAATTTCGTTACAATGGAACGTAATACCGGATAAATCCCATATAGTTAAGGAGATAAATATGAAGCTAATATCCTGGAACGTGAACGGCCTGCGCGCCTGTATAGGCAAAGGGTTTGCTGATTTTTTTCAATCCGCCGACGCCGACGTAGTCTGCCTGCAGGAAACCAAGCTACAGGAGGGCCAGATTAATTTTGCACCGGAAGGATACTTTTCTTATTGGAATTACGCATTGAAAAAAGGATACTCAGGGACCGTAATTTTCACCCGCCGGAAACCTTTATCGGTGCGTTACGGCATGGGGGAGGAGATCCACGACCAGGAGGGCCGTCTGATTACGCTGGAGTATCCGGCGTTTTACCTGCTCACCGTCTATACACCCAATGCCCAGCGCGGGCTGACCCGGCTGGAATACCGCCTGGACTGGGAGACGTCCTTCCGCCGATATGTCAAGGCACTCGACAGGAAGAAACCGGTGGTTTTGTGCGGGGATCTGAACGTCGCCCACCAGGAAATCGACCTAAAAAACGCCAAATCCAATAAAGGGAACGCCGGTTTTACTCAGGAGGAACGGGACGCCTTTTCCGCTCTTTTGGATGAGGGGTTTGCGGATACCTTCCGCCGTCTTTACCCGGATAAAACCGACGGGTATACCTGGTGGTCGTACATGTATAACGCCCGGGCAAACAACGCGGGGTGGCGGATCGATTATTTTGTGGTGTCCGAACGGCTGATGCCGCAGGTGAAGGACGCGGGGATCGAAGCTTCGGTGATGGGGTCCGATCACTGCCCTATCTCGTTGGAACTGGATATTTAAGGAAAGGGGGAGACATATATGAACGAAGCAAGGAAGCAGGTCATGGAGATGCAGATCCGCAAGACCATGGAGAACCTGCGGAAAAACCGGATGGAAGCGTATTATGTTGAAACGGCTGCCGAGGTCCCAGGGCAGGTGGAAGCCTTGCTGCGAGAAGGGGATGTGGTTGGAGTCGGCGGTTCCATGACCTTGGAGGAAACCGGTGTGATGGCGCTATTGCGTAGCGGGAAGTACCGTTTTTTGGATCGGTATGCCCCTGGATTGACTCCGGAGCAGATCCGGCAAATCTTCATCGACAGCTTTTCCGCTGACGCGTATCTTTGTTCCGGCAACGCCGTGACAATGAACGGGGAGCTTTACAACGTGGACGGCAACAGCAACCGGGTGGCGGCCATCTGTTTTGGGCCGCGTTCGGTAATCCTGGTCGTGGGCTGTAATAAAATCGTTCCCGATATTGACGCAGCGGTACGGTATGTCAAGCAAGTGTCTGCCCCGGCTAATGCGGCGCGGTTGCATTGTGCCACTTATTGCGCATCCGCTGGCGTGTGCCAGGGGATGGAAAAAGGGGCGATGACTGCCGGATGCGGGACGGACGAGCGGATCTGCTGTAATTATGTGGTATCCGCCCGGCAGCGGGAAGCGGGACGGATCAAGGTCATCCTGGTTGGCGAGCCGCTCGGGTATTGAAAATTGGCCTGCGGGAATTCGATTAAGCGAAGGACGGGATAAAGCGGTATGGTTTTATATCTGGTGATCCCCTGCTATAATGAACAAGAGGTCCTGCCGCTTACGGCCGCGGCGGTACGGGTCAAGATGGAAGCCCTGATTGATGCCGGCACGATCACAGCGGAAAGCCGGGTGCTTTTTGTGGACGACGGCAGCAAGGACAATACTTGGCCCATGCTAGCTTCCCTCGCGGAGGAAAGCCCGCTATTTGCCGCGCTGAAGCTGGCGCATAACGTGGGGCACCAAAACGCCCTGCTGGCGGGCCTGATGACGGCGAAGGAATACTGCGACGCCGCGGTGTCGATGGATGCCGACCTACAAGACGATATCGACGCTATCGACGGTTTTTTACAGAAGTTTTCCGAAGGCTGCGATGTGGTGTACGGCGTGCGGAACAAACGGGATACCGACACCCGCTTCAAACGTTCTTCGGCGTTGGCGTTTTATAAGTTCATGGCGGCGATGGGGGTGGAAAGCGTTTATAATCATGCGGATTACCGCCTGATGAGCCGCCGTGCGTTGGGCGCGTTAGCCGAATACAAGGAAGTCAATCTGTTTCTTCGTGGAATTGTGCCGCTGATCGGTTATCGCAGTGATTACGTGTATTACGACCGAAAAGAACGGCCGGCGGGGGAGTCGAAATATCCCCTAAAAAAGATGCTGAACTTTGCGGTGGAGGGGATCACCTCCTTCAGTGTAAAACCGTTGCGGATTATCTCGGCTTTCGGCATTATTATTGCTTGCTTGAGTGTGTTTGGGCTGCTGTATTCCCTGATTTCAAAGCTGACCGGTAACGCTGTGTCGGGCTGGACGGCGATCGTCGCATCCATCTGGCTGCTCGGTGGGATTCAATTGCTTTGTATCGGCGTATGCGGGGAATATATTGGAAAAATTTACAATGAAGTGAAGGGAAGGCCCCGCTTTCACACAGAAGCGCTGCTGCTTACGCCGGAAAAACCAGTAACCGATCCTGAAGCCGAACTGGGGAAGGGAATAAGCAAAAATCCCGCCGAGCCCTCGGTGGAGAGCCAAGATTTCGAATAACTGGGATTGAATCAGGAGATGGCGCAGCCAGAAAAATACAAGTCTTTTTTAGTTTCGTTTTTCTACTGATGGATAATTTTCAATCAGTCAAACAAAAAGTCTCCAACGGAACAGCCGTTCCGTTGGAGACTTTTTCTGCATCTTTTATCCGGTCACTTTTACGCCGAACATGGCCTTTTCACCATTGATATCCCACTCCATCGTGAAACCGTCCATCTCGTCCACATAGAGTTTTTCCGCCAACACATCGCCGGCGATATCCTTCCAGTTATCCTTCAATAGGCTGGCGATTTTTTCACTACCCGTCTGGTACACAGCGATGTGGTCGGTGACATTGAAGTCCGCTTCCTTGCGCATGGATTGGATTTTGCTAATGATTTCCCGCACAAAACCTTCCTCAATCAGCGCATCGGTCAGGGTGGTGTCCAGCACCACGGTCACCCCACGGTCGCTTTCGGATGCAAATCCCGGCTTGGGGGAAGCATCGATCAGCAGTTCTTCCGGTGTGAGGGAAACGGCACCATCTGTAAGGGGGAGAACCAGTACACCATTTTGATCCAATTCTTTTTTTGCTTTTCCACCGTCCAAAGCCGCCAGGGCGTTACGGATTTCTCCAATGCGTTTGCCGTATTTCTGCCCGAGCAGCTTAAGTTGCGGCTTAAATGTATAGGCGGTGAATTCCGAAACATCTTCCGTGAAGGCAAATCCCTTTACATTCAGTTCATCTTTGACGATATCCTGATACAGCGCGTCCAGCGGATGTTCCGCCATAACGAAGATTTTGGCAAGGGGCTGCCGGTTCTTGATGCTGACCGCATTGCGGGCCGCCCGGCCGAGAGTGACCACCTGCAATACCTCTTCCATATCCGCTTCCAGCTTTTTGTCTATCCGGCTTTCATCCGCCTTCGGAAAATCGCACAGGTGGACGCTTTCCGGTGCGGAGGGATCGATGGAACAGACCAGGTTGCGGTAAATATCCTCGCTCATGAAGGGGATCATCGGGGCGGCCAGTTTGGAGAGGGTGACCAGAGCCGTGTACAGGGTCATATATGCGGCGATTTTATCGTCGGTCATCCCTTCGCCCCAGTACCGTTCACGGCCCCGGCGGACATACCAGTTGCTCAGTTCGTCCACGAATTCCTGTATGGCGCGAGCGGTTTCGGGGATTTTATAGTCGTTCAAATCCGCGTCCACCTCAAGGATCAGCGAATTCAGCTTGCTGAGCAGCCATTTGTCCATTACGGTGAGCTTCGCGTCATCCAGCGAGTATTTGGTGGCGTCGAACTCGTCGATATTGGCGTAGAGCACAAAAAATGCATAGGTGTTCCATAAGGTGGAGAGGAATTTCCGCTGCCCTTCCTGCACGGCCTTGGCGTGAAAGCGGTTGGGTAACCAGGGCGCGGAATTGGAGTAGAAATACCAGCGGATCGCGTCCGCGCCGTAGGTGGCGAGGGCTTCAAACGGGTCCACCGCGTTTCCCTTCGATTTGGACATCTTCTGCCCGTTTTCGTCCTGCACATGGCCGAGGACGATCACGTTGCGGTACGGTGCCTTATTAAACAGAAGGGTGGAGATCGCCAGCAGGGAATAGAACCAGCCGCGGGTCTGGTCCACCGCCTCCGAAATAAAGTCGGCAGGGAACTGCTGCTCAAACAGCTCCTTGTTTTCAAACGGGTAATGGTGCTGGGCGAAGGGCATGGAACCGGAATCAAACCAACAGTCGATCACTTCCGGCGTGCGGGTCATCGGCTTGCCGCATTTTGGGCAGCGGATGGTCACCGCGTCTACATAGGGACGGTGAAGCTCGATGTCGTCCGGGCAGTTGTCCGAAAGTTCCTTGAGTTCGGCAATGCTGCCCACCGCGTGCTGGTGCCCGCACTCGCATACCCAGATGTTCAGGGGCGTACCCCAGTACCGGTTCCGGCTGATACCCCAGTCCTGCACGTTTTCCAGCCAGTCGCCGAAACGTCCCTTGCCGATGCTTTCCGGCATCCAGTGGACGGTGTTGTTGTTGCGGATCAGGTCGTCTTTCACGGCGGTCATCCGGATAAACCAGCTTTCCCGCGCGTAGTAGATCAGAGGGGTGTCGCAGCGCCAGCAGAAGGGATAGCTGTGTTCAAACACCGGGGCGGAAAAGAGCAGGCCGCGTTCCCGCAGGTTCTGCAGCACTTCCTTATCCGCGTCCTTGCAGAACATACCGGGCCAGAGCGTTTCCTTGGTCATTTCGCCCTTGCCGTCCACAAGCTGGACGAAGGGGAGATCGTACCGGCGGCCAACCTTGGCGTCGTCTTCACCGAAAGCGGGCGCGATATGGACCACGCCGGTACCGTCGGTCAGGGTGACATAGGTATCGCATACGACGTACCAGCACTTTTTCTCTGGATGTACAAAGTCAAACAGCGGCTCGTATTCCAGGTTTTCCAGTTGCGTGCCGTTGTAGGTTTCCAGTACGGTGTATTCCTTGCTGCCAAGTACGGAGGAAACCAGAGCTCCGGCCAGGATATAGGTTTCTTCCCCGCAGCGGATTTTCACATATTCTTCATTCGGGTTTACGCACAGCGCGACGTTGGACGGCAGCGTCCAAGGGGTGGTGGTCCAGGCGAGGATATAGGTGTCCGCTTCGCCCTTTACCCGAAATTTGGCGATGGCGGAACGCTCTTTCACGTCCTTGTACCCTTGCGCCACTTCATGGCTGGAAAGGGGAGTGCCGCAGCGAGGGCAGTAGGGGACGATTTTGAACCCCTTGTACAACAGCCCTTTTCCCCAAATTTGCTTAAGCGCCCACCATTCCGACTCAATAAAGTCGTTGTCATAGGTGACATAAGGATGTTCCATATCCGCCCAAAAGCCGACAGTCTGGGAGAAATCCTCCCACATCCCCTTATATTTCCACACGCTCTCCTTGCATTTTTCAATGAAGGGTTCCAGGCCGTACGCTTCAATCTGGTCTTTCCCATCGATGTGTAGGAGCTTTTCCACTTCTAGCTCTACCGGCAGGCCGTGCGTGTCCCATCCTGCTTTACGTGGAACCATATATCCTTTCATCGTACGGTAGCGGGGGATCATATCCTTGATCACGCGGGTGAGGACATGACCGATATGGGGCTTGCCGTTCGCTGTCGGAGGCCCATCGTAAAACGTATACGTAGGGCCGTCTCGGCGTTCATCCATACTTTTTTCAAAGATATGGTGCTCCCGCCAGAATTCTTCGGTTTTCTTTTCCCTCTCTACAAAATTCATGTTTGTCGGGACTTTTTCATACATGGCCGCTTCCTCTGCCTTTCTGCTTGAAAATCTTTAAAAATGGGTGATATTCCCAACGTCCGCCGCATCGGAAAACCAACAAAAAACACCTCCGCCCCGTAAAACGGGACGAAGGCGCGCTTCGCTGTACCACCCATTACGACATACCGACATATGCGTTCCCGATAACGGCGGAAAACCGGCCTTACTTAATAACGCATCAGCACGCGTTCAGCAGGCAACTCCAGAGGGATTTTCCGTTTTCATCGACTGGTACCGGGCTTACACCCTCCCCGGTTCGCTGTGACGTTAAATGAAAACTTACTGTCTCTGTCTACGTTTTTGCTTTGCTCTTCAATTTACTTGCCTATACCAAGAAAAATCTTATATGCAGATTACCACGAAATAAGGGCTTTGTCAAGTGCCGAACCTGCCTTTATCCCTTCTTAGGGCCGGTTTCCTGAAGCAACGCTTCCTTTTGGCGCAATACTTCCGCATAAAGCTCCGGAAACCGCCGGGCGATTTCCGCCCGCATCAGGTCAACGATCGCTTCGTCCTCTCGTCGTTCGCCCCCGGAAATCGAGATAGTGATTTCCTCCCCGGTAACCACCGCCGGGAAGCGAAACGTTCCGAAAGCGGCAGGGGAGATAACGTTGACGGCGATGGCCTTGGCCTTGCATTCATCCGAGATCGCAATATTTACCGTTTCGTTATTGGTGGCCGCCACGCACAGGTAGCTGGATGTGCAATCCCCGCGGTAATAACGGCGGGGGATATAGCGGATGCGTTTTTCCAAATCAAGACGCCGCAATTCTTCGCAAAGCTCAGGGCTGATCACCGTTACCTTCGCCCCAAACGCGAGCAGGGTGGAAACGCGGGAGGCTGCGGTGCGCCCGCCGCCGAATACAGTACAATTATTCCCTTCTAAATCAATATATAATGGGAAAGCGGGTGCCATGGCGTCACCTCCTGTATATCTTTGGTCCTATAGGGATGAGGCACCGCAAACAGCCCCGTACCGTATGGGATTTCTAAAAACAACGAAAAAATGTCTTTGTAATTATAGCATATCCGACAGAGTTTGACAAGACATAGACTTTACAATGTCCGGATTTCGTCAAATCGCAGCGTTTCCGTATCCATCAATACCCGATAGCCACCACCGTTTGCGATTTGAAAATCGTACATATCCAGCCCGGTTCCGGCCAGCGGATGCAGCGCTGCCATCAGTGCCATGATACAGCCGCCGTGGGTGACCACCGCGGCTGTATGAAAAGCGCGCTTGAGGGAGTCACCGGCAATCTGCCGCAGAGCACCGAGCAGGCGCTGCCGGAATTCCTCGCCGCTTTCTCCGCCCGGAGGCGCGGTTTTCCCGGCGGTGTCGATCCACTTCCGATAGGCCGGA
Source organism: uncultured Clostridia bacterium (assembly GCA_946499275.1). Lineage (GTDB taxonomy): Bacteria > Bacillota > Clostridia > Oscillospirales > Acutalibacteraceae > Avimonas. Next base: position 44,673 of record CAMMRL010000011.1, on the reverse strand, counting down.
TCGTCTTTGAGTTGTTCATAGGTTTTCCCCTCAAAGCTGCCGAAATCCAGTTCCGCCAGAGAGGGGAGGGAAACCGGGACCAGCATCGGGTATAAAAGGCGGGCGGTCTCCATGCAACGGCCCAACGGGCTGACGTACAGCGCCTCCGCCGGAGGGTAAGCGCCGCGCGATTTTCGGTCGAGCAGGTCTTTTTTTCCGCGTTCGCTCAAGGGTTGATTCATAGTCTGCCCGGTATAGCGCCGTTCCGCGTTGCCGGCGGTCGCCCCATGCCGGATGAAAAAAAGTTCAATCGATGGGTTATTCATATCGTCCCCGTCCTTTCATATCGTCGCAAACGTGCCCCAAGCCGAGCCAATCAGGCCGCCGGCGGCTAGGATAAACAAAAATACAAGCTGCGACAGCTCCACAAAATAGCCGAGCAGATCCCCGGTTATGCCGCCGAATTCCCGCTTGGTCATCCGGCGGTACCAAAGGAAAAGCAGCAGCGTCCCCCCGGCTGCGGCTACCGAAACCAGCGTCCCGGGAAGCCCGCCCGGCAGATAGCCGGCGACGAGCGCAAGCAGCAGACTGAGCGTGATTTCCACCGTACTCAACGCCCGCACGCCGGCAGCCGCACGGTCGGCAAAAAGTGCGCCTAATGTGCTGGACGGCGTATACGGGAACCGGCTTCCGATAGCGACCGTCAGACTGCGGGAAAGCGTGTAGGCCGTACAGGCCGCCGGCAAAAGGGCGGGCAACGCATAAAGCTGACTCCAGGCGCCGCATTCCAACAGCAGAAGCCCGGCGCAGCTTAGTACGGCAAAGGGGCCGCAGTGCGGGTCTTTCATAATCTGAAGTTTTGTATCCCGGTCCCGCCGGGAGAAAATTGCGTCGGTAGCGTCCAGAAAGCCGTCCATATGCAAGCCGCCGGAAACCAGCAGCGGAAGTACAACGGCGACAGCGGCAAAGAAAAAGGGGGAAGCATGTAGCCAGAGCGCCAGGCACGACCAGCCGTACAATAACCCGCCGGTCAGGATACCCACAACCGGCAAGCAACCGAGAGACCAGCGCATGTTATCCTCCCGCCATTCCACACGCGGCATGGGGATCGCGGAATACATGGAAAGGGCTATCACCAGGGACTCTCCCCATTTTTTCATGCTTCGTCGTCTCCTTCCCGACCAACCCTGCCGAGATCGCGCAGTGCGGCTGTTTCGTAGTAGGCGGCCAGAGCGCTGTCTAGCAGCCCCGCACCGAGCAATCCGCCCGTGCCTTCTCCCAAACAGAGTCCGGCGGTAATCAGCGGCCGCAGCCCCAGCGCGTCCAGCAGACGTTTTCCCGCGCTCTCCGCCGTACAATGGGAGGGGAACATCGCACACAGACAGCGCGGGGCGAGCCGGATGGCGCAAAGCGCCGCGGCGGACGAGATCATCCCGTCGATCATCACCGCGACGCCGTGCGCCGCGCCGCCTAGATACAGGCCGCACATAGCGGCGATCTCTAACCCGCCGACTTTGCTGAGGATGTCGATCGGGTCGGCAGGATCCGGTTGGTTGTGTTCCAGCGCCCGGCGAACAATTTCCTTTTTATGGGAAACCCCCTGTTCACCAGCGGATCCCCGGCCCGTCACTTCCTCCGGCGGGCAGCCGAGCAGCACGGCGCTGACGGCGCTTGCCGTTGTAGTGTTGCCGATCCCCATTTCTCCGGCTATTGCTAGCCGTACGCCGTCCCCGGCTAGGTCCTGGGCGGTGAGGATACCGGTTTCGATCGCGCGCACACATTCCTGTCTGGTCATTGCGGGGCCGGATGCCATGTTGCCGGTTCCGCGTCGGACTACCTGCCGCCGGATGCGCGGCTCGTCATAATCGCAGGCGATACCGACGTCGATTACCCACACATCGGCGGGAAGGCGGCGAGCGAAGGCGTTGACCACCCCTCCTCCCCGGGCGAAATTGACCGCCTGCGCCGCCGTAATCCACTGCGCGGAGGAAGACACCCCCTCCGCTACAACGCCGTTGTCCGCGCAGAAAACCACCGCCGCTTTTCGGTTGATATCCGGCCGACTTGTTTTCTGAAACCCTGCCAGTCGGATCACAGCGTTTTCCAGTTCCCCCAAGCTGCCTGGCAGCTTGGCCATCGAATCCAAGCGTTTCTTGGCAAGGGCCGCCGCCGCGGTATCCTCATCGGGGATACTGCCGATGGTTTCCTCCAACAACATATTAAGAATCTCCTTTTACCTATGTTGTTATATAGATGTCCTATAGATTAAAGATAATTTTTACATTGAGGTATATTGTAGCATATCCCGTGGCTTGGAACAACCGCCATTCAAAGTATTTGTTGACAGGAATGGGAAAATTGCGGTACACTCTCCATGATAAAAGGCAAACGGCTGGTTGAGTTTTTGCAAATCCTATGCTATACTTAGCTTCATTCCTTGGGAAGATCCCGTCTTGCGGGAGGATTCCGGGGAAGATTTCTTACAGGAGGGGATTATCATGGCGGAGGAAGGAAGCTTCCGAACCAGTTTCAGCGGGTTTCATAAGGCGGACGTACTTTCGTATATCGACGCCATGAATTCCCGGCACGAACAGGAACTGCAGGCACGTGCACAGGAGACGGAACAGCTGCGCCAGGCGGTCGCCGCCCAGGAAAATTATGTGGCGGAACTCAAGCAGCAGTACGAACAGGCGATGAAGGAGACGGAAGAACTTCGCCAGGCGAACCAGGAACTCCAGCAGCAAAACGAACAGTCCCACCGGCAGGAGACCGAAAACCGCCGCCTGATGGACGAAGTGGAAATTCTCCGGATGGAGCGGGAAGCGCTCAATGCCCGGATCGAGGGGATGAAGCAACGCATCGAGTCGGTTTCCTCATTGGAAGAGGAGCTGGCTGGCCTACGGCGGCAGGAGCAGGAATGGGCTGTTCGCAGAGAACAAAGCCGCGAACGCGCGCAAGAAGAGGAACGGCAGCTTGCCGCCCTGCGTACAGAAAACGATAAACTGGCAAGCGCCCTTGACGAAGCGCAGAAAGCGCGGGACGCCCTGGCACGGGAACGGGACGCACTGCTCGAAAGCAACCGCCGATATGAAGCGCTCTCCGGCGATGTGGGATCCTTTGTGATGGAGCTGCACTCCATGGGGCAGCGCTTTCTGGAAACCGCTTATAAACGTAGCGACGCCTGCCTAAACGCAGTGGAAGCCGTGGTCGGTTCGCTGTCCTCCCAGCTCAGCGGGGCGAGAGCGCAAACCGAACAAGCCCGGCAGGAGTTGTTGGATCAGGGCGCCATGGCCGGTATGCGGCTGGACGAACTGGTACAGCGGCTGGAAGAATCCACGCTACAGTCTCAGAACAGCGAGACAAAGTAAGGGGAATTATGGATAAGGGGCGATCAATACGGGAACGATTTCGATACATACCAGCCAGCTGAAAGAACGGGCGGCCGAACTCCATGCCGGGGACCGGGTTCTGCTTTCCGGTACGGTATATACTTCGCGCGACGCGGCGCATAAACGGATTTTCGGCTTGTTGAAAGAAGGAAAACCGCTGCCTTATCCGCTGGACGGCGCGGTGATCTATTATTCCGGGGCAACACCGGCGCCGAATGGGTTGCCGATTGGTTCCTGTGGTCCGACGACATCGGGACGGATGGACGTTTATGCGCCGGAACTGTACGACCGCGGCGTGGCGGCGACCATCGGGAAAGGGGAGCGAACCATCGCGGTGGAAGAGGCGATCCGGCGCAACGGCGCGGTGTATCTATGCGCTGTCGGTGGAGCGGGCGCACTTGCCGCCCGTAGCGTGGTGTCTTGCGAGGTTATCGCTTTTGAAGACCTGGGATGCGAAGCGGTTAAACGGCTGGAAATTCGTGATTTCCAGCTGATTGTGGCCATCGACTGCCATGGCGGCAGTTTGTTTACCCGCAGATAAAGCGGGCAATAGATACTCGGCGGAATAACTTCGATGGACAAGATTCCGCTGAAAAATGAAAAAGGAGTGAATTCCATGGCGGAACTGAAATACGAGATCGTAAAGAGCCTGGGCGTTTTGTCCCAGTCTCCTTCCGGCTGGACCAAAGAACTGAACTTGGTGAGTTGGAACGATCGGGATCCGAAATACGACATCCGCGAGTGGGCGCCGGAACACACAAAAATGGGGAAAGGCGTCACCATGTCGGGGGATGAGATCATCCTTCTTCGTGATCTGCTCAACGAAGTGGATCTGTAAGGATCCACGGTTCGGGTAGATTGAAGCGGCGGTATGCATAACCCAATCCTTTGCAACGGGGGAAATCCGACTCTTACGGACGGGTTTTGGAACTGTATAAAAAACGCAGGCCGGTCTTATTGGGCCGACCTGCGTTTTTTACGTCTTTTCCTCATACCCGGCCTTGCGTCGTAAAATGGTAAGACAAAATCCTTTGTTTGGTGGGAACGTAACCGCTGCTAGTTAACTGATATCCGGTTGGACTTGTCAATTAGGGCCGATTTTACGAATGTGATCTTTGTACAGCGATAACAAGCTAAGACGACAAGCCAAGTCGCCATTCAAAGCCCGGATTTGAAAAACAGGAAAACACCGGGATGGATAAAAATTTACATTTAGGCCGATTCCCGGTCTTTACACTGCGGAGTGAATATAGTAAAATAATACAGAACATAATTACCATAGAATGGACGTGAAAACAATGCAGCCAAAGTATAAGCGTGTCCTGCTAAAGCTCAGTGGCGAAGCGCTGGCCGGGGACAGCCATTTCGGCTTGGATTTTGATACGGTGCTGAAGATATGCCGGGAGATTAAGACCTGTGTGGACGCCGGTACGGAAGTCGCCATTGTTGTGGGTGGCGGCAACTTCTGGCGTGGCCGTTCCAGCGGGCAGATGGATCGTACTCGGGCCGACCATATGGGGATGCTGGCCACTACGCTGAACGCGCTGGCGCTGGCGGACGCGTTGGAACAGGTAGACTGCGTAGTCCGTGTGCAGACCGCAATATCGATGAACCAGATTGCGGAACCTTATATCCGTAACAAAGCGGTCCGCCATCTGGAAAAGGGACGGGTGGTCGTTTTTGGCTGCGGCACCGGCAACCCCTTCTTTTCTACCGATACGGCGGCGGCTCTTCGCGCGGCGGAGATTGAAGCGGATATTATCTTAAAGGCCAGTATGGTGGACGGTATCTATGACCGCGACCCGAAAAAGGATCCGGATGCTGTCCGGTTTGATGAACTGACCTATCTGGATGTGTTGAATAAAGATTTGAAAGTGATGGATTCCACAGCGGCGACGCTGTGTAAGGACAACGCAATCCCGATTCTTGTTTTCAATTTGGAGGATCCGCACAACATTGTACGGGCGATCAGCGGCGAAAACATCGGCAGCATTGTGAAATAGAACGCAGTGGGGAAGAGGACCCTGTATCTACATGTTTGAAAGGAAGGTCTCGGTATGAAAGAGGTACTGGCACGCGCGGAAGAGAAAATGAACAAAACGGTCAATGCTCTGGTGAACGAATACGGCGCTATCCGCGCCGGCCGTGCGAATCCGGCGGTTCTGGATAAAATCATGGTGGAATATTACGGTTCGCCTACCCCGATCAACGGCTTGGCGGCGATCTCTGTTCCGGAAGCGCGTACGCTGATGATTCAACCATGGGATAAAACCTGCCTGAAAGCGATTGAAAAGGCGATCCTGACCTCGGATGTCGGGATCAATCCCCAGAACGATGGCAGTTGCCTGCGGCTGATTTTCCCGCCGCTGACAGAGGAACGCCGTAAAGAACTGGTAAAAGGCGTGGATAAATATGGAGAAGAAGCGAAGATTGCGATCCGTTCCATCCGTCGTGACGCAATGGAAAAACTGAAAGAAATGAAGAAAAAATCCGAACTGACGGAGGACGACCTGAAAAACGCGGAAAAGAAAATTCAGGATCTGACCGATCGCTTTTGCAAAGAAATTGATGGGATAGCGGCCAAAAAGTCCAAGGAAATCATGGAAATCTGATCTCCGTTTGTGAAATAGACAGGACGCGCAAAGGAAGGCGGGCGTTTGTCCGCCTTCCCTTGTGTTCTTCCTTTGGTTTTGCTATTTTATGGAGATTTGGAGTGAACGGCTTGCCTTTGTTTCGAAAAAAAACGCCGGAACCGGAACTTCCCGCTGTGCTGCCGGAACATCTCGCCATCATTATGGATGGAAACGGCCGATGGGCGAAAAAGCGGGGGTTGCCGCGCCGTGTAGGCCATAGTTATGGTGCGCAGACCTTCCGCACGATCACAAAGCACTGTGAAAAGCGAGGGATCCGTTATCTAACGGTTTACGCTTTTTCCACCGAAAACTGGAAAAGGCCGGCGGAAGAAGTAGAAGCGATCATGAACCTACTGCGGGACTACCTGAAAGAATCCCTGGCCGATTTCCAAAAGGAAAATATCCGCACGCATTTTATCGGGAGTTTTGAACCGCTTGCGGACGATATCCGCCGTCTGATGCGGGAAGCGGAAGCGGTGACGGAACACAAAACGGGGATGACGCTAAATATCGCCATCAATTACGGCGGCCGGGAAGAAATTGCGCATGCCGCCCGCTGCCTGGCGGAGGATGTTCAGGCAGGCCGCCTTCATCCGGAGACGATCGATGAAAAGATGTTGGCAAGGCGGATGTATACCGCCGGCCAGCCGGACCCCGATCTGATCCTCCGTCCGAGCGGCGAATACCGGACGTCGAATTTTATGCTTTGGCAGTCCGCCTATGCGGAGTATATTTTTATGGATGTCTTGTGGCCGGACTTTAAGCCCGCCGATTTGGATGCGGCCTTGGCGGAATATGCGCGGCGGAACCGCCGTTTTGGGGGAGTATAAGCGTGAATTGTCTTTTGGAAATCCCGCAGGGCTCGGATGATCATTCGGCGATGAGGGAGGCGGTTTTTCCGTGAAATCCAGAATATTGACCGGCCTGGTAGGGGTGGCGCTGGTTTTTGTTGTGCTTCTTTTTCTGCCGTCCATCGTTCTAAATTTCGCGATGGCGGTAATTTGCGCGCTAGCGATGTATGAATTGCTGGTGACAACCCATCATGTGACACATCGTGGCGTTTTAGCGGCTTCGATCGTTTTTTCCGCCAGCACGCCCTTCTTTATGCTGGGAAACAGCCGCATGCCGGCGTTTATCCTGTTGCTTTTATATGTGGCGGTATTGGTGCTTTTCCAGATTGTGTATCATCAGACACTCAAAGTGGAACACACGGCGTTTGCTTTTTGTATGTCGCTGATTTTTCCGGTTGCCTTCTCCTGCCTGACATACTTGCGTGGTTTTAGCGAACGGGATGGGGTTTTCTATGTCTTTCTCGGGATCATCATGCCCTGGATGTGCGATATGGGCGCGTATTTCATCGGCACCTTTTTCGGCAAGCACAAGCTTTGTCCCGGTATCAGCCCGAAAAAGACGGTTGAGGGATTGATCGGAGGCATCGTAATTTCCGTAGGCAGTTCCGTACTGGCGGCCTGGCTGTATCAGATACTTTGGCTAAATTCACACGGCGGTACAGTCAGCCTTTGGCAGATTGCGGTGCTTTCCCTTATATGTGCACCGCTTTCGGTCATGGGGGATCTGTTTGCTTCCATTATCAAGCGGCAGTGCCAGGTGAAGGACTTCGGCCATATTATGCCGGGCCACGGCGGGATTATGGACCGTTTTGATTCGCTGCTGCTGGTGGTGCCATTGCTTTATATTGTGGTGCAGTATTTTCCGTTGGTATATTAATCTTGCAGGAAAGGCGGGAGCCTTATGGATACACAAAATACAAAACGGCTCTCCATTTTGGGATCCACCGGTTCCATCGGCACGCAAGCTTTGGACGTGATGGAAAAGATCGGCTGCACCGTTACGGCACTGACCGCCCATTCCAATATCAAGACGCTGGAAGAGCAAGCGCGCCGGTATTGTCCCCGTCTCGTGGTAATGACCGATGAAAAGGCGGCGGCGGAACTAAGAATTCGCCTGGCGGATACGCCGGTAAAGGTGTCTGCCGGGCTGGATGGGCTCTGCGAGGCCGCGTCGCTGGGAAATACGGACCTTGTGCTGAATGCGGTCGTGGGGATGGTGGGGCTGCGCCCGACCCTGGCCGCCATCGAAGCGGGACGGGATATTGCCCTTGCAAACAAGGAGACGCTGGTGGCCGGCGGAGCGCTGGTGATGGAAGCGGCGGCAAAACGCGGCGTAAAAATTCTCCCGGTCGACAGTGAGCACAGCGCGATTTTCCAGTGCCTGCAGGGAGCGCCTGTGGGTAACCGGGCGCTGAAACGGTTAATCCTGACGGCCTCCGGGGGACCATTTTTCGGTAAAAAAAAGGCGGAATTGGAACAGGTTGGCCTTCAGGACGCTTTGCAGCATCCGAACTGGAACATGGGGGCGAAAATCACGATTGATTCCGCCACCATGATGAACAAGGGGTTGGAGCTGATTGAAGCACGGTGGTTATTTGATGTGCCGCCGGAGAATATAGATATTGTAATCCATCGGGAAAGCGTGGTGCACAGCCTGGTGGAATACGACGACAATTCGGTGATCGCCCAGCTCGGGGTACCGGATATGCGGATCCCCATCCAATACGCGATTACCTGGCCGGAACGGGTGCCGTCTCCCGTCCGTACGCTGGATCTGACAGAATGGGGAAAGCTCACTTTCTATCCGCCGGACTACGACACCTTTGTGTGCATAAATGCCTGCCGGGCGGCCATCTTCCGCGGTGGGCTGTATCCCACGGCGGTGAACGCCGCTAATGAACAGGCAGTAGACCTGTTCCGGAAGGGAAAAATCGGCTTTTTGGATATCGGCCGGCTGGTTTGTTCCGTTATGGATCGGTCTCTCCCAAAAAGCAAAGGGGAAAGCGTGACGTTAGAAGATATTCTGGCGGTGGATGCGGAAATCCGCCGCATCATATTGGAAGCGGCGCAATAACAAACGAGGTGATTGCAATCGAAGCGTTTTTTTCCGTTGTGGTGTCCATTTTAGTCGCCGTCCTGATTTTTGGCGTGATCATCCTGGTGCATGAACTGGGTCATTTCGCCGTTGCCAAGCTGATGGGCATTCGTGTAAACGAGTTTGCCATCGGCATGGGGCCGACTTTGCTGAAGTTTGGTAAAAAGGAAACGAAATATTCCCTGCGTGCGTTCCCGGTGGGCGGTTTTTGTGCGATGGAAGGGGAAGACGCCGACAGCGACGATCCTCGTTCCTTCGGAAGCAAAAAGGTTTGGCGGCGGGTCCTGGTGGTGATCGCCGGTGCGACCATGAACCTAGTGCTCGGTTATGTTCTGCTGGTGGGCTATTATGCCGTCTATACGCAGCCGGCGGCGGAAGGGCAGAAAGCTGCCTATTCCAGCACCATTGTTGCGGAACTGCCGGAAACGGCCAGCAGCTATAAAACCGGGCTACGGGTTGGGGACGAAATCGTCAAAATCGATGGGAAAAGGGTCATTACCGATTTCGACGTGGCCAATTTGATGCAGAGCGATGAAGACGGCATTTTCCCTATGACGGTGAAACGGACGGTGGATGGAAAGAAGCAGACGGTAGAATTGCCGGCGGTACAGTTCGAACTAATGAAAAATGAAGAAACCGGCGGCAATATCCTGATCTACGATTTCAAAGTGGCGCCGATTGAAAAAACAGTGTTGTCCACCCTGGCCCAAGCGGGAAAGATGGAGTATTCCATCGGTACCCTGATCTGGCGCAGCTTAGGGGATATCATCACCGGCAAATACGGTCTCAACGAGCTGTCCGGGCCGGTCGGCACGGTGGACGCCATCGGCGATGCGGTGGCGCAGGTACAGACCACCGGGCTGAAAACCCTGATCATGCTGGTGGTGCTTATCACGGTGAACGTCGGTATTTTCAACCTTCTGCCGTTGCCGGCTTTGGACGGCGGACGGTTGCTTTTCCTTGCGTTCGAGGGCATATTCCGCCGTCCGGTGAACCCAAAGTACGAAGGGATGGTACACGCCATCGGCCTGATATTGCTGCTGCTGCTCATGGTTGTGGTGACCTTTAGCGATATTGCCAAGCTGTTTGGCGGCTGATAAGCAAGCCCGGTGGATGTTGCATCCCCGGGCTTGACAGACTTTGAAGAGGAAAGAGGAATCCGTTATGATCAATCGCCGCCCGAGCAGGAGTGTCGCCGTTGGCCGAGTACCTGTCGGCGGGAAACATCCTATTTCAGTGCAGAGTATGCTGAATACGCCCGCTCACGATATCCCCGCCAGCATCGCGCAGGCCAAACGGTTGGAAGCCGCCGGCTGCGATATTCTGCGGGCCGCCGTGCCAGATAAAGAGGCGGTCGCGCTGATCGCCGCGCTGAAAGAAGCGGTGTCTATCCCGATTGTGGCGGATATCCATTTCGATTACCGGCTGGCACTGGAAGCGGCGGCAGCCGGGGTGGACAAAATCCGGATCAATCCGGGCAATATCGGGTCGGAAGACCGGGTGAAGGCGGTGGCGGACGAATGCCGCCGCCGGAATATCCCAATCCGTATCGGGGTGAACAGCGGGTCACTGGAACCGGAGATCCTTGCCAAATATGGGCATCCTACGGCGGAAGCGATGCGGGACAGCGCGCTGTATCATGCTTCGCTGCTGGAAAAAGTGGATTTTCACGATATCGTGCTGTCGATCAAATCCTCCGACGTGCCGACCATGGTGCGCGCCTACGAATTGACGGCGCAGGCCTGTTCATACCCGCTGCATCTCGGCGTTACCGAAGCGGGGACCGAGCGGATGGGCCTGATCAAATCAGCCGCGGGGATCGGTTCGCTTCTGCTTCATGGCATTGGGGATACTATCCGCGTATCGCTCACTGCTGATCCCGAACGGGAAGTGGAAGCGGGGATCGATCTGCTGGAAGGGCTGGGTCTCCGCAGCGGAAAGGCTCGTATGGTCTCCTGCCCAACCTGCGGACGTACGGAGATTGACCTGATCCGCATTGCTTCGGAAGTGGAAAAGCGCTTACAGACGGTGCGCAAGCCTATCACTGTCGCCGTTATGGGCTGTGTAGTCAATGGGCCTGGGGAAGCGAGGGAGGCCGATATCGGCCTTGCGGGCGGCAAGGGGAAAGTGGTCCTTTTCCGCAAAGGCGAGGTTCTTTGTACGCTACCAGAGGAGGACGCTGTGGACGAATTGATGAAGGCGATCGATTCTTTGTAAGCTGAAGAGGAAGCGTTAACCGTTGGGAAAGTACGATAGATACGACGGACAAGCGGGGAGTTAGAAGTTAGAATGAGTAAAGCAGCCAATGCAACGTTTCAGAATGTATTTGGGCAGTATGTGCAAAGCGGGCCGGTGCTCGCGAAATGCGCGTCTTCCCGGGTGGAACATATGACGGTGGACCGGGCCGGCGCCTGTTTGAAAGCCACGTTGGCCTTCGGCGAATTTGTCAATATCGATACCATCATACAAGCGGAAACCGCTATATCCCAGGGCCTTCCGCTTACGGTGCGCATCCTTCCTAAATTTCCGCCGGAATCGTTGTGCGACGACTGCTTTCCTTCCTTGATCGCCTTGCTCCGCCGGGAAAACACGGCGGTAAACGGCACATTTGACGGCGCGCAATGCCATCTGGAGGAATCCAGGATGCGGATTACCTTGACCCACGGGGGTCTGAATATCCTGCGCACCACCAAAACCGACGCGGCACTGGTGGCGCTGGTGCAGTCCTGCTTCGGTCGTTCGGTGGAGCTGGTGTTCGACGGGGTGACGGAGGTAAATACGGAAAGCCCGGAGTACCGCCAAATGATGGAAGACGCAGACCGAGAAGCAGCCCTTCTCGCCCGGGAAGCGGCGATTGCCGCTGCCAATGCACCCAAAGAGGTGAAGAGCGCGCCGGGTGATCCGCCGAAGCCCAAAAAGCCGACGGATCCGACCGCGAAACCTGCCGGCGGCCTGCCGGTCTATCTGGAAACCGCGCAGTCGGTTTTTGGCGCGCCGATCCGGGAAAAGCCGACGGCGCTAAATAAGCTGGAAGCGGACGGCGGATCCTATACCGTATGGGGACGGGTGTTCGGCCGGGACGTCCGTGCGTTCCGCGACGGGGCGAAACTGCGTTATACGCTGAATATTACCGACCAGACCAATTCGATCACCGCGATTTTTTGGGCGGACGTCAAGCGTGACAAAGCCAAAATCGACGCATTGGAAGGCGTGAAAAACGGAAGCTGTGTTTTGATGAGCGGTATCTATGAATTCGACCGCTTTGCCAATGACAATATTCTGAATCCAAAAGCGATCGCCCTGGTCACCCCCTATGAAAAACACGACACAGCGGAAACCAAGCGGGTGGAACTGCATCTACATACCAAGATGTCCTCAATGGACGGCGTCAGCGACGCGGGGGCCATGATTGCGCGGGCCGCGTCCTGGGGGCATCCCGCCATTGCGATTACCGATCACGGTGTCGTCCAAGCTTTCCCGGAAGCGATGCAAGCGCAGGCGGCCGTCCGGAAAAAAGGGAAAAACATCAAGGTGCTGTATGGCGTGGAAGCCTATTATATCAACGACAGCATCCCCGTTGTCTCCGGTACGTCGTCGGAAAGCCTGGACGGCGAATTCATTGTTTTCGACATTGAAACCACCGGGCTGGGCGCGAAAAACGAACGGATTACCGAAATCGGCGCAGTCCGAATGAAAAACGGCGAAATTCTGGACAGCTTTGATACGTTCGTCAATCCTGAAAAACCGATCCCGCCAAAAATCACCGAGCTGACCGGTATCACTGACGAAATGGTAAAGGACGCGCCCAAAGAGAAGGAAGGGCTGGAGACTTTTTACGCCTTTTGCGGCAACGCAAAAGTATTAGTGGCGCACAACGCGCCTTTTGACACCTCTTTTATCAAGGAGGCGGCCCGCCGGAGCGGACTGCCGTATCCTTTCACTTCGATTGATACGGTGCCGATCTGCCGTGCGCTGTACCCGGGGCTGAAAAATCATAAGCTGGATACCGTTGCCAACCATCTGAAGCTCGACCCCTTCAACCATCACCGCGCCTGCGACGATGCGAAGGTACTGGCGGAAATCTTTGCGCATCTGATCGAGGAAATGAAAGAAATCAAGGGAATTGTGTCGGTGGACGGGATCAATACCCTGCTGTCTGGGGTAGATACGAAAAAGATGCGCCCTTATCACATGATTATTCTGGCCAAGAACCGGACGGGACTCAAGAACTTGTACAAATTGGTTTCCTGGTCCCATCTACACAATTTCTACCGCAAGCCCCGGATTACCAAAACCAAGCTGATGGAGCATCGGGAGGGGTTGATTATCGGCAGCGCCTGCGAACAGGGAGAGCTTTTCCGCGCGGTGCTGGACGGCAAACAGTGGGGCGAACTCTGCGATATTGCGAAATTTTATGATTTTCTGGAAATCCAGCCGCTGGGGAACAACGCGTTCATGGTGCGGGAAGGGATTGCCCGGGATGAAGAACAACTCAAAGAGTTCAACCGCACCATCGTTCGGCTGGGTGAGAAGCTGCATATCCCGGTCTGCGCCACCTGTGACGTACATTTCATGGATCCGGAGGACGAAATCTACCGTCGGATCCTGATGGCGGGCCAGGGGTTCAGCGACGCCGACCAGCAGGCCCCGCTTTACCTGCGCACCACCGAGGAGATGTTGCAGGAATTCCAATATCTCGGCAAAGAAAAAGCATACGAAGTGGTGGTGGAAAACACCAACCGGATCGCCGATATGGTGGACGACTTCCGTCCAATTCCGGACGGCACCTTTCCGCCGCATATCGATGGGGCAGAGGAACAGCTCCAGCAGATCACCTGGGGCCGCGCCAAGGAAATTTACGGCGATCCGGTTCCTGAAATCGTAGCCGCCCGGTTGGACCGTGAATTGACGTCGATTATCAAGCACGGTTTCGCCGTGCTGTATATGATCGCTCAGAAGCTGGTGCAAAATTCGGTGGAACACGGCTATCTGGTCGGTTCCCGTGGTTCGGTTGGTTCATCCTTCGTGGCCAATATGGCCGGGATTTCGGAGGTAAACCCGCTCGCCCCCCACTATATCTGCAAAAAGTGCAAATACTCCGAGTTTTTCGAACATGGAGAAGTCGGCTCCGGCTTTGACCTTCCGGAGAAAAACTGCCCGGTTTGCGGGGATCCTTTGGGCCGAGACGGGCACGAAATCCCGTTCGAAACCTTCCTTGGCTTTGACGGGGATAAGGCGCCGGATATCGACCTCAACTTTGCCGGAGAATACCAGGCGTCCGCGCATAAATACACCGAGTCGCTGTTCGGCAGCGACCATGTGTTCAAGGCTGGTACCATTTCCACCGTCGCGGATAAGACGGCGTTCGGCTATGTGAAGAAATACGCGGAGGAACGGGGGCTTGTCTACGGGAACGCAGAACTAACCCGTTTGTCCATCGGCTGCACCGGCATCAAGCGGACAACCGGCCAGCATCCCGGCGGCATGGTAGTCGTCCCCAATGATTATGAAGCGGAAGACTTCACCCCGGTCCAGCACCCGGCGGACGACCCCAATTCCGATATCATTACCACTCACTTCGACTTCCACTCCATCCATGATACGATTCTGAAGCTTGACAACCTCGGACACGATATTCCAACCATGTATAAGTACCTGGAGGAGTACACCGGTATCGGGGTGATGGATGTATCAATGTCCGATCCGGATGTGTACAAGCTTTTTACCTCTCCCGAAACGCTGAACGTCACGCCGGAGGACATCGACTGTCCCACCGGCACCCTGTCGATTCCGGAAATGGGCACCCCTTTTGTGCGGCAGATGATGCTGGACTGCCGCCCTAAGACCTTTGCCGACCTGCTGCAGATTTCCGGCCTGTCCCATGGAACCGCCGTATGGCTGGGCAACGCGCAGGAGCTCATCAAGAACGGGACCTGCACCATTTCCGAGGTGATCGGTACCCGCGACAGCATCATGACCACGCTGATGCACAAAGGGCTGGAGCCTAAAATGGCGTTCAAGATCATGGAACGGGTGCGAAAAGGCATGGTGGCGAAAAAGAAGATCGACCCGAAGGAATGGGAGACGATGGTGGCTGCCATGCGGGAAAACCATGTGCCGGAGTGGTACATTGAGTCCTGTATGAAGATCGAATATATGTTCCCAAAAGCTCACGCCGCGGCGTACATTATCGCCGCGCTGCGGGTCGCGTGGTACAAGGTGCACCGCCCGGCAGAGTATTACGCGGCATATTTTACCGTGCGCAGCGATGACTTCGATGCGGAACCGGTAATGCAGGGAAAGGCCATGGTCAAGCGGAAAATGGATGAGATCCGGGCCAAAGGGAAGGAGGCCAGCGCGAAGGAACAGTCCCAGGCAGAAACGCTGCACATTGTATATGAATCCATGGCCAGGGGGATCGAATACCTGCCGGTGGATTTGTACAAATCGCATTCGTATAAATTCCTGATGGAGGACGGCAAGATCCGACTCCCGTTCAGTTCGGTGAAGGGCCTGGGCGGCGCGGCGGCGCAGGGACTGATGGATGCACGTACCAACGGGGAGTACATCTCCTGCGACGATCTACAGACCCGCAGCGGCGTAACCAAAGCGATCGTGGAATCCCTCCGCCAGCTCGGCGCGCTGGACGGGCTGCCTGAAACCAGCCAGATGACCTTTTTCGGGTTGTAACAAAATGCTGTAAAAAATGCGGTTCTTAATCAAGATACCACATATCGCCGTAATCGGCGGCGTCAAGGGCGGAATTCTAAAGATTATGTTGACAGGATCCTATTTGAGTGTTATCATAGTAGCACATTAGCAAAGTAAAGCGCCGGGCGAACCTTTCATTTTCTGGGGGCTGCGGCGGAAAGGAGCCGTGGACCGAGATGAAAAGAAACCTGCGGAATACACCGGAAGGCACACGCGATCTGCTGTTTGAAGAGTGTATTGCCCGCCGGGAGACGGAATCGACTTTGTCCGATCTCTTCCTTCAGCGGGGTTTTTCCGAAGTGATGACCCCGGGAATGGAATATTACGACCTGTTTGAAGGGGGAGGCCACCCGATCCTCCCAGCGGAAAGCATGTACAAGCTTGTGGATGGAAAAGGGCGGCTGCTGGTCATGCGGCCAGATTCCACCATGCCGATCGCCCGGCTGACGGCGGCCCGCCTACAGAACGCGTCTCTTCCTCTCCGGCTTTACTATATGCAGGATGTGTATCATCTGAACCACGGGATGACCGGACGCAACGACCAGGAGTTCCAGGCGGGGATCGAACTGATTGGCGCGGCGGGAGAACGGGCCGATTTGGAGGTTATCTCCCTGGCGGCGGAATCTCTCCGCCAGTGCAGGGTGGAAAATTTTCGTCTTGAAATCGGCCATATCGGTTTTTTCCATGCCTTAATGGAAGAATTGGCCGTGGATGAGGAAACCCGCGATGAGATCCGTACCACTATCGAGACCAAAAATTACGCGGCCCTGGGCGGCCTGCTGGACATGCTTCCGGCTTCGGAAGCGGCCGATGCGATCCGCCGGCTTCCCCGGCTGTTCGGTGGGGAAGAGATACTGCAAGCCGCCGCATCCCTCTGCCATGGAAAACAGACGAAGGAAGCACTGGATTATCTAGCAAAACTGTATACAATGCTGTGTGTGCTCGGTTTAAAGGATACGGTGACCATCGACCTCGGTTTGGTCCATCGCAATGAATATTATACCGGCGTGATCTTCCGCGGTTATGTGGAAGGCAGCGGGGACACGGTGATTTCCGGAGGCCGGTACGATACCCTGTTGTCCCGTTTCGGGACGGACCTGCCGGCGACCGGCTTTGGCGTGAATGTGGACGCCCTGACCAAAGTACTGCTGGACGGCGGGGCGGTGGATCCGCCGATGCCGCCCGAAATTCTGGTTCACGCACAACCTGGTTATGAAACCGCCGCGCTACAAAAATTGAACGAGCTGTGCGGGGAAGGAATCCTCTGCGAATTCAGCGTGTTTGAAACACTGGAACAGGCACAGCAATACGCCGCCGATCGCTGTATTGCCCGGGTATTTTCGGTGGGCAAAGAGATTGACGTTTACGAAATGTAAGGAAGGGCGATTTTATGAAACCAATACGCATCGCCCTGACTAAAGGGCGGCTGGAAAAGGACACGGTGGGGCTGTTCGACCAGATGGGGATGGACACCACCGCCGTAAAAGAAAAAGGCCGCAGGCTCATTCTGCCGGTCACCCTCCCGGAAGACCTTTCCGGCTGCGGGCAGGTAATCGAGGTGGTTCTAGCCAAGGCGGCGGATGTCATTACTTACGTGGAACACGGTGTGTGCGACCTTGGCGTCGTCGGCAAGGATACCATCGCGGAATATGGCGGCAGTTTTTACGAGGTACTTGACCTTGGCTTTGGCCGTTGCCGGTTTGCTTTGGCCGTCCCCGAGGGAAAGGATTTCTTCAGCGGGTACACGGAAAAGACGATTGCCTCCAAATACCCCAACGTTTCCCGTTCCTATTTTGACGGGAAGGGAATGGATGTGCGGATAATTAAAATTGAGGGGTCCGTGGAACTCGCGCCGCTGCTTGGGCTGTCCGACGGTATTGTGGATATCGTGGAGACCGGTTCCACCCTCAAGGAAAATGGGCTGCGGGTGGTGGAGGATGTCATGCCGATTTCCGCCCGCCTGATCGTGAATATGGCCTGTATGAAGCTGAGGAAAAGGGAACTGGAGCAGCTGATTGACCAGATGGAAAAGACACTGGAGAAACGGAGGGAGACGAAATGATCCCCATCGTACAAGCGGATGGAAAACAGGAGAACCTGCTGCTCGGCCAGTTGGCGGCCCGCAGCCAGGAAACCGACCGCCGTGTGACCGAATCGGTGGAACGCATCCTGGAGGATGTGCGGATGCGCGGCGACGAGGCCGTAGAGGAGTATACGCTCCGTTTTGACGGCACTAGGCCGCTCCTCGCGCCCATCGGGAGGGAGGAACTGAAAAAACTGGCGGAAAGCTGCGATCCGGACGTTTATGCCGCCATGGAACGCGCGAAGAAGAATATTGAAGACTTCCATCGCCGCCAGCTTCAGCAGAGTTGGCTAACCACCCAGGCAAACGGGGTGATATTGGGCCAGCGCATCCGCGGGCTGAACCGGGTAGGGATTTACGTCCCCGGCGGGACGGCGGCATATCCTTCCTCGGTGCTGATGAATGCGATCCCGGCCAAAATCGCCGGTGTGAAAGAGATCGTGATGGTAACGCCGCCTCCCAAAAACGGCGGCTTTAATTCAGCGGTGATGGCGGCCGCGTACATTGCCGGGGTGGATACCGTCTATCTTTGCGGCGGTGCGCAGGCGGTCGCGGCTCTGGCCTACGGCACCAAATCGATCGAAAAGGTCGACAAGATCGTTGGTCCCGGCAATATCTACGTCGCAACTGCGAAACGGCTCCTGTTCGGCGTGGTGGATATCGATATGATCGCAGGTCCGAGTGAAATATTGATTTTGGCCGATGGAACGGCGGAGCCGTCCTATCTGGCAGCGGATCTGATGTCCCAGGCGGAACACGATCCGTTGGCGTCCGCGATTTTGCTCACTACGTCCGAGGAGATCGCCGAAAAGACCGCCGCCGAGATTGAGCGGCAGATCGCCACGTTGTCCCGTGCGGATATCATCCGGCGTTCGCTTAACGATTACGGGGCGATCATTGTCTGCCGGGATATGGATGAAGCGGTAGACTTTGCGAACCGCCTTGCGCCCGAACACTTGGAAGTCATGTGCGAGGATCCCTTGTCCTATATTGGGCGGCTGGATAACGCCGGTTCGGTATTCCTTGGGAAATATTCCCCGGAGCCGCTCGGCGATTACTATGCCGGGCCGAACCATGTGCTTCCCACCAGCGGCACGGCCCGTTTCTTCTCCCCGCTGTCGGTGGACAGCTTTGTCAAAAAATCCAGCTTCATCTCGTATAACCGCGCGGCGCTGGAAGAAGCCAAGGAGGATATCCAGGTTATCGCCAGGGAAGAGGGGCTGGACGCCCACGCCAATTCCATTCGGATCCGTTTTTGATATTTCCAGGTTTCCAAGCGGTAAAATGAACTTGTAAAAGGATGATTTCCATGGCTTATCAATTGGCACCCAAAGCGGAACAGCTTACGCCTTACGACCCGATCGAAGGGAACTACCGTGTCCGATTGGACGCAAACGAATCCTTCCTGCTCCCCACGGAAGAAGACCGGGAAAAGCTCGGCCGGGCCGCCGCGGAAGTGGCGCTCAACCGTTATCCGGACCCTCTGGCCAGCGATCTCTGCGCCGCCTTTGCCAAACGGTATGCCATTGATCCGGGTTTGGTGACAGCGGGGAATGGATCGGATGAATTGATTTCGATTATTCTCTCCACCTTTCTTCAAAAAGGTGAAAAGGTATTAACCTTGTCACCGGATTTTTCGATGTACCGGTTCTACACCGCTATCACGGAAACGCCCTGCGTGGTTTTGGAAAAGGGCGAGGGGTTCCGGATCGATGTAGACGCAGTTTTGGAAACCATCCGGAATGAGAATATCCGGCTGCTGATTTTCTCCAATCCCTGTAACCCGACGTCGGTGGGGTTGGAAGCGGCGGAGGTCCGCCGCTTGCTGCAGGGAACCGATGCGCTGGTGGTGTTGGATGAAGCGTATATGGATTTTTGGGATCAGTCCCTGCTGCCGGAAGTGGCGGAATACGAAAACCTGATTATCCTGCGTACTTGTTCCAAGGCGGTCGGCCTGGCGGCGCTTCGGCTGGGTTTTGCCGTAGCCAATCCCCGCCTTACGGCGGTGATTCGGGCGGCAAAATCGCCGTATAACGTCAACGCCGTTTCCCAGGAGATGGCGCGCATATTGCTACAAAACGAGCAGTATGCCCGTGTTTACCCGGAATTGCTCCTAGCCTCCCGCGACATGCTGATTACCGGATTGAAAGCGCTGGAAAGGGAAGGTGCTTTACAAAAGGTGTACGATAGCTGTACCAATTTTGCCTACATCCGGTTGGAGGGAGCGCGTTGGATTTTTGACCGGTTGGCGGACAACGGGATTATTGTCCGTTGCTTTGGGGATGATTTTCTGCGGATTACGGCGGGTACACAGGCGGAAAACAGTGAACTGCTCGCATCACTCCGTTTCCTGCTCCAGTATCGCCGGGAACACCCGGAAGAAACTGAAAAATAAGAGAATAGGAAAGCGGATCAAGAAGGAAGAAGGGAATCTATGCGTACCGGGATAGCCAATCGGAAAACAAAGGAGACCGAAATATCGGTCGCTCTCTGCCTGGACGGCGGATCGGTGGACGTGTCAACCGGCATCGGCTTTTTTGACCATATGCTGGAGGCGTTCGCTGTTCACGGTGGCTTTGGATTGAGTGTGAAGGCGAACGGTGACCTACAGGTGGACGGGCACCACACAGTGGAGGATACCGGCATCGTCCTTGGGCAGGCGCTGGCGGACGCGCTGGCGGACAAGGGGAATATCCGCCGGTACGGGGATTTCCGTCTTCCGATGGATGAAGCGCTTGCTAGCGCCTGCGTGGATGTCAGCGGCCGTCCCTACCTTGTCTTTAACGCGGATTTTCCTCAGGAGAAGGTAGGGGAGTACGACACCTGCCTGACAGAGGAATTTTTCCGCGCACTGGCCTTCCATGCGGGCATTACCCTCCATTTACGGATTGAATATGGGAGCAATTCCCATCACATGATTGAAGCGCTGTTTAAAGCGGCGGCTCATGCGCTAAGCGAGGCGGTTGCCCCGCAGAAAGGATTGCTGTCCACAAAAGGCGTGCTGTAAAGGAAGAGAGCTTGTATGATTATTTTTCCAGCTATCGATATCAAAGACGGGCGCTGCGTGCGTTTGTATAAAGGAGATTTCTCCACGGTTCATCAGGTGGCGGACAGCCCGTTAGAAACCGCTCGTTCTTTTCGCGCAGCAGGCGCGGAATGGATCCACATGGTGGATTTGGACGGTGCCAAGACCGGGACCCGCACCAACGCGCCGATTTTTTTGGAGGTTGCGGAAAAAAGCGGTTTGAAGGTAGAGCTTGGTGGGGGCATCCGGACAATGGAGACGCTGGAGTACTACTTTTCGCACGGCATCTCCCGCTGTATTCTTGGATCCGCCGCCCTGAAAAACCCCGCTTTTGTGAAGGAGGCGGTATCCCTCTGCGGTGACCGGATTGCCGTGGGAATTGACGCAGTGAACGGTATGGCCGCTGCGGAGGGATGGCTGGAGGTTTCTGAAGTCTCGTATCTGGAACTGGCCAAACGGATGGAGGATATCGGCGTACAGACCCTGGTTTTCACCGATATCTCCAAGGACGGCACCTTAGAAGGGCCGAATTATAGCCAGCTCCGGGCACTGCAGAACGCGGTTTCCTGCCGGGTGATCGCTTCCGGAGGGATCCGGGACCTGTCCCATATCCGTGCGCTAACCGGCCAGGGATTGTACGGGGCTATCTGCGGAAAATCGCTGTACACCGGAACGCTTCCCCTGGCTGGAGCGATTGTGCTTGCAGACGCCAGCCGTCTGTTTCAAAAAAGTGAATTGATACCGGCTATTATTCAGGAAGAGGCTACCGGCGAAGTGCTGATGCTTGCGTATATGAACGAGGAGTCCCTCCAGCGCTCCCTGGAAACCGGTACTACCTGGTTTTGGAGCCGTTCCCGCCGGGAGTATTGGAACAAGGGAGCGACCAGCGGCCATTATCAGCACATCTGTTCCATAGCGGCCGATTGCGACGACGATACGCTGCTTATTAAGGTTCGTCAGGACGGGGCAGCCTGCCATACCGGTGCGCATTCCTGCTTTTTTAAAACGATGCTTTTTTAATGATGTAAGGGGGAGAGAATCATGAGCGACTGCATAGAGCAAGTGTATGCTACCATCCTCGACCGGCGGGATCATCCGGCGGAAAATTCATATACCCGTTATTTGTTCGATCAGGGCATCGACAAGATCCTGAAAAAGGTAGGGGAAGAATGCGCGGAAACCATTATCGCCGCGAAAAACGGAAAGAATGACGATACGATTGGTGAAATTGCGGATTTAACATATCACCTTCTGGTACTGATGGCCCAGCAAGGGATTACACCGGAAGACGTTGCCGATCTGCTGAATGAACGACACAATAAATCCGGTAATCTGAAAGTTTTCAAGAAAACGGACAAAAACACATAAAAAGAAGGTTTCCGCTGGTGCGGAAACCTTCTTTTTAAAATTACACAATTACAGTTACAGTTTCATATAATAGCGGAGTTCGGAAAACGTTTTGTCCAACTGGAATTCCTTGTGTATACCATCGGGGCGGAACCCCGCTTTTTCATAAAACCGGCGCGCCCGCCGGTTTGTTTCCAGCACCCAGAGGATGGCTCCTTGATATCCCTGTTCGTGGAAATAACGAAGGCAAAAGCGCATCCCATCCTGTGCAAAGCCGGTACCCCAGGTTTCCGGCAAGGTATAAAACGCGCAAATCTCTCCGATATCTTCGGGATATTCGCATTCCCACGAGGGGCCAAGTATGGCAATCCCTTTTGGCATTCCTCCACGACGGAATAGAAAAGGTCTTTCTTCGCCGACACCATAATTCCGCCGGAAAATTTCCGCTCTTTTTTCCGGGGTAAACCCATTCAGATAGGGTGCTGGAAAACAGTCGTGGTATGCTGCTTTCCAGGAAATTGTATGGATTTGACTGAAAGTTTCCGCCATTTCGAACGGCGCAGGCAACGCGTCAAACGCTTCGTTCAATCCGGGCGCCTCCTGAAGAAGAATGGGGGAATCGCATAATCCTAAGGAACAATAGATAACTCAACTAAATTAATATTTAGTTGAGTATAGGAGGGGGAAACAAAGCAAATTACTTGGCCCTGTTTTGGTGTTATCAGCCACACCGATGCTATCTTTACAGATCATTACGGTTCAAATCTTCATACGTTTCTGCCTTCACAACTATTCGGGCTTGTCCATCCCGCACCATGACGATGGCTGGGCGCGGCAACCGATTATAATTGGACGACATGGAATAATTGTAGGCTCCCGTAGCCAAAACCGCCAGGATATCGCCGTGTTCGCATTCCTGAAGCGGCGTATGCTCCTGGATTAAATCGCCGCTTTCACAGCATCGTCCAGAGATCGTATAGATACGATCGGCTGGCTGAGCTGCTTTATTGGCGACAACCGCTGTATACGCTGCCTGATAGAGCGCATAGCGAGGGTTATCCGGCATACCGCCGTCGATGCTCACATAAGTACGGATGCCTGGAATATCCTTAACGGCGCCGACTGTATACAGCGTAATCCCCGCCGAAGCCACTACGGAGCGGCCCGGTTCGATAATCAGATACGGCACCGGCATATGAAGGGCCTTGGCACGCTTATGCAGCGCACCGGATACCAATTTCATATATTCGCCGTAAGCTTTGGGATGATCATCCTCTGTATAGCGGATACCGAAACCGCCGCCAAGATTTAGTTGAGTTAAGACGATGCCGGTTTCATCCCGGATTTGCGTCATAAAGTTCAGCATAGTTTCCGCGGCGTGGATAAACGGTTCCTCGTCGAAAATCTGCGAACCGATGTGGCAATGCAGTCCTTTCAGTTCGACTCCGGGTGTTTCCAAAGCCCGCCGAACCGCCTTCATCGCATCACCGTTCTCCAATGTAATGCCAAATTTGGAGTCGATCTGCCCGGTGCGGACAAAACTATGCGTATGGGCATCAATCCCCGGGGTAATCCGCAGGAAAATGGCCGCCGTCTTCCCCATCTCCTGGGAGATTTTGGATAGTTGTGCCAATTCGGTCAAATTGTCCACAACAATCCGGCCGACGCCATATTCCAGCGCCATACGGAGCTCGGCTTCCGACTTGTTATTTCCGTGGAAATAAAGACGCTCCGCCGGAAACCCGACCCGCATCGCCGTATACAGTTCGCCGCCGGAAACGACATCGGCCCCGCATCCTTCCTGCATCACGATTCGATATAGTTCCTGAAAGCAGCAGGCTTTGCTGGCGTACGCCACCATGCCGCCATTTTCGTAGTTTTCGTCGATCGACCGCTTGTAGTCCCGAAGCGCCGTACGGATGCTAGATTCATCCATCACATACAGCGGCGTGCCGTATTTCCTGGCAAGTTCCACCGTATCGCAGCCGCCGATTGTCAAATGGCCCGCTGCATTCACTTGCAGGCATTCCGAAACCAAAGTAGAGTTCATAATTTTTCCATCCTTTTTATAAAACACTAAAGAGCGCCGCCATACTCCGCAGCTTCATCTTCGTCGGAAGTGACATAATCCAGGATTTCGCGTAATTCATCCACTCCTTCGCCGGTTATTACTGAAAAGGAAATGACCTTTACGCCTTCAAATTCCGCTAGTTCTTTCTCCAACATCTCCATGCGCTTTGCCCGTTCGGATTTGTTCAGCTTGTCCGCTTTGGTCAGTACAATCAAGTACGGAATTTCCCGATCGGTCATATAGCCGAGCATCTGGTAATCGTCTTTCGATGGCGGATGCCGTATGTCGATAAGCTGCAGAACCAACCGTAGATCCCGTTGATCGTCGAAATATCCTTCAATCAGGCCGGCCCAGCGGCGTCTCTCAGAATCCGCCACCCGTGCATAGCCATAACCGGGGAGATCCACAAGCCGCATGGTATCCAGCCGATAAAAATTGATGGTTGCCGTCTTTCCCGGCGTGGCGCTGACCCGGGCCAACGCCTTACGGTTCAACAGCTTATTAATTAAAGACGACTTTCCGACATTGGAGCGGCCGGAAAAAGCGATCTCCGGGAGGGTAGATGGCTTAAGCTGACTGGCAAGCCCTGCCGACGACTCATAAACGGCCGTTTCTGTTTTCATCGCCACCCTCCCCTTCTATTGAGGAACAACCGGTCGGTTTTTCTCGGGATGAATATCCGCCGCGATAAAGCGCTTAACGTCTGTCTCTGTGCCCATTTCCCCCGACATGCAGCACAGCGCATGCCGAAGGACCATATCCAGATGATCCACAGGGACAAAACGGATGGATTCACGTACAATGTCGTCCACCTCAGCGAGATCCGGTTCGTTGTCTTTGGGGATAATCACCGTCTTCATGGAATGGATATACGCTGCCATGGATTTCTCCCGCAGCCCGCCGATCGGCAATACCCTCCCCCGTAAAGTGATTTCCCCTGTCATCGCCACATCATGCCGGACCGCAATCCCCGTCAAAGCCGAAACAATTGCTGTGGCAATGGTCACACCCGCGGAAGGCCCGTCTTTAGGGACGGCGCCTTCCGGTACATGGATATGTATATCCTTCGTTTTGTAGAAATCGCGGTCGATCCGCCATTCGGCTGCCCGGCTGCGAACATAGCTAATCGCTGTGCGGGCCGACTCTTTCATCACATCGCCCAGAGACCCGGTCAACTCAATCTTTCCGGTACCATCCAGAACTGCGACTTCCACCGGCATCGTTTCGCCGCCAACCGCCGTCCAGGCAAGTCCGTTGACTACGCCGATCTCGTCTTTTTTGTAAAGCGAATCGTCTTTATATCGGCGGGGGCCGAGCAGTTCTTCCAAGGAGGAAACCGATACTTTGACCGACTTGGCTGTCCCCTCCGCCAGTTTGCGAGCGCTTTTACGGCAAATCTTCGCTAGGCATCGCTCCAATCCGCGGACACCGGCTTCTCGGGTATACCCGTCGATTACCTCGCGCAACGCTTCATCCGATATGCGGAGCTGCCGTAACGTAAGTCCGTGCCGCTTCGCCTGCTTTCTCAGAAGATGGTCTTTCGCAATATGGAATTTTTCCTCTGCCGTATAGCTGGGCAGGGAGATGATCTCCATCCGGTCGTATAGCGGCCGCGGAATCGCCCCTACGTCGTTGGCGGTTGTGATAAACAATACCTGCGACAGATCAAAGGGAACCTCAAGAAAATGATCACGGAATGCCGTGTTTTGTTCTACGTCCAGCACCTCCAGCATGGCGGAGGAAGGGTCGCCGCGGAAATCGTTCCCCATTTTATCGATTTCATCCAGCAGTACCAGTGGATTGGCGGTTCCAGCCTGCCGGATCGCGTTCATGATCCGTCCTGGCATGGCACCGATATAGGTTTTCCGATGCCCACGGATGTCGGCCTCGTCCCGGACGCCACCCAGAGAAACGCGGACGTATTTTCGTCCCATCGCCGTAGCAATGGACTTGGCGATGGAGGTTTTTCCAACACCGGGAGGGCCGGCAAGGCAAAGCACTTGTCCCCGGATATCCGGTGCCAGCTTCCGCACGGCCAGCGTTTCCAGGATGCGCTCTTTCACCTTTTTCATCCCGTAGTGATCCCGATCCAGCACCTTTTCCGCGGCGCTTAAATCGAGGTTATCCTTTGTGTAGCGATCCCACGGCATGGACAAGCAGGTATCCAGATAACCGCGCACAACCGTCGCTTCATGGGAACCGACCGGCATCTTCGAGAGCTTTTCGCATTCGCTGAGCAGTTTTTCTCTGGTTTCATCCGTGAGCTTCAAGGCGTTAATCTTTACGCGGTATTCTTCCGCTTCATCCTGAGGATTATCCCCCTCTCCCAGTTCCTGGGAAATAGCTTTCAATTGTTCTCGCAGATAATATTCCTTTTGATTGCGGTCGATCTGCTGGCGGACTTTTTCCTGAATATCCTGTTCTAAAGAGAGGATGGAACATTCGCGCGCCAGGATCAACATCATGTCTTCAATGCGCTTTTCCGGGTCCACCGCTTCCAAAATCTGCTGCTTTTCCTCGGTCGAAAGTTGGATGTTGGATGCGATATAATCGGCCAAATATCCCACGTTATCCGCCGAAGCCACCCCTGCAAGGACATCCGGTGAAATTTTCTGCACCAGCGACACGTATTGTTCAAAATAAACCCGGCATTCCCGAAGAAGCGCTTCGACATGCAGATTTCCCGTCAGGCGGCGTTCCAGACATTCCTTCACCGAAGCGGTATAAAACGGTTCGGTCTGCGTAAGGCTATCGAGACGGGCGCGGTAAAGCCCTTCCACCAGAACCCGCACATTATCACCGGAAAGGCGAAGCACTTGCCGGATCTTTGCGACAACACCAATAGAATACAATGCCTCGATGCCTGGTTCATCATCTCGGATATCCTTCTGCGTAACCAGGAAGATTTTTTGGTCGCCGGCCATGGCTTCGTTCAGCGCCTGAATGGATTTTTTGCGCCCCACGTCAAAATGCAGGATCATTTCCGGAAAGATAACCAGTCCGCGGAGGGCCAAAAGCGGCATAACCGCGGCGCGGGCCGTCCTTTTTTTTATTTCCATAAGTTGTTACCTTTTACCTTTCCTTTCTATAAGAAAACAAAGGGGTAGGACGACAAATGCCGATCTGGCATTTCGACATCTGACCCCTTTGTCATTAGCGTTATTTCGGGTTGCCTTGTTTTTTTGCTTCGGATCTATGCAGTAACCTGACGCTTGGCGGAACGTGCTTTGGATGGAAGTTTCGGCTTCACCGGCTTGCGGTCTGGATCAATCACAAGTTCCGGTTTCCCTTTGCCCTCCACATAATCCTCGTGGATGATCACCTTGGCGATAGTGCAGTCGGAAGGAACCTCGAACATCAGGTTGGTAAGCAGTCCTTCCATGATGGAGCGGAGACCGCGAGCGCCTGTATTGAGTTCCATTGTCTTCTTCGCGACAGCCTTCAGCGCCTCTGGCGTGAATTCAAGCGATACATTATCCAATGTAAAGAGCTGCATATACTGCTTGAGGATCGCGTTTTTCGGTTCCGACAGAATTTTAACCAGGGCATCCTCATCCAACGGATCTAAGGTGGTTATCACCGGCAGCCGTCCAACCAATTCCGGGATTAGCCCGAATTTGATCAAATCCTGCGGCACAAGCTGACGGAGCAGTTTGCTCCGTTCCACATCCTTCTTGGAGCGTACCTCGTTGCCGAAGCCAAGAGAACCAGTGGCAATGCGGCTTTCAATGGTTCTTTCAATCCCATCGAATGCCCCGCCGCAGATAAACAGGATATTGGAGGTATCGATCTGAATGAATTCCTGCTGGGGATGCTTCCGGCCGCCGGAAGGCGGCACATTCGAAACGGTACCCTCCAGGATTTTCAGCAGCGCCTGCTGTACGCCCTCGCCGCTGACGTCCCGCGTAATGGACGGATTTTCGCTGCGCCGAGCGATCTTATCAATTTCATCGATATAGATGATCCCCCGCTCCGCTTTTTCGATGTCAAAGTCCGCCGCTTGGATCAGACGGAGCAGGATGTTCTCCACGTCTTCGCCCACATAGCCGGCTTCGGTCAGCGTGGTGGCGTCGGTGATGGCAAACGGCACGTCCAGCAAACGGGCCAGAGTTTGCGCCAGCGCCGTTTTGCCAACGCCGGTAGGGCCAAGCAAAAGCACGTTGCTCTTACCCAGTTCCACATCAAAAGTATATCCATAATAAATACGTTTGTAATGATTGTATACCGCAACCGCTAGGGCGACCTTTGCCTCGTCCTGGCCGATAACATATTCATCTAACCCAGCCTTAATCTCCTTAGGAGTAGGCAGCACCGGCGGAATGCCGGCGGAAGCGGAGCGTTTGCGGGATACATTGCCGCCTTCTTCCAAAATGGATTGGCAAAGCTCGACACATTCGTTGCAAATATAAACGCCCTGCCCGGCGATCAAACGCTGCACCTCATCCTGCGTTTTCCCGCAGAACGAGCAGCTGACCGTGCGGTTGTCCTCGTTTTTTGGCATTGTTTACGCTCCTTGTACTATCGATCCTAAAATAAACTGGCATGGATTACAGTATTGGTCAGCCTTCGCGCTTTGCGATCACCTGGTCAATCAGGCCGTACTCTTTCGCCGCTTCCGCACTCATAAAGTTGTCGCGGTCCGTATCGCGTTCGATCCGCTCCAGCGGCTGCCCGGTCATTTCCGCAAGCATCCGGTTCATCCGCCCGCGGATGTACAGGATATGGTCGGCGTGGATTTTGATATCGCTCGCCTGCCCCTGCGTGCCTCCAAGAGGCTGATGGATCATTACCTCGCTGTTGGGCAGCGCCTTGCGCTTGCCCTTCGCGCCCGCTGCCAGCAGGAAGGACGCCATGCTGGCGGCCATACCGATGCAAATGGTGGACACGTCGCAGCGGATAAACTGCATGGTGTCGTAAATCGCCATGCCGGAGGTAATTGACCCGCCGGGGCTGTTGATATACAAATCGATGTCCTTATCCGGATCCTGTCCTTCCAAATAAATCAGTTGCGCTACCACCAGGGAGGCGGTTGCATCATTGATTTCATCGGTCAGCATAATAATCCGGTCATTCAGCAAACGGGAAAAAATATCGTAGCTGCGTTCTCCGCGGCTGGTTTGTTCCACTACATAGGGGACTAAATTGCTCATAGCACTCAACCTTTCCAATATGAATTGTCCGCCAAAGTAAGACAATGTAGTATTGACGTAAAATGCCTTTTTAACGGAAATAAGCACAATTTCACAGGAAAATTTCGTGTTCCTCCCCAGAAAAGGCGATTACGCATTGACCTGTGCGGTTTCCTTTACCAAATCCATCGCCTTGCCGACCGCCAGATCTTTGGCTAGATCCTTCGCCGGCACAAACGCCTTGACCTTTTCCACATCCATCTTGTACTGTTCCGCCATTTTGGCATATTCCGCTTCCAGTTCTTCTTCCGTCGGTGCAATGTTTTCCAGGGACGCGATCTTTTCCAGCGCCAGACGGATTTTCACCTGCTTTTCCGCCTGTTCGCGGAAGCCCTTGCGGAAGCCGTCCATATCCATGCCGGTATACTGCAAATACATCTCCAGGTTCAGCCCCTGAGACTGCAGGCGATACTCGAATTCGCGCACGCTCTCGTCTACCCGGCGTTCAAACATCGCTTCTGGGATTTCCGCCTTCAGCCCTTCGACGAGCTGCTCGAGAAGCTGCGACTCAAAAGCGTCTTCTGCTTCATGTTCACGATGATGCTGCAGCTTTGCCTTCAGATCCGCTTTCAGTTCATCCAGCGTGTCGAACTCGCTGACGTCCTTGGCGAATTCGTCGTTGACTTCTGGCAGTTCACGGGTCTTGATCTCATGCAGCTTACACTGGAAGACCGCCGGTTTGCCCGCCAGTTCCTTCGCCTGATAATCTTCCGGGAAAGTCACGTTTACTTCAAATTCGTCGTCGGTGTTCTTACCCACGATCTGATCTTCAAATCCGGGAATAAACTGCCCTGAACCCAGTGTCAAAGTATAGTTTTCCGCTTTGCCGCCATCGAACGGCTGGCCGTCCACAAAGCCTTCGAAGTCAAAGGTCACGGTATCGCCGTTTTCCGCCGCGCGGCCCTCTACCGCCACCAGGCGGGAATTGCGGTCCTGCAGCTTTTTCACTTCGGCGTCTACGTCTTCTTCGGTCACTTCCGTCACCTTTTTGTCCGCCTTCAGGCCCTTGTACTCGCCGACTTCTACTTCCGGTTTAACGGTGATGACCGCTTTAAAAACCAGCCCTTCGTCCTTGCCAACCGTCACAACGTCCAGATCGATCTTATCTTCCACATACTCGTAGCCGGATTCACTGATCGCCGCGTCTAGGGCCTTCGGGTACAGATCGTTGACAGCATCCTCATAAAACACGCCGGTGCCGTACATTTTTTCCACCAGATGGCGGGGGGCCTTGCCTTTACGGAAGCCCGGGACGTTCATTCTCTTGATGTTCTTTTTATACGCTTTGCTGACAGCCGCTTCAAACTCCTCCGGGCTCACGGCTACCTCGAGTTCCACACGGTTGGTATCGACTTTGTTGGTTGATTTCAGACTCATTTTACTTCCTCCTGTTTATACGATAACGCAATACGTGTAATTATAGCATATGCGGCAGAAATACGCTATCGTTTTTTCAAAAATTCCTTGCGGAAAAATGGACTTTTTACGGAAGACCGCCTTTTAGCGGACCAAAACCGGCATAAACCCGACCGCATCGCAGGATACCAGTTGCAGGGTGATCCCGTCCACCGTCCGTACCGGGGTTTTTCGGGCGGCCGGGCCATGGATATGACCGTAATAGCAGCGGCGGATCCCCCGCTCCCGCAACACATCCATGATCTCCGGGCATTCCGCATCCCCCATAACCGGCGGATAATGCAGGAAAACCACCGGTTCCTTGCCTGTTTTTTGGGCGGCGTCAATCGACAGCTTCAGCCGTCCCACCTCACGGAACAATACCTTGCGGTCGGCGTCTTCCTCCGCGTCGTAAAACCAGCCGCGGGTACCGCATACGGCGTAATCGCCTACGATTTCGGCGCTGTTATGCACAATCCGGAGGGTATGGAACCCCTTTTCCGCCAGATAATCGTCCATTTTCCGGCGGGTTGTCCACCAATAATCGTGGTTTCCTTTGAACAGGAGCTTTGTCCCCGGGAGCGAATGCAGAAAGGAGAAATCCGTTTCTGTCTGCGGCAACCCCATCGCCCAGGACACGTCCCCGGCGATCACCACTGTATCCTCCGGCGATACCAGGGCACGCCAGTTCTTTTCCAGGCGTTCCATATAGTTGTCCCAGCCCTGGAACACATCCATCGGTTTATCCGTTCCCAGGGAAAGGTGCGTATCCGCGATAGCAAACAGCGACATAAACGGCCCCTTTTCCAAATAATTTCGTGGAAATATGAAAGTTTGCAAAAATAATGGCAACGCTAACGGAGAAAGGAGCGATGGCCATGGAGCTGTTCAAAGATGAAAAAACCGAATGCCCCAGCCCGATTGTGTACTGCGATGTCAAAAACTGCACGTATCACGACGGCAAAAACGCCTGTGCGGCAAACAAAATCCACGTGGGTCCCGCCCATGCGATCAGCAGCAACGACACCGCGTGCGCCAGCTTTAAGCCAAGCGGCAAGTAACCCCTTTCATTCCGCGTCGATATGGAGCAGGTCGTATACCGTCTGTTCCATATCCGCGCGGTTACATACGCCGGTGAAACGGGGCGTCTTGCCGCGCAGCGAAGCCAGCGGGGCCGGCACCTCGCATCCGGTCGCTTTGTACAGCAGATCCACCTTTTCAAATTCGCCGGCGCCGGACGGCCCGCTGACCGCTGTGAGCACTGCGTCGGAAAACTTATACGGATTCGCCGTGGAAGCGATGACCGTAGGCGTTGTATCGCCGGTGCTGCGGCGGTAGTCTTCGTATACCGCCACAGCCACCGCTGTGTGGGTGTCCAGCAGATAGCCGTGCTTTTGGAAGATGTCCCGGATCGTCTCGGCCGTCCGGCGGTCGTCGCAGCTCCCCGCCGCAAAAAGGGCGCGGATCTTTTGATGCATTTCGGCAGGTACGGTATATTTTCCATCCGTTTTCAAGTTGTCCATCATCCGGCAGACCGCCTGGTCGTCCCGTCCGGAAAGGTCGTACAGCAGCCGTTCCAGGTTTGAGGAGATCAGGATATCCATCGAGGGCGAAGTCGTGGTGTGAAACTCGCGGTTCCGGTCGTAAACACCGGTTTCAATGAAGTCGGTCAGCACCCGGTTTTCGTTGGAAGCACAGATCAGCTTAGCGATCGGCAGCCCCATCTCCCGCGCGTAATACGCGGCGAGAATATTGCCGAAGTTGCCGGTTGGCACCACAACGTTGATGGGATCGCCCATAGAAAGGGCGCCTTTTTTCAGCATCTCGCAATAGGAGGAAACGTAATAGATAATCTGCGGCACCAGCCGCCCCCAGTTGATGGAGTTGGCGCTGGAGAACATCATGCCGTTGCGCTCGAGCTTCGCGGCGATCGCCGGATCGGTGAAAATTGCCTTGACGCCGGACTGCGCGTCGTCAAAATTCCCGCGGATGGCGCAGACCGCCACGTTTTCCCCTTCCTGGGTCGTCATCTGCAGCTTCTGCATCGGGCTGACCCCGTCCTCCGGATAAAAAACCAGGATGCGGGTATTGGCCGCGTCGCGGAAGCCTTCCAGCGCCGCTTTCCCGGTGTCGCCGGAAGTGGCGACCAGGATGATGATCGTTTTGCCGTCCGCCGTTTTGCCTGCGGAAACCCGCATCAGATGGGGCAGGATCTGCAGCGCCATATCTTTAAAAGCGCAGGTCGGCCCATGCCAGAGTTCCAGAATTTCTACCCCGTCTTCCAGCGTGTGCAAAGGCGCGATGGATGGGGAACGGAACCGTTCCTGCGTATACGCCAGGGAAGCGCATTCCTTCACTTCCTCCGCGGTAAAATCGGTCAGATATTTCGACAGGACCGCCGCCGCCCGCTCAACATACGGCTTATCGACAAGCGCGAGGATCTCCTCTTTGGAAAAGGAGGGGATGGCTTCCGGAACGAACAGTCCCCCTTCTTTGGAAATCCCCTGCGTAATCGCCTGCGCAGCGGAAACCGAAACGCCGGTGTCTCTCGTACTGTTATACCTCATGATTGATTCACTCCTGTCCCGCCCCCCCCGGGGACGGCCGTTAGCCGGTTGAAAGGGTGTCCGGAGCCGGTTTCCCTCCCGAATCGGTATAGTTTTCTGTTTCCTATATTAAACGATAAGCGCAACCCTTGTCAAAGCGCCATAAAAAAATCGTAACAATTGCCGAAAAATAGCCGATCCAGCAAACGTTCCTCGTAATTTTTGCGCTGTAACGCGTCATAAATCCGTTCAATCACCGCCATCCCCTCCCATTCCGGGGGCAGATCGGTGCCGTCTAAGTCGCATCCGAAAGCAACCGTCCGCTCCCCATCCAGCGATAGGTAGTGATCCAGATGCCGTTCGAGCTGTTCGAAGCTCTGCTTTCCCAGGTGATCGCCGCAAAGGTTCAGCCCGACGATGCCTTTTCGCTGAACCAGCGCCCGGAATTGTTCGTCGGTTAAGTTGCGCGGATGCGGGTTTACCGCCGCCGACAGCGAATGGCTGGCGATAACCGGGCCGTCTATGTTGTCCAGCACATCCCAGAAGCCCTGTTCGTTCAAATGGGAAACGTCGGGCAGGATTCCTAGTTCCCCCATCCGGCGCACCGCTTTCTTTCCGAATGGAGTGAGACCTGCCGCTTTGCCGGAACCGGAGCCGCAGCCCAATTCGTTTTCTCCATTCCAAGTAATGGTGATCGCCTTTACGCCAAAACCAGCAAATTCTTCCAACGTTTCTAAACTTCCCGCCAGCGCGGAACCTCCCTCGATCGTCAAAATCGCCGCACAGCGCTTGGATGTTATTGCACAGTCGATATCCTGCGGTGTTTTTACCAGCAGCATCTGTTCAGGATAAAGTTCCGCCTGCTCCTCCGCAAAGCGCAGGATTGCCTTACATTGTTCATAAGCGGCCTTGCCGCGCAGCGTATCCGGCATCCAGACGGCGAACGCCTGCGCCCACCCATCCCGATACCGCATTCCCCGCATAAGGTCGAGCTGCAATGTGTTTTTCAGTAGGTTCTGCTTTCTGGTATAACATTCATACAACGTGTCGCAATGCAGATCAAATAACCGCATCGGTGTCTCCCCTTTCAAAGCGGAATCGCTCCGAAAGCAATATACGGGAAAGCAATGGAAATTATGCGGAAATCCCCATCCGGGCGGGCGAATGCAAAGAAAAACGCAGATGGAGACAGCTTCGTCCATCCGCGTTAAAAGGCGGCGTGCAGATCCTCCGCTTCGAAGGCCCCTTGAATATGGTCGATTT
Organism: uncultured Clostridia bacterium; assembly: GCA_946499275.1. GTDB lineage: Bacteria > Bacillota > Clostridia > Oscillospirales > Acutalibacteraceae > Avimonas. The sequence continues at coordinate 10,096 of CAMMRL010000011.1, read as the reverse complement.
CCACCGCCTCCATCGGACGCCCCTTCCGGGTGGTGATTTCGATTACGTCGAAACGCGGCTGGAGGGAAACCGCGTATTGCTGCAGAAACAGCAGGGCGGTTTTGATGATGCGCTTCTGTTTGGCGGGCGTTACCGCTTCGGCAGGGGCGTAAAGGCCGTCTTCGCTCCGCGTCTTTACTTCCACAAAAGCGAGGTACGGCTCTTTGGCGGCAATGATGTCGATTTCCCCAAACCGGCAGGAGTAATTGCCCGCCCAGATTTCATATCCCTTTTCCCGCAGGAAACGCGCTGCCAGCACTTCGCCTGCCGCGCCCTTGGATACCCCAGCCATTGTCCTCTCCCTCCTTCGGTAAATCCCGTCAGCGGGAATATCAGCGATTGTCCGCGAGGATCTTTTTCAGGAAACTCATCCGGTGAACGGGCGACGGCCCGTATTCCCGGATCAGCGACACATGCAGGGCAGTCCCATACCCTTTGTGCTTGGCAAACTGATACTGTGGATACTCCTTGTCCAGTTCCCGGAGCAGCCGGTCACGGCTTACCTTCGCCAGGATGGAGGCAGCCCCAATTGAAGCGGACAAGGCATCTCCCTTTACTATTGTTTTGACCGAGACGGCGATGCCCGGCGGCGCCTGGTTGCCGTCCACCATCACGAGTTCCGGGTAAACGGTGAGCCCCTCCACCGCCCTGCGCATCGCCAGGAAGGTGGCCTGCAGGATATTCAGCGTTTCGATCTCCTCCACCGAAGCGCTGGCCACCGACCAGGAAACCGCCTGCTCGCAGATTTGTTCATACAGGGCTTCCCGCTTTTTTTCGCTGAGCTTTTTGGAATCGCCGAGACCGGGGATTTCCTTCTCCGGGTCCAGGATAACGGCGGCAGCAAAGACCGGACCGGCCAAAGGGCCCCGTCCCGCTTCGTCCACCCCGCCGACCGCCTGGTAACCGTCTGCATAGACGGCCCGATCATAATCGTAATTGGAAAAAGGCGATCCCGCCGTGTTCTTCATAAATGTGTTCCTTCCTTTCACGAAAACCGGACGGCTACACCTGCTGTTCCAGGGTAATCCGCCCAATCTTCCCGGCGCGGAATTCATCCAGCAGCATAATGGAAGCGCGTTCGGTGTTCACCTCGCCGCCGGAGACCAGCATCCCCCGTTTCCGCCCGATCTGCTGCAGCAGTTCCCAGGGATCCTCCTCAAGATCGCCGGACAGCTTGTACCGCTCCTGGAGCAGTGCCGGATACCGGGGGGCAAGGATGGCCAGCAACCCGCAGGCCAGTTCTTCGCTGTCCAGCACCTCGTCCCGGATAGCACCCGTATACGCCAGGTGCTGCGCCACCGTCTGATCCTCGAATTTCGGCCAGAGGACACCAGGCGTGTCCAGCATTTGATATCCTTCGGCGGTGACATACCACTGGTTGCCCCGGGTGACGCCGGGGCGGTCCTCCACCTTCGCTTTACCGCCGCGGGACAGCCGGTTGATAAAAGAGGACTTCCCCGAGTTGGGAATCCCCGCGATCATCATACGGATCGGGCGGTTCACCATCCCTTTTCCCTTCCATTGGGCGATCTTATCGGCCAATACCCGCCGTATCAACGGCGAAAAGGAGGAAACGCCTTTCCCGCTTTTACAGTCCATCCCTAAAGCGGCAATCCCCTGCCCCTGAAAAGTGCGGATCCAGCCGGCGGTAGCCGCTTCGTCTGCAATATCGGTTTTATTGAGGATAACGACGCGCGGTTTTCCCGAAACCAACGTATCCAAATCCGGGTTGCGGCTGCTTACCGGGATACGGGCGTCGATGATTTCCACCACCATATCCACCAGCGGCAGGCTCGCTTCCATTTTCCGTCTGGTTTTGGTCATATGCCCTGGAAACCACTGGATATTTCCTAACGTCTGTTCCATAACTATCCCCTTTATTCAATCCAACCGGCCTTATACAGCGGATAAAAGCGGAATAAAACCCGGCCAAAGATCCGGTCTTCCGAAATCAGCCCGATATCCGCCGAACGGCTGTCGTGCGAGTTTTCACGATTATCTCCCATCACCACCACGTATCCTTCCGGTATACGGCGGCTTCCGGTACCGAAATCGCGCGGCAGGGTTTTCCCTTTCGTGTAATCTTCCTTCAAAGGGCACCCGTTCAAGACCACCTGGAAGGTATCCGGATCGATGGCGATTTGATCGCCGCCCACCGCAATCACCCGCTTGACGAGCGGCGATGCGTCGGTACGGTCCACGATCACCACATCCCCGCGTCCCGCTTTGCCGTAGAAGGCGGTAACCACCAGCCGTTCCCCGTTTTTGAGAGTTGGTTCCATGGAATTGCCGTCCACGCCGACCACGCGGATCAGGAAGACAAATAGGCCCCCAAAGCATATTAAGGCGAATACCGCGGCGCCGATCCAGTCGTACAGGCCGTTGATCCGGCGCATCGCCTGCCCCGCCTTACGCTGCGCTTCCATCCAGCACCTTCGCTTGGCTGAAGGGATAAAAGCGGAAAATCGCCTTGCCGACCAAATCGGATTTTTTCACAAATCCGACGTTTGCTGTATCCCGGCTGTCTTTGGAATGCTCCCGGTTATCCCCCATCACAAACAGGCAGCCGTCCGGCACAGTCTGTTCCTGCGTGCCGAAGCTTCCCGGATAGGTGTCTCCCTGAATATAAAATTCCGTCAGCTTCTCGCCGTTGACGTAAACACCGTTTCCTTCCTCATCGATCCGTAGCCGGTCGCCTTCCACTGCAATCACCCGTTTGACGAGAGGTTCGTCGTCATGCATATTGATGATCACGATATCCCCGCGTTTGGGCTGGTAAAACAGGCGGGTAATCACCAGACGGTCGCCGTCATGCAGGGTGGGGAGCATGGATTTCCCTACCACGCCGACGAAACGGAAGAAAAAGGTAAACACCAGCGCCACAAACGCCAAGGAAAAAATAGCGGCTCCCACCCAATCGTAAAGCCCGGCGACGGCGGACTGTTTTTCCTTTATGCTGGCCGGACGCACATGCCGTCCTCGATAACTCATGATCCAATCATCCCTTATGGCTCCCAATCTTTTAATAAAGGCCGCCGAACCGGCTCAGCGGAAGGAAGCGGAAGACCGCCTTGCCGATCAAGTCGCTCTCCTTGACAAACCCTACCACGTCCATATAGCGGCTGTCGGTGGAGTTTTGCCGGTTGTCTCCCATGACAAATACGCAGCCTTCCGGCACGGTTTGTTCCTCCGTACCGAAATATAGCGGATAGGTTATTCCCTGGATATAGTCTTCCTCCAGCTTTTCGCCATTGACGTAAACGCCGCCGCCTTCCTCGTCTATCCGCAGCCGGTCCCCTCCGACAGCGATGATCCGTTTTACAAGCGGTTCTTTGGTGTAGCGGTTGATAATCACAATGTCCCCTCGCTGTGGCGAATAGGCAAGACGGCTGGTGATCAGGCGTTCCGTGTTCCAGAGCGTGGGGTTCATGGAATCGCCGTCCACCTCCACAATGCGGAAAAAAAAGGAAAAAACCAGCGTAACCAGGACCAGGGCGAATATCGCGGCGCTGACCCAATCGTACAGGCCGGAAACCGCCGTTTCCTTCGGCGGGTCGAACCCCTCCTGCACTTCTTCGGATTGATCGATTTCTTGGTTCGTCTGTAACATACCCAAAATCCCCCGTTTGTTATCGCCCCATAGCGACGTAGAAGCAGAATCATAACCGGCGGATTCAGGCAATGCCGCCGTTGTGCTTACTGGAACAGTATACCATAATTCATACGATAGATAAAGATAAAGGAAACGGAAAACGGAAATTTCCTTCAATCTCCTGAAAATACCAAGTACCATCCCGTAATCAAAATGGTGACGCTGCCCACTACCGGCAAACGGCGTTGCACGGTTCCTGTCCGGGATAAGAAAAAAGAGGACGTTTCCGTCCTCTTTTCCTTTAGCGGATCTGTTCTTTGACCTTCGCCGCCTTGCCCACGCGGTCGCGCAGGTAGTACAGCTTGCTCCGGCGGACCTTACCGTAACGGATCACCTTGACCGCTTCCACATTCGGGGAATGCAACGGGAACACACGTTCCACGCCGACACCGTATGAAACGCGGCGGACGGTGAAGGTTTCGGCAACGCCGCTGCCCTTCTTCGCGATGACCGTGCCTTCAAAGGCCTGAATTCTTTCGCGTTCACCTTCTCGGATCTTCACGTCCACACGGACCGTGTCGCCTACGGCAAATTCCGGGACGGTTTCCTTGATGCTGCTCGCAGCCATGGTTTTCAGAGCGTCCATTTACAAAATCCTCCTTGATTTTCAGACATTCTTGCCCATCAACGGATGGCAGAGGACTGCCCGCTTTAATGTCGTGCTTTCGCCTGGCATTAACCCCCACGAAGTCCTGGCAGACTCCGCGGACACTAAAACACCGATATAGTATATCACACCTGTATGATAAATGCAAGCGTATAATTTATAAGTCTCTTTTCAAGTAAAAGTATAAAACGAAATCCATAAGATATTTTGGCTATTCCAATGGTGAATTTCACTGCTATGGAACCTCGCGTATCCGACTAGGATCCGCTCATATCCCCATTGCGAAGGACGGCCACCAGCTCTTCTTCGTAAACGACGGTTTCATAGCCGTCCTCCTGATAGGCTTTCACCGCCGCATCCATCCCCCTTTCCCTGCCCGGGCGCAGGTCGAGAACGACATACTCCGTCTCATGAGGGGAGACGCTCTCCTGGTTATAGCTGTAGTCATAGATCACCATCCGGTTGGACAGTTTCGGCACAAGGTAGCCGGTCGCCTGTACGGACGCATCTTCCGGGATGGCCTCCAGATAGGCGTTAAGCTTTTGGTTCTGCTCCCGGTTCGCGATAAACGAGCGCAGGTTGTCGGTGTATCCACCGACATTGACAAGAAAAAAGACCGCGGAAGCCGTTACCATAAACGGCAGGGCGACACGCCGGAAGCGAGGGCCAAGCTCCTTCAGGTTCATCACCGCCAGATAAAAGAAGAAGGCCATAGTGCCGAAATTGTACTGAAACAGCAGCGAATGCTGATAGGGATAGTCGCTCATCAAATTGACCAGCAAAAACGGCACCACCAGGAAAAGCTGTGTCAGCTTCCGGTTCAGAAGCGGCAGGCAGGCCAGGGGAAGCAGCATCGTAACCATATAAATCAGCTTTTCCGCGTTAAATACTTCATTAATCAGATAAGCGGGATTAAGCAGCAATGTTTTGAAAACGCTGACTAGACCAAGGTCCGTATCGCTCATGAAGTTGTCGTACCGGCCGATCATCACCCCCTGCCCCATGCTTTGCAGGAGAAGCATAGCAATACAAAAATACGCGACCGCCCCCAGAAACAGCAGCGAACCGTTGATACGGTCTTTGCGGGAAATGAAAAGAAACAGCGCCAGGCAAGCGATATATACCGGGGCGTCCTCCTTGACCAGGCAGGTCAGGAAAGCAAACAGATAGACAAAAGGCCACTTCTGTTTTTCTATGAAATAGAAAGTCCAGAGCAGCAGCGGGGTCAGGAACATGTTTTCATGGATATCGTAAAAGCAGCTTCCCGCCATCGCCGGGTACAGCGCATAAACTACACTCAGCGCCGCCGTCACCTTGTTGGACAGGCAAAAATGCCTGGCCAGAAGGCAGAGCGGGATGACACCGCTGGCGACCACCAGCCCCTGCATGACCTGCAGGTAAACCGGGGACGGGAACAGCAGATAGCCGGGCAGCAACAGATAGTAAATCGGCGATAAATGGATGGCAAAGTGGGAAAGCAGCACATTACGCTCACATGTGGAGTTGGGGATCAGCGTTTCCTTCATATGATGGAACATTTGCGCGAAAATACCGAAGTCATAGGTCGAGGTGGAATAGTTCAGATACCGCAGCGCGGTCAGCCCGCCGACATATACGGCGAAAAAGGTGCCGGCCGCCGCGATGACGGCAATAGCGGCTTTTTTGCTGACTTCCCGTTTCCCCAACCCCAGCTTGTCGTCGCGCAGCAGGTAATACCCGATAAACGACAGCGCGACAATCACCCCAAGGCCAAAATAAAAATTCCGGTTCCGCCCGGCGATCAGCAGCCCGTAAACGAGGGCGGTCGCACCCAGGGCCCACGCGTCCACGGGCAGGCGGCTGCACTGCTTGAGAAGGGTTATCAGCCCGAATACAACGGCGATGATAACCAGAAACAGCGGCGTATTGACACCGGATACAAAGCCGAGCGTATCGAAGCCGACCTTCCCTTGCAGTATGCTGATGGAACAGGCGACAAACCAGCCCGACAGCAGGCGCGTCCAGAGCTGTTCCCCGTTCCAGCCCTTTATAATCTCTACGAACGGCCGCTCGTTAATCCGCACGGAGCCATCCCCTCCCGCTTTTTCTCTGATCAGGCAAAAGCCCTTCCCCGCCCTGAAATCATTGACAGTGTACCATACTCTTCCCGGGAAGGCAAATATTTCTCCTTAGTTAATCGCTTTTAATAATCGAAACACGAAACGTTGCAATGGCGGGCGGAAACCGGTATAATAAAGGAATTCCAATCGAAATTTGGCCCATAATGCGGCAGGATGGGAGACAACGGAATGAATCCAACGCTTGAACAACTGTTTATGAAGGTGCAAAAGCCCGGCCGGTATACCGGCGGGGAACTGAACAGCGTCGTAAAGGAAAAGGGCGCGGTCGGCATCCGCTTTGCTTTTTGCTTTCCGGACATTTATGAAGTCGGGATGTCCCACCTCGGGATGAAGCTGCTGTACGGCCTGTTCAACGCGCAGCCGGACGTGTGGTGCGAGCGGGTGTTCGCCCCAGACGTGGATATGGAAGCGCTGATGCGGGAAAACGGCGTAAAACTTTTCGGGCTGGAAAGCCGCGACCCGATCGACACCTTTGATTTTGTGGGGTTTACCTTGCAGTATGAGCTGAGCTTTACCGCCATCCTCAATATGCTCGATCTGGCGGGAATCCCGCTCCGTTCCGCCGACCGGGGGGACGGCTGTCCCCTGGTGATTGCCGGCGGTCCCTGCGCCTGCAATCCGGAACCGATCGCCGATTTTATCGACCTGTTCACCCTGGGAGAAGGGGAAGAGGTCAATCTGGAGTTGTTTGAGCTCTATCGCCGGCACAAAGCGACGGGATTCCATCGTGAGGATTTTCTCCGCGAGGCCGCGCAGATCGAAGGGGTGTACGTCCCCTCGCTGTACGAAGTCCAGTACCATGAGGACGGCACCGTCGCTTCGGTCACGCCGAAGGACGGTGCGCCGGAAAAGGTGCGCAAGCGGATTATCTTGGATATGGACGCGGCGTATTACCCCGACCGATTTGTGGTCCCGTTTATCGATATCGTGCATGACCGGGCGATGAGCGAGATTTTCCGCGGCTGCATCCGGGGCTGCCGGTTCTGCCAGGCCGGATTCATCTACCGGCCGGTGCGGGAAAAGTCGGCGGAGACCATCAACGCGCAAAGCCATGCGCTGTGTGAAAACACCGGATACGAGGAATTCTCCCTCTCCTCCCTGTCCACCAGCGATTACACTGAGCTAGAGAAGCTTCTGCCCATGCTGCTCGACTGGGCGGAGAAAGAGCAGACCAACATCTCCCTCCCCTCCCTGCGGGTGGACGGCTTTTCGGAGGAGCTGGCAGCCAAGCTCAATGTGCTCCGCCGCAGCGGCCTGACCTTTGCCCCGGAAGCGGGCACCCAGCGCTTGCGGGATGCCATCAATAAAAACCTGTCGGAACCGGAAATCCTGGATACGGCGAAAAAGGCGTTCTCCGCCGGGTGGACGGCGGTCAAGCTGTATTTTATGATGGGCCTGCCGACCGAAACGCTGGAAGACGTAGCGGGGATCGCCGAATTGGCGCAGAAAATTGTGAACTGCTACTACTACAACCCCAATAAACCAAAGGGCAAGGGCGTCAACGTCTCGGTCAGCGTGTCCTGCTTTGTGCCCAAACCCTTCACCCCCTTCCAGTGGGAGCCGCAGGACACGATCGAAGAGCTGGAGGAAAAGCAACGGCATTTGCGGGTCTCGGTCACGACAAAAAAGGTTTCCCTGCACTGGCATGACGCGCAGGTCAGCTTTCTGGAAGGGGTGTTTGCCCGCGGCGACAGGCGGCTTTGCGCCGTGATGGAGGAAGCCTTCCGCCGCGGCTGCAAGCGGGATTCCTGGTCGGAGCATTTTTCGCTGCAGACCTGGCTGGACGTATTCCGCGATCTCGGCCTGGATCCCGCTTTTTACGCCAACCGGCGGCGGGATTTTTCGGAGGTCCTGCCGTGGGATCATCTTGATTACGGCGTGACCAAAGCGTTCCTGGCGGCGGAAAACCGCAGGGCGCACGAAAGCCAAACTACGCCGAACTGCCGGCAATCTTGTTCCGGCTGCGGCGCCGCCCGCTGGAAAGGAGGGGTATGCACCAATGCGAGAAATTAGGATTCGTTTCCGGAAAACCGGGCGCGCCCGGTACATTTCCCATCTCGACCTCACCCGGGCGATGACCCGCGCCGTCCGCCGCGCCGGGCTGCCGATCTGGTATACCGAAGGGTTCAACAAACATCCGTACTTGACCTTTGCCGCCCCCCTCTCCCTCGGCTTTGAGGGGTTGGCCGAGAGCATGGATCTCCGCCTACTGGAAGATGTGCCGGAGGACGAAATCGTACGGCGGCTGAACGCCGTCCTCCCGGAAGGGCTGGCTGCTGTTTCAGCAGCGGAACCAGTGCATAAGGCGGGGGAACTGGAGACGGCACGGTACCGCCTGACCTTTACCGGGGAATTGTCCCAGATGGCAGCGTTCCTGGCGCAGGACGCAATACTCGTCGAAAAGCGCACGAAAAAAGGCGGGATGAAGCCGGTCGACCTGAAGCCGTCCCTAGCCGGGGCGGTATATACGCCGAGCCAGGATGGAGAAGGTATAATGGAAGTCACCCTCCCCTGCGGCAGCAACGAAACGATCAATCCCGCACTGATTGCCGCGGCGTACAACGCGTTTGTAAAGGAATGCACCGGCGTCGAACAGGCGGCGGACTGCCGTGTACTGCGCACCGGGCTTTTTTGCGGGGAAAACCTCCCCTTTTGCTAATTCATACCCAAGGAATGGAAAAGGAAACGCACCCTGTACCGGATGGGAACGGCACAGGGTGCGTTTTTGTACTAGCATGAATATGAGAAGGACATCTCCAAATAGGCATAAGTAGAAGGGCGTCCTCTTCCCTTACCGTTTTTTCAGCAGGAGAAGCAACCCCAGGTATAGGCTGACCGCCAACAGCGTAAAATTGTACCCGCTGCGGATCAGCAGATAGAACCCTGCTATGGCGAGCGGGACCAGGGTGAGGATCGATACAATCTGTACGATTTTCTCGCTTTGCTCCTCTCCCCAGCGACCGGACAGGGCAAAATATAGGGCCTGTCCGCCGTCAAGCGGGCCGACCGGCAGCAAGTTGAAGCTCCCGATACTCAGGTGGACCGCTGCAGGCATGGTCATCCCGGTGGTCATGGCCAGCACGGCAAAGGTGAACAGGTTGACCATCGGTCCCGCCAGAGAGACGAGAAAGCTTCCCATGTAGCTCAGCCGGGCGGCGGGGTCCTGCACAATCCGCACGCCGAACAGGCCGACACCGATGGCCGCCGGCCGGGCGCCCAGCGCGTAAAGGGCGAGGAAATGCCCCGCTTCATGCATAGCGGAAGCGGCGATGCACCACAGCGGCATCCCCGACATGTCCAGCGAAAGCAGCACCACCACCGCCGCGGGGAACAGCAGGCTGAGCTGCACCTCCACACCGCGTATCCGCAGCTCAAGCATACTCGTCCATCGGGACGACGTCGGCCGGATCATAGGCCACACCGTTTACCCTGACCTCAATATGCAGGTGGGAGCCGGTGGATTCGCCGGTGGAACCGACTTTAGCTACCGTTTCCCCCGCGCGGATCACCGCGTCTTTGTGCACCAGGACTTCAGAGCAATGGGCGTAGAGCACAACGATACCGTTCCCGTGATTAATTTTTACATATTTGCCGTAGCTATCGTTCTCCCCGATTTCCTGGATCACGCCGAAATACATGGCGGCAATCGGCGTCCCGCTGTCCGCGGCGATATCTAGC
>CAMMRL010000010.1 GCA_946499275.1 uncultured Clostridia bacterium | reverse complement strand
GCGTATCGCTTTTCCCAGCGATGCCCAGCAGGGGGAGAGGAAGCAGCAGCAAAAGGGCGTAGACGGCGAGAATCCATAAGGCATAACGTTTCACAGGCCTGCTCCTTTCCAGTTGTGAATAATTATTATCATGGCGTTTTATGTGTCCGTCGGAAGGCGGGCTGGAAAGCCCGGCCTGTCCGGCAAATAGGGATATGAATACGAGCTTTCAAAATCTTTCATGGACACCCGGAATAGACCGGGCGTATTCCAAGAATTCCCCTTAAAAATGAATGCTCAAAAGGTATATGTTGCATAATTTTTGAGTTTGCGGCAAAAAACAGTGGCGAATTCCTTGACTTTGCGGCGGGGAATGCCTATAATTTCATATATTGTGAATGCGTATGAAATGTGTATGAAAGGATTCCGGGGTATCCGGGTGGTTGCCGGAACCGAGGGAAATTGTCTGGCGGAAAGGGGCGTCCCGTAGTGGAAAAGATGATATCGAACGATACACTCACATCTTTATGTGACGAGTTCCGGAAAAATAACCGGATTGAACCGGAAAAGTTTGAGAAGTATGAGGTGAAGCGCGGCCTGCGCAACGCGGACGGCAGCGGCGTGATGGCCGGGCTGACGCTGATCTGTAACGTGCACGGCTACGTCATTAACGAAGGGGAGCGTTCCCCCGTAGAGGGGCGCCTGATTTACCGCGGCATCGATATCCACGACCTGGTCAACGGCTGCGTGGAAGAGGACCGCTACGGTTTTGAGGAGACCGCCTGGCTGCTGCTTTTCGGCAAACTCCCCAACAAGGGGCAGCTGGAACGGTTCAGCCGCCTGCTCTCCGAGTGCCGGGAACTGCCGGAATATTTTGCGGAGGATATGATTATTAAAGCGCCTTCGCCGAATATCATGAATAAGCTGGCTCGCTCGGTGCTGGCGCTGTATTCATACGACAACAACGCGGAGGATCTCTCCATGGAGAATGTGCTGCGCCAGTCGATTGAACTGATCGCCATGCTGCCCACGATCATGGGGTATGCCTACCAGGTGAAACGCCGCCACTACGATAAAGAGAGCATGGTTATCCATCCCACCCTGCCGGGTCTGTCCACAGCGGAAACCATCCTGCGTTCCATCCGGGCGGACACTGTCTACACCAAGGAGGAGGCGCGGCTGCTCGACCTTTGCCTGATGCTGCACGCCGAACATGGGGGCGGCAACAACTCCACCTTTGCCGCCCGGGTGCTGTCCTCGTCCGGGACCGACACGTATTCCGCCATCGCGGCGGCAATCGGGTCGCTGAAAGGCCCCCGGCACGGCGGCGCCAATATCAAGGTGATGCAGATGCTGGACGCGATCAAGGAGGGGGTCCGCGACTGGAACGACGATGACGAAGTCGCGGCTTTCCTGGTCAAGCTGATTCATAAGGAAGCGGGCGACCGCACCGGGCTGATCTACGGGATGGGGCACGCGGTGTACACCTTGTCCGACCCCCGTGCCGTCATCTTGAAGGAAGCGGCCCGCGGCCTGGCCGAGAAAAATGGGCTCGGCGCGGATTTCCGCCTGTTGGAAGCGGTAGAACGGCTCACCCCCGGCGTGTTTGCCGACGTGAAGGAGAACACCAAGGCAATGTGCGCCAATGTCGATCTGTATTCCGGCTTGGTGTACCGCACCCTCGGCATCAGCGAGGAGCTGTTCACCCCGTTGTTCGCTGTGGCGCGTATGGCGGGCTGGTGCGCCCACCGTATTGAGGAAATCCTGACCGGCGGCCGGATCATCCGTCCTGCCTATAAAGCGATCGCCCGCCCGCAGCATTACCTGCCGCTGGAAGAGCGTCTGTAATCGGTCGGGAATGTCCCGGACCGGCTTAATACATAAAAAACCTGAAAAATAAGGCTTTTCTTTCCCGCCCTTCTGCTATATAATGGACGATATGGCAGTGAAAGGGCGGGTTGCTTTTTCACCGCGTATGAGCAGAATTCCGGCCGCGTTTTTGTTTCCGCGGCCTGTTGTAGTATTCTATTTGGTTCTCCGACGGCAAGGATGGCCGCCGCCGGGAGAAGGGAGGACCCCATGCAGAGTTTGCTTCGGAAAATTGCGGTCGCGGTCGCGCTGGTGGCCACGGTTGCCGCCGCCGTGATGAGGATTGTCTTCACCCCGTCGATGCAGGATGCTGGCGAGTCCTCTTTGAGCTATGCGGTCATCGCCTTGTTGGCGGCCGCGTTCGCTGCGGTTTTTGTGCTTGTGCTGGCCGGCAAGGGCCGCCAACCTCAGCCGCGGGAGTTGAGCGCCCATGCGCGCCTGCCGATGGCGATATCGTCCCTGCTGGCGGGCGGCGTCCTGGCAACGGCTTCCCTGTACGATGGATGGGTTTGGCTCTGTTATCAAAGGACGCCGCCGCCAAACGATTCCGTCATCAGTTCGCTGGATGGCGGGGCTTTGTTCCTGACGCTGATATTCGGGATTCTGGGCGGCATCTTCCTCCTGTGGCTGGGAATATCCCTGGCGGGTGGAGGCGTACGCCGCACCTCCCGGATGGCGCTGGCCGCGTTGGCCCCGGTAGCGTGGATCTGGTTCCGCCTTGTGCGGTATGAGCTGTCCTATGCCAGTGCCGTTCAGGTGTCGCAGAGCTTTTATGATTTTGTCATGCTGATCTTCACCATGCTCTTTTTGTTTTCCTTCGCCCGGTATATCACCGGGACGGGGGAACAAAAGCCGTTGGAAAAGAGCCACCGTATGCTGGTGGTTTACGCCCTGTGTACGGTGATTATGTCCCTTTCCGGGCCGGTTACCAGCTTTGTGCTGTATGTCAGTGGCCGGATGGCCGCGTACAATGCCGGCAGCATGGCCGGAATCACCGACCTCTGCATGGGGATTTTTGCGCTGTGCACCGCCTTGACGCTGGTGTTCGCCCATCCCCTTCCCTGTGCGGAGGAGGACGAGAAGGGGCCGGAAGGGGGGGAGCCTGCCGGGGATACGGCGGAGGGGGGCCAGACGCCGTCGGTGGAGGAGATCCTGCGGGAAATCCAAGGGGATCAAGGCGGCGGGGAGCCGTGGTAAAAGTAGCCGGCTCCAAGAACATGGCGGGGTGCCCGTCGTTTACGGAAGAAAAGGGGAGTGGAATTTTCCACTCCCCTTTTCATACCGATAAAGCCGTCTCCGGGGTGGAATAGCCGAGAAAATCACAATTCTTAGACGGCTTGACTGTCCGTATGCCGCTATGATATGATGAATTTTGTAGAAAATTATCCCAATTATTTTATGAACAGAGGTATAAAAATGCAATAGTTATATCAAAATTTGGAAAATAGAATGCTGGTTTCGTCCCATCCAGCGCATTGACCCTTTATCCGCTGAGGATATATTATGTAAAGACCAAAGCACTCATGGCTTTGGTTCTCTTGTTTGTCATTTACAGGGAGAGGAATACAGAAAAAAAAGAAAACTGCATATTCGAGTTAGATTATTTTAACTGTATAGACATTGATAAATATAAGTTTGTGGAGGTTTGTATATGAATAAAATATATCATAGAAATATCATTCTTGAATCGAATGATTTTCAAAATATGGTTTGTCTTCAAACAGATTTATACGGGAAAGGAAATCATAATTGGACTTTGGGGCGATTATATGGCTGGAGATATGGGTTGTGGTCACCAGAATCTAGGAATCTAGAGATTTTTACAAAATCGGCGGAATTATTCTTTGATGAAGATGGGGCATTGGTAGGTTTTATAATCCTAGAAGCATGTGGAGGAAATACTGCTACAATATTTGCTCAGGATGATGAACAGATTTTGGAGGAAATGGTACGTTTTTTGGACATGGGCGGTAATTTCAAAAAAATGTATTCCATTTATTGTTCAGAAAGTAGTTTGTTAGAAATAGAGGTTCTTCGCAACCATAAATATATTAGTATGAGTTACGAAGACACTACCTTTGAATACTGTGCGGAGGATATAGTTCTTCCCGCAATAGACTTGCCTAACGGATATACTTTGACCGACGAAAATATCTTTATGGACACAGAGAGACTGGAACGATTTCGTTTTTCAGTGTTTAACCCCAATGAAAATTTTGATGAAGAAATTGCATGGGCATACCGTTATTCAAGAGAAAATCCTATTAGAAAAAAAGAATTATGTATAGTTTTACTTGATGAAAGAAAGAATCCCGTTTCCTCGTGTATGGGATATTTTGATGTTGTAAATTCGGATGTGGAAATAGAAGTTGTATGTACCAAAAAAGAGGAAGAAGGCAAAGGATTTGCTAAAGCTGTAATAGCAGAATGTATTCGCAGAGCATTGGAAATGGGAGCCAAAAGGGTTAACATATCTGGTTGGAATTCATTAACAAAGCATCTGTATTCCAGCTTTGGAAAAAATAAGAAAAATCAAAAAATAAATATGAAAAAGGGGAATTAGTAGAGACAGTGTATAATTTACAAACTTATATTTGCTAAAGGGGGTGGGATATTCCTAACAAGCGAAAATGCGGCGCTTTTTACGGAAAGGGACCTTTTCCTATGCTTGCTACCGTTTTTTGGATTTTATCGACGAACGTTTCGGAAAAACGGCGGTGCGGTGATTTCCCTCTTTTTTTCATAATTGCTCTTCTGTCGTTTTTTATGGTATACTGTAAAAAACAAGCAACCGGTTCTTTTGTAAAAAACACCCGTTGGAAAGGAGCCGTTATGGAAAACACGCCCATTCCTCACAGAGAGTTCCCGGGGATGCCCATCGGCTTACAGCCTTTGGAGGAACCGCTGGTAGATCTGCGGAGTTTTCAGAATCCCCGCCTGTATATTTCCATGGAATACAGCCGCCGGGGGATACCGGGCGCTATCTCTCGCTGTCTGCTTCGCCGGACCGCCGCCGAACGGCTGATGTATGCGCTGGAGCTGCTTCCCCCCGGATATGGTTTCCTCATCTATGATGCATGGCGGCCCATCCAGGTACAGCAGGCCTTGTTCGACAGCTATTACCAGGCCGTCAGGGAAAGTACGGCCGGACAGGGCCTGTCGGAAGAACAGTTGATGGAACAGGTGCGGCGGTTCGTCTCCATCCCTTCCTACGACAGCAGGAACCCGTCCGTCCACAACACCGGCGGCGCCGTGGACCTCACCGTTACGGATGATCAGGGCAGGGCGCTGCCGATGGGGACGGGCTTCGACGATTTTACGAAGGCCGCCCATACCGATTATTTTGAATCGCGGGAAGAGACGACGTACCGGGATAATCGGCGGCTCCTCTATGCCTGTATGACGGCGGCTGGTTTTACCAATTTGCCTTCCGAATGGTGGCATTACGATTACGGAACCAATTTTTGGAGTTACTATACGGGAAAACCGGCGATATATACCGGCATCCTGACGACCGAGGTGTAAACAGTATGGAGCAACCAAAAAAAGGGAAAAACAAGCGGAAAAATCTTCGTTCCATCACGGTGATGCTGGCGATTATCACCACGGCGGTATGGCTGATCCTGCTGCTGGCCAAATATATCATTTCTGGCGTGGATTTTTCTTCGTTGCTGGACGATATTATCGCCAATATCCTGGGGATACTGCCGCCCATCATTCTGTTTAATTTCCTTTATGAATACCTGACCAAAGAGCATGTGGCGGACGAAATGACCGAGCAGATCACCCAGACCCTGATGAGCAATCCGGAAACCATCGACTTGTTCGACGAGGATCCGAAAAAGTCGTTTGTCCGCACCACCATTCAAACATTGGTGGGCGACGAGGAATGCGATATGGTCTATGGGGTTGTGGAACCATATTTGGAAATGCAGTATAATTTCCGCCGCTTTTTCCGCTATAATATCATCTTGCGGGATTACGAGGACGATCCCCTGTTCCCCTCGGATTTGTATATGCGGGTATACGAGGATCTAACGTATAAAAAGCATTATATCGGGGATAACGGGCTTCCCAATGTCTTTCAGGTGGGCTTCTTTGTGAATAACGAGGAGCTGGATAGGGAGCTGCATGGACAGACCTATCTGTTCCGGGAGAATCTGAAAATCCGTTCCAACGAACTGGATGCGTTAACCGCTTTATCGCCGTCCGACCAACTTGAGTTTATTATGAATCAAATGTCGCTGAACGTTTTCATCGACGATGTGAAATGTAAAATCCAAAACGTGGACATAACCCGAAAGGGCATTCAGGTATCGTTCCTGTCCGGGCATAATGAGACGGAGAAAACCCTCAAAATAGAGGTGATGTTCAATATGCCGCAGCTCAAGGGGCATAGCGAGTTCTTGGTGTCCATCAGCGAGCCGACATATTCCCCCATGATCCAGCTGTCCTATCCGGAGAGCAGCATGAGCGTCACCATGTTCCCCTTTCTCAACGACGGCGCGGAATGCATGGTGCAAAACGCCATGCGCAATACAGGCAGCTGCGATATTTATCTGCAGGAAACCTGGGTCTATCCCATGAGCGGCGTTGTTTTTATCGTGGAGGATAAGGATTACTGTAAGGAACGGATGGAATCGAAAGCGGAAGCAGCGGCAATACCGCCCGTTTGACATCCTTCCGAATGACCGCCGTCTGGAACGCATAAACGGCCCCCGGATCGGGGTCCGTTCGTGATTTTTGCAATTTTGTTCACCTTTTCGGCGCCCTCTTTCGGAAGGATCGCCGGGCCTGTCCACACCATGGGCTTCGTTATAGCTGGCTAAAATAAAGAGAGGTTTACCGGAGACAGCGGGCTTTGCGTCAGCTCTTCCACGGTAGGCGGCACGCAAAAGTCCACGGCCTGCCCGGCGTGATAGCCCATAGAAAAGGCCGCCGTTTCCGACGTAAACAGCGCCGTTCCCCGATGAAGGCGGGCGGTTTCCCGGAGCAGGGCCCGCGTTGTGGTGGAACAGAAACAGGGAAAACCGGAGGCCGCGATCAGGATACTGTACGGCTTGGGGATCAGGCGGAATGCAACCTCCGTCCCGCGGGACGCATCGTGTAACAGACGGCCGACGGACAGCATCAGCAGCCGGGGGTCCATCGAGAGCAGCAGGCAGGATTCCGGGATATCGACGGTAAAGGCGATCCCCCGCCGGGCGCAGCAAACGAGGGCCGCTTGGGCAAACGCCTGCAGATATGCGGCGGCGTCCCCATAATGAAAAACCCGGTGTGTCCCTGCCGTCTGCAGGCAGGAGACGATTTCCAATCGGTTCAGCCGCTCTGCCATCCGCCGGTAAAGCGTTTGGCCGTGTACATCCAGACAGCCGGGTGCGCCGGCGGGCAGGGATAAAAAATAAGCGGCCAGCCTTTCCCTGCGTCGCCCCTCTCCGGCCGGAACGTGACCCGCCGGCGGAAAGGCGGAAGGGCGGCATATAGGTTGCGAAATATATGGAAAATACGATGGATTCATGAAATTCCCTGTCTTTCCTTCTATTAATAAACACAAGTTGCTATTTCACGACCGGCTGTTAGAAGTATGGGAAAATACCGGCGGATGGGCATCCTTTGCTGTGTCACGCCGACAAGCACGCCAAACCGGACAGGTTTCCCGCAACCAAGCGGAATGCTTTTGTGGAAGATACCAAAAGTCGTAAATAGTCGGTTAATAAATTGACAAACTTCTTGAAGTTTTCCAAAAAACATTATAAAATAGAAAAAGATTAAAACAGTGGAGGTAATAAGTTATGGCTATCAAAGTTGGCATCAATGGCTTCGGCCGGATCGGCCGTCTGGTTTTCCGCGCTGCGGTTTCCCAGCCCGAAACCTTCGAAGTGGTCGGCATCAACGATCCGTTCATCGATCTGGACTACATGGTATACATGGTGAAGTACGACACCATCCACGGCAAATTCGATGGCACTATCGAAGCGAAGGACGGCAAGCTGGTTGTGAACGGCCACGCGATCTCCGTTTACGCTGAGAAGAACCCGGCGGACATCAAGTGGAGCGAGTGCGGCGCCGACTACGTTGTGGAGTCCACCGGCGTATTCTGCACCACCGAGAAGGCCAGCGCTCACCTGGCTGCCGGCGCGAAGAAGGTTGTTATCTCCGCTCCCGCGAAGGATAAGGACACTCCCACCTTTGTGTGCGGCGTGAACCTGGACAAGTACACCAAGGACATGAAGGTGGTTTCCAACGCCTCCTGCACCACCAACTGCCTGGCTCCTCTGGCCAAAGTTATCAACGATAAGTTTGGTATCGTCGAAGGCCTGATGACCACCGTGCATTCCACCACCGCTACCCAGAAGACCGTGGACGGCCCGTCCGCGAAGGACTGGAGAGGCGGCCGTGCTGCTGCCGGCAACATCATCCCCTCCTCCACCGGCGCCGCCAAGGCTTGCGCTCTGGTTATCCCGGAAGTGAAGGGCAAACTGACTGGTATGGCATTCCGCGTGCCAACCCTGGACGTTTCGGTCGTTGACCTGACCGTACGTACTGAGAAGGCCACCACGATGGAAGAAATCAACGCGGCGCTGAAGGAAGCTTCCGAAACCTACATGAAGGGTATCCTGGGCTACACCGAGGATGCGGTTGTTTCTTCTGACTTCTACAGCGATTCCCGTACCTCCATCTATGACGCTACCGCTGGTATCGCCCTGAACTCCAACTTCTTTAAGCTGGTGTCCTGGTACGATAACGAGTGGGGTTACAGCAACAAGGTCCTGAACCTGATTGCCCACATGGCGAAGGTGGACGCGGAATAATTCCATCCTGATTTATTGATTCCCTACGCACGGCCGGCTATCCGTCGGCCGTGCGTTTCTTTTGCTGACAATTCTTGTCATCCACTTTCTGAAACGGCCGACAATCCGGGGAGCGCGGCATGCGTTGCGTCTTGTGGCCTTTAAACAGCCTGTTTCGGCAGTACGTCGCGGATAGTGATAACAAAACCGTTGTGCGTTAAAAAGCACAACGGTTTTGTTATGATGTGTGGTAAGGCGTTTTATACGGCAATCCTTGGTTTAGACGGCATATATATTTTTTAACCAACGTCGGAACAACAAGCCGGAATAAAACAACGGCGGAAAATATGTTATAATGGACACACTAGACGCCGTGGGGATATAGATATAAAAAGGAGCCCTATGCTGTATAAACAAGAAATGGGAGAAAGGACATATGAAGCAAGGAAAATTAACGGCGGATTCCCGTACGGAGCAGGTACAGATTGTCCTTCCTCAGCATGCCAATTCCGCCAAGCGACTTTTTGGCGGTATGCTGATGGAATGGATCGACATCGTAGCCGCGGTCGTCGCCCGCCGCCACGCGAATTCGGAGGTCACTACCGCCTGTATCGACACCCTGCAGTTTGATGCGCCCGCTATGGTGGGGGAAACCATTTTGCTTGTGGGATGTATCACTTATGTCGGCCGTACTTCCATGGAGGTGCGGGTAGATGCGTATTCCGAAGGCTTAGACGGCAGTCGCGAACGGGTGAACCGCGCCTACCTGGTTCTGGTCGCTATCGATGGAGAGGGGAATCCGCAGGAAGTGCCCGGCCTGGTCCCGGTTACCGATGAAGAGCGGGAGGAATGGAAAGCCGGCGAGCGCCGCCGCGCCCTGCGGCGGCAGCGGCGGGCGGAAAAATATTAAGGCATATCCCAAAAGGGAGGATAGCATTTTCCACAGTAGCCGTAAAAATTCCACACCAGACGGCTGCGCCGGATGAAAACGGAGGGATGAATGTGGAAGCAATACCGTATGCCCTGCTTTCCCTTTTGCAGGAGGAGCGGCCGTTGGGCCGTCTTTGTTCGCTTACTCCCCTGAACGGCGGCATGAGCGGGGCGGTTCTGCACCGGGTGGAAATGGAGCAAGGGGGCGAAAAGAAAACCTTTGTCCTCAAATGGGCGGCGAGAGGAACTGTGCCGCCGGAAGTGTTCGGCTCTTTCCGGCGGGAAGCCGCTTTTTATCGTTTGGCTGGGGAACAGGGGCGTGCTTTTTTGCCGGAAATAGCGTATCAAGCCGAAACGGACGAAGGGTTGCTGCTCGCCATGAAGGCATATGCGCCCTTAACGCCGTCGGATTGGAATCCGGATACACTCGAAAAGGCGGCCGTGCTGCTGGCGGAGATCCACGCCCTGTCTCCCTCCCTGGCGGAACGGGCAGGCTGGGAACCGGGAATCGGCGAGCCTTCCGAAGAGGGGATCGCTTGCGCTGCAGAGGACTGGCGGTCAGTGTTGACGGAACACGGCGGACGGTTTGATCCGTCGCTGATCGTGATGGTGGCGCGGGCAATACCGGCCGTTTCCCGCTTTTTGTGCCGTCCTCCGCTTTGCTTGTGCCATGGGGATTTTCACTGGGGGAATCTGCTGAAAGACGGGGATATCCTCCGTGTATGCGACTGGCAGGGCGTATCCGTAGGCAAAGGGGGCGGGGATATATCCTTCTTTTTCAGCCGGGCCGCAGCGGATGGGAAAGCCGCGGATCAAACGGCGTTCCTCACCCGGTATACCACGGAACTAACACGCCGGACGGGCCGTACCGGCCGTGTGGAGGAACTGCTGAAAGAGCAGGCTGCGGCGGTTCTGCAGGTGAATTTCCTCTGCTGGGCCGGGTATTTGCACGGAGCGGAAGCCAGCCGCGTGGAGACGGTATATCGGGAAATGGAACAGGCTTACCACCGATGGGTAAAAAGGCCAGGGCTTGTAGTATAAACATCATCACCCGGAAACGAGGGGCGTTTTTCCGGGTGATGATTTCTTTTGGAGCTTTACCGATAAGGAGCTGTCGGCTGTAACTGGTGGGAGAAACCGCTTAAAAACAGATTGTATCGGGGCAAGCCCCGCCAAAAGGGCCTTTTATCCCCCGGTGCCCAACGGGACTGTTTGTATCCGTTTAGGCACGACAGGGCACGGGACAGTGAGTGATTCCGGCACGCTTTGAGAACGGCCCTTCAATGATTGGTATAAACCAACAGCAAGCTGGTACTTCGACTATAAACCCCTTACCGGGTTAAAATAGCACGAAAAAGAATAGACAAAGGAAAAACGCCGGGAAAAGGATAGCGCCGGCGTCGTTTAACAACTA
This sequence comes from uncultured Clostridia bacterium, assembly GCA_946499275.1. GTDB lineage: Bacteria > Bacillota > Clostridia > Oscillospirales > Acutalibacteraceae > Avimonas. Next base: position 50,269 of record CAMMRL010000010.1, on the reverse strand, counting down.
GGATATCCGTCAGGCATCCTCCGCAGGCGGTTTGGCGCGCAGCTCCCGGATGCCGATATATAGTAAAAAAATACCGAAAATCCGGCGAAGTAGGGTCACTTCAATCATGCCGGCGACCCATGCCGCCAGCAGAGAGGTTAGGATACCCGCCGCGGTGCACCAGATGACGGTTTTCGTGTCAATCAGGCGGTTTTTAATATGGGAAATCAGTGCGGCCGGCGCGCAGAACAGGAAATACAGCAGATTTATGCCGCCAGCCACGTATTGATTGACGCCCGCCACCCCGGTTAGATACAAAATAAGCAGGGATCCTCCGCCGATCCCGAACCCGCTGAGCACACCGGTCAGCAGCCCGACCAGGAATTCGATTATATCCATCAAAGCAGTAGCACCGCCCGTATACCGCCGTAAAGGATCAGGATACCAAACCCCCGGCGCAATAAGGAAATGGGTACTTTATTGAATATCCTCCCGGCGATGAACCCCCCGCACAACCCGCCAAGCAGCATGGGAAGCACACCGAAAAAGTCGATGCCGCCTTTGAAAAAGTATACGATCAGGGATACGGCGGACAAGGGGAAAATCACCGCAACCGATGTGGCAAACGCCCTGCGCTGGTCCATCTTCAGCCACTTGGTGAAGAGCGGAACCAGAAACAGACCGCCGCCCGAGCCAAAAAAGCCGTTGGCGGCACCGGCGAGAGCGCCCGTTACCCCACGTTTTACCGTTTTCTTTTTTTCCCTCATAGCCGGCGTCTCCTTCCTTTGCTATTTTATTCCCTATAGTGTGCCTTGGCGGACGGGAAAAATGCGTCCTACCTAAGCCTTTTGCCGTTTTTCATGGCAAAAGCAATAAATGATGAGCGGGAAATCAGCGAAAAAGGAAAGAAACTCCTCAAAAATCGTCGATATGACACTTGGCAGGGCGGTTAAATTCTTTTATAATAAAAGAACATGTCCCGATGATTCTATCTTTCCCCTTTCACTACATACAACTATAGGGGTGACGGCAGGCCTTTTCCCTGCCAAAGGGGAAACCTCACGGGGAAAGGAGAGAAATGCGGATGGAAACCGCGGCGCTTGTTCTGACTCCTTTGAGGCCGGAAGATGCCGGCGAGGTGTTTTCTATGACGTCTTCTCCCGCAGTGGCACGGTTTATGCGTTTTGATACGCACACCCGCCGGGAAGAGACGGCGGCGCTGATTGAAGAATATACTGCCAGCTCCAATCGGGGCTTTGCCCTGCGGAGGAAAACCGACGGCCGGTTTGTCGGCGTTTTTGCCTTGAAAGCAGGTGAAACGCCGGGCGTATATACCATCAGCGTATTTTTGGGGGAAGCGCACTGGGGGCATGGGTATTTTACGCAGCTGCTTGGCCGCATGATTCCCTATGCGCGTGAAGTCCTGCAGGCTTCCGTTTTACAGGCGTATGTAGTGGGAGAGAACCTTAGTTCCCGCCGTGTGCTGGAGGACAGCGGTTTTTCGGTTGCCGAGATCTTGCGGTTTGATGAACTTTCCGATGGATTGTATATATATCGTTTAGCGTTGTGACGCTTCCTTTGGAAGATGCTCGGGTCATGGAATGCCGAAAATTGGATAGACGGCGAATCGTACCGGTATTGGTACATGACGGCCGGCAACACAGATAGTTGAGGGTGAAAAGTCCGCCATTGTAACCGCGTATGAATCAAAAAGGAAAGGATGGTGTCGGTATGGGTGCAATACCAACCCGGGAACAAGCGGAAGCGCTGCTGCGCGAATACAATAAAGAACCGTTCCATCTGCGCCATGCGGAGATTGTTGCGGGGGGTGATGGGGTATTTCGCCGCGGAATACGATCCGGAGAACCGGGAGTTTTGGGAGATCGTGGGCCTTTTACACGACTTGGATTATGAAAAGTATCCGGATGAGCATTGTATCCGCTCGCAGGAGATTATGCGCAGCCGGGGGTTGGACGAACGGCTGATCCGTGCGACTGCAAGCCACGGATACCGGCTGACAGTGGATATCCCGCCGGAACATGTCATGGAGAAGATACTCTATGCGGTGGATGAGCTTACCGGGTTGATCGGCGCAGTCGCTTTGATGCGGCCGTCCCGCAGCGTATTCGATCTGGAGCTGAAATCGGTAAAGAAAAAGTTCAAGACCCCTTCTTTTGCGGCGGGCTGCTCCCGCAAGGTGATTGAGGACGGGGCCGCCATGCTGGGCTGGGAACTGGACGAGTTGATTTCCCGCACAATTGTTGCCATGCGATCCCTTTCCGACCGAATGGAGATTTAATGAGCGGCGCTGTAAATCGTACAAAAGGATGGAAAAACCAATGGAACCATTGACAAAGGAAGCGGTGCTGGATTTGCTGCGCACAAAGGGAATTGACTTTGCGGTGGATGAGCATGAAGCGGTTTACACGATGGAAGAGATGGATGCGGAGTGTCTGCCGCATGCGGAGGATATCTGCAAAAACCTGTTTTTGCGGGATACCCGGGGAAAGCGGCATTTCCTGGTGGCGCTGGAGAAAAACAAGCGGGCGGATCTGGGAAGCCTGGCGCAGCAGCTCGGCTGCGGGAAGCTCAGCTTCGCTTCGGAGGAACGCCTGCAGCGTTTTCTTGGGTTGTACCGGGGTGCGGTGACGCCGCTCGGCGTGTTGAACGACAGGGACGGTGCGGTGGAGATGGTTTTTGACCGGGATTTGGCCCGCCATCCGCGTATCGGTGTCCATCCCTGCGACAATACGGCGACCGTCTGGCTGGCTTTCCCGGACTTGCTGCGTCTGGCGGAAGAAAATGGGAATCGAATACACTTGGTGGATTTGTAACCTGCATACACTTTACACAGGAGGCGGTATCCGTGGAGGAGAATCAACTGCTCACAACCCCGGTGAGTGAAAAAGGGAAAAAAGCCCGTGCGTTGTTCGAACAGGGGGCCAACTGCGCGCAGGCGGTTCTGGGGGCCTATGCGGAGGAGTTGGGCTTGTCTTGGGAAACGGCGATGATGCTGGCTTCGCCCTTCGGCGGCGGCATGGGCCGCATGCGGGAGGTTTGCGGGGCGGTAACGGGGATGCTGATGGCGGCCGGGCTCAAGTACGGCTATGCCGATTTGAACGACCGGGAGGCCAAAAAACGGACCTACCGGATGACCCAGGAACTGGCTGGGAAATACCGGGAGGAAAACGGGTCCATCATCTGCCGGGAACTGCTGGGACTTGCCGGGAAGGATACCGCGCCCGACCCTTCGCCCCGGACGCCGCAATATTATAAAAAACGCCCTTGCCCCTGCCTGGTGGAATGTGCGGCTTCCATCCTGGAAAATTACCGGCCGGACAAATAGAGAAAGGGATATTACTTACTGATGAACGCTTCTTTTTTTGCCATGCTCTCCCGGATGAAGCATATCAACCGCTGGGCGCTGATGCGCAATGTCCGGACTGAAAATATTTGCGAACACTCTTACGACGTGGCGGTACTCGCCCATGCGTTGGCGCTGCTGACCAACCGTCGTTTCGGCGGGCAGGTTGACCCCGGGCGCTGCGTGCTTTACGCGCTTTATCACGACGCACCGGAAATTCTGACCGGCGACCTGCCCACGCCGGTCAAGTATTATAATCCGGCGATCCGGCAAGCGTATCGGCAAGTGGAGACGGTGTCGGAAGAAAAACTGCTTTCCATGTTGCCGGAGGATTTGCGGGACGATTACCGCCCGCTTTTATGCGGGGAGGGCACGCCCGAGGAAAAGCGGCTGGTGAAGGCGGCGGATAAGCTCGCGGCGCTGATCAAGTGTGTGGAAGAACTGGAACAGGGGAACCGGGAGTTCGTACAGGCCAAGCGCTCGACCGAAGAAGCGCTGCGGGCGATGCGGATTCCGGCGGTCGACTGCTTTATCGATGAATTCCTGCCCGCCTACCGCCTGACACTGGATGAACAAGGGGAACGGTGAACGGTTTTCGGAATATGCTTTGTCATTTCGGATGATTCTGTAAACGGGAAAATGCGGTTATGCTCGATTTTCAGCGTTTATCGGCGGCTATACGGAAAATGGGCCGCCGATCGATACGCAGATAATCAAGCGGTGATCGTTGAGAAATTGAGGGAAGGATGTAAGCCATTATGGGGAAAAGGTACGTTGCGGATTTCAACACAGGCAAGCCGGATGATTTTATTCGGTTTGTATCCGAGGATTTCCTGAGAAAAGAGGGATTTGCCCTCACCACGGTCAAAGGGGAAGTGGTGTGGAAAAAGGGAAAAGGGCTGCTGGCCGCGCCGCAGTTTCTCAAGTTGCAATACGCCAATGGGGTGGTTCATCTGGAGGCGTGGCTGAAATATGCGATACTGCCCGGCGTATATTGTGGGGAAATGGGGCTGGACGGAGCGATGGCCTTTGCGATAAAGGCCGCTCTACGCGACAAGGTCAACGCGCTGGTGGCGCTTTTGTATCAGCCGGTGAATATCCCCCCGCAGCCGGCGCCCGTTCCCGTGGCGCCCGGTGTAGGACCGGTTCCGGTGGGGAACGGCGTATCGATGTCTCCGGTTATGCAGTCGGCTGATCCCGATTCGCCAATGAACCCGATGGATCCGGAAACCGCCGCCGGCCACGGCGTACCGGTTCCGGCGGTGTCGTCCGATCCCTCTATGCCGGCTTCCGGCGCCGTGACGCCGGTTTCCGGTTACGCCCCCGCGCCGGGGTATGCCGCGTCTCAGCCGATCCCTGTAGCGGTACATAATCCGACCGGTAAGGCGGTCCTGTCCCTGGTGATGGGCCTGTGCAGCGTTCTCGGCTGTTTTATCCCGCTGGTTGGCGTGGTTACCGGGATCATCGGCATCCCCAGCGGTATCCTGGGACGCCGGACCACGGCGCGGGGGATGGCGACCGCCGGCTTGGCGCTGAGCATTGTGTTCCTGATCGTCTCGATATTAAACTGGATTGCGGGGATTGTGCTCCTGTTTATGTAAACAGCGCATGGGCGAACGCCGAACGTTGCGGCGCCACATGACGTATTACTGTATAATTCTGAGGAGAATAGGGAGAGGAAGAAAAGCATGAAAAAGTGGCATGGCATGGGCAAGCGGTTTTTTCGTCTGGGTTTGCTTACGGTAATCGCTGTTTTATTGGTGGGAATGCTCAGCGGCTGCAATATCATCGCGTTGGGGCAAGCGATGGTGCAAGGGCAAAAAGCAGAAGAAAAAACGGTGCTGGTCAGTTCCGACGGGAAGTACCAGATGACGGTTCCCGGCGATTGGACGGACGAAGGGACGGCCTTGAACGATGAAGCGATACTGGGCGCGGGTAACCGCTTAAAGGAAAAATACGTCGTCGTGATTGCCGAAAGCAAAGCCGATTTTTACGAGGATGTCACCATCCGGGATTATATGGACGTTCTACTCGAACAGATGGAGTATTCGGTGGAGGACATGACCTTTACTCCGGCCGAAACGGTGAGTGTCAGCGGCCGGAGCGGTTATCTTACCCAGATCGAGGGCGCAGTAGACGGCATAAAGATCACTTATTGGCTGACCTGTGTAGAGATGGAAGAGGATTTTGTCCAGATCACCGGATGGACGATGCAGAGTAAGGCGGGCGAATACGAAGAAGAGTTCCGCGAGGTGGAAACCTCGTTTCAGGAGGCGGAGTAAACGGCGCATGCCTGCCGTCCGGTATGAAGCGTGACAGCCGAGTTGTTAAAAATATGACAATAAGTTTTTCGCGAAATTTGAAGAATTCCTGTAGAAATTCCCTAATTGATCTGCTATACTATTTAATTAGCGTACTGCGTATATTGCGCTATAGCCGTTTTGGTATCAGGGCGGCTGAAAGACGGTGGCGCCTACGGGCGGGCCTGTGATCAATATATCGTATGGCGAGTAGAAAATCCGCTAAGGAGGAAAAGGCAACATGAAGAAAAAGATCAGCAAGCTCCCTTTCCGGGGTACTGCTGAACAGGAACGGCAGCTTCACGAAGTGATCGGCAAGTACAAGTCAGATCCCAGCCGCCTGATGACCGTTATGCAGGAAGCGCAGGAGATTTACGGTTATCTGCCGATCGAGGTGCAGCAGATGATCGCGGACGGCATGAACGTGCCGCTGGAAAAGGTGTACGGTGTGGCGACCTTCTACGCGCAGTTCGCGCTGTCCCCCAAAGGCGTGTATAACGTTTCCGTATGTCTCGGCACCGCGTGCTATGTCAAGGGCGCGGGCGACCTGTTTAATAAGATCAGCGAAAAGCTAGGGATCGGCGCGGACGAATGTACGGAAGACGGCCGTTTCTCCCTAACCGCCTGCCGCTGCATCGGCGCGTGCGGCCTGGCCCCGGTTCTGACGGTGAACAACGACGTTTACGGCCGCCTGACGGTGGACGACGTAGACGGCATCCTCGCGAAGTATAACGATTAAGCGATGCGGGAATTATCGCTCAACGTACTGGATATCGCGCAGAATTCTATTGCGGCTGGCGCCACCCTCACCGAAATCACGGTGGAGGAGGACACCGCCGCCGACCGGATCGTGCTCACGGTCCGGGACAACGGCCGGGGGATGACCCCGGAACAGGTCCGGAAAGTCAGCGACCCGTTTTACACCACCCGCACCACCCGGAAGGTGGGGATGGGCATCCCCCTATTCCGTATGGCGGCGGAGATGGCCGGCGGTGGCTTATCGATTGAGTCCGTACCGGGGAAAGGGACGGCTGTGACGGCGACCTTTGTGCGTTCCCACATTGACCGGATGCCCCTGGGGGATATAACGGGAACCGTCGTCGCCCTGATCCGCATGAACCCCGACCGGGATTTCCGTTATGTACGGAAATGGAACGGCCGCGAATTTGCGGTGGATACCCGGGAACTGCGGGAAATCCTTGGCGACGTGCCGCTGGACACGCCGGAAGTGGCGGATTGGATTGACGCGTATATCAAGGAACAGACCGAAGCGATTCTCGCTCCCTCTTCCGGTGAAGGGCCGGAGGACGTCCCCGGAAATTGAATTAGGAGGTATTGTTGTGAAAACTTTGGCAGAGCTTCAAGCCATTCGGGATAGAGCCCGCGAAAAGATGACCGTGCGCGGCGACCATGAAAACGCGGTGCGCGTCGTGGTCGGCATGGCGACCTGTGGGATTGCCGCTGGCGCCCGTCCGGTGCTGAACGCCTTTGTGGACGAGGTGGCCAAACGCCACCTGGACAACGTGACGGTGGGGCAGACCGGCTGCATCGGCATGTGCCAGTTTGAGCCGATCGTGGAAATCACGATGCCCGGCAAGGAAAAAGTCACCTACGGCAAGGTAACGCCGGAAAAGGTCGCGCGGATTGTCGCCGACCATGTGGTCAACGGCAACCCGGTGGTGGAGTATACCATCGGCGAACTGATGAAGTAAGCAGGGAGGTTATTAAAAGATGTATCGTTCCCATGTACTGGTTTGCGGCGGTACCGGCTGCACCTCCTCGAACAGCCTGAAGATTATCGACAAGCTGGAAGAGGAGCTCGCGGCCCAGGGATTGAGCGAGGAAGTGAAAGTGGTCCGTACCGGCTGCTTCGGCCTTTGCGCGCTCGGCCCGATTATGGTTGTGTATCCGGAAGGTGCGTTTTATTCGCGCGTCACGGTGGAGGATATCCCCGAAATCGTTTCCGAGCATCTGCTCAAGGGCCGGATTGTAACCCGCCTGCTGTACGACGAGACGGTCGGCAAGGACGAGATCAAGTCCCTGAACGAGACCGACTTCTATAAAAAACAGGTCCGTGTGGCGCTGCGCAACTGCGGCGTGATCGATCCCGAATCCATCGACGAATACATAGCGCAGGACGGCTACCAGGCGTTGGCCAAATGTCTTACGGAGTACACCCCGGAGCAGGTTATCCAAGTGATCACCGATTCGGGGCTGCGCGGCCGTGGCGGTGGCGGGTTCCCGACCGGGCGCAAGTGGGCGCTGTGCGCGCCGAACAAAGCGCCGCAGAAATATGTGGTCTGCAACGCCGACGAAGGCGACCCCGGCGCGTTTATGGACCGCTCCGTCCTGGAAGGCGACCCGCACTGCATCGTGGAGGCCATGGCGATCGCCGGCTATGCGATCGGCGCGACCAAAGGCTTTGTGTATGTCCGCGCGGAGTACCCGATTGCGGTACAGCGCCTGCAGATCGCGATTGACGAAGCCCGCGCCTACGGCCTGCTGGGCAAGGATATCTTCGGCTCCGGCTTTGATTTCGATATGGAAATCCGCCTGGGCGCCGGCGCGTTCGTGTGCGGCGAGGAAACCGCGCTGATGACGTCGATCGAAGGCAACCGCGGCGAGCCCCGTCCCCGTCCGCCCTATCCGGCGGTGAAGGGCCTGTTCGGCATGCCGACGGTGGAAAACAATGTCGAAACCTTCGCCAATGTGCCGCAGATCATCCTGCGCGGCGCGGAATGGTTCGCTTCGATGGGTACCGAGAAATCCAAGGGCACCAAGGTGTTCGCCCTGGGCGGTAAGATCAAGCATACCGGCCTGGTGGAGATCCCGATGGGCACCACCCTGCGTGAGATCGTGGAAGAGATCGGAGGCGGCATCCCGAACGGCAAGAAGTTTAAGGCGGCGCAGACCGGCGGCCCCTCCGGCGGCTGTATCCCGGCCAGCTTGATCGACACCGCAATCGACTATGACAACCTGATCGCGCTGGGCTGTATGATGGGGTCCGGCGGCATGATCGTTATGGACGAAGATACCTGTATGGTGGACATTGCGAAGTTCTTCCTCGAATTCACGGTGGACGAGTCCTGCGGCAAATGTACGCCTTGCCGTGTCGGTACCAAGCGCCTGCTGGAAAAGCTGGACAAGATCACTAAGGGCAACGGCACCCTACAGGATATCGACGACCTGGAGGAGCTCTGCCATTACATCAAGGAAAACTCCCTGTGCGGTCTCGGCCAGACGGCGCCGAACCCGGTGCTGTCCACCCTCCATTTCTTCCGTGATGAGTATGTAGCTCATGTGACCGAAAAGAGATGTCCGGCGGGCGTGTGCAAATCCCTGCTGTCCTACGCGGTGGTGGCGGAGAAGTGCAAAGGCTGTACCGCCTGCGCCCGCGTATGCCCGGTGGGCGCGATTTCCGGTACGGTCAAGAACCCGCATGTCATCGATACATCGAAGTGCATTAAGTGCGGAGCCTGCATGGAAAAATGCCGGTTCGGCGCGATTGTGAAACGGTAAGAAAGGAGTGCGCTGAAAATGGAAATGATCAACTGCAAAATCAACGGGATCGCTGTCAGCGTGCCCAAAGGCTCCACTATTCTGGAAGCTGCCCGCTATGCCGGCGTGGACATCCCCACGCTGTGCTTCCTGAAGGATATCAACGAAATTGGCGCCTGCCGGATCTGCGTCGTGGAAACGACCGGCGCCCGCGGCCTGGTGACCGCCTGCGTGTACCCCGTGGCCGAGGGGATGGAGGTCCAGACCAACTCGGCGAAGGTGCAGGCCGCCCGCCGCACCACGCTGGAACTGATCCTCTCCACCCATGATAAAAAATGTCTGTCCTGCGTGCGTTCCAACGATTGCGAGCTGCAGAAGATGTGCCGCGATTACGGGGTCGAAATGGCGGAGAAGTACGACGGCTTCCGCCCGACATACGAGTTGGATCTCTCCACTGCGCATCTGGTGCGGGATAACAACAAATGCATCCTCTGCCGCCGCTGCGTGGCCGCCTGCCGCCAGCAGTTCGTCTCCGTCATCGGCGCGAACGACCGCGGCATCGACACCCACATCGGCACCCCGTTTGAGAAGCAGCTCGCCGACGTGCCCTGCGTCTCCTGCGGCCAGTGTGAAGTCGTCTGCCCGACCGGCGCGTTGGTGGAAAAGGACGATACCGGTAAGGTTTGGGATGCGCTGGCGGACAAGAGCAAGACCGTGATTGTCCAGACCGCGCCCTCCATCCGCGCGACCCTCGGCGAAAGCTTTGGGATGCCTATCGGCACCAATGTGGAAGGCAAAATGGTCGCCGCGCTCCGCCGTTTGGGATTCGACAAGGTGTTTGACACTGACTTCGGCGCGGATATGACCATTGTGGAGGAAGCGACCGAGTTTGTGGATCGGGTGAAAAACGGCGGCGTGCTGCCGATGATCACCTCCTGCTCTCCCGGCTGGGTCAAATTCGCGGAGTATTACTATCCGGATCAGCTCGATCATCTGTCTTCCTGCAAGTCCCCGCAGCAGATGACCGGCGCGATCATCAAAACCTACTACGCGGAAAAGAACGGCCTGGATCCAAAGGACATCGTGGTGGTATCCATCATGCCCTGTACCGCGAAAAAGTTCGAAGTCGGCCGCGACGACCAGGACGCCGCGGGCGTAGCGGACGTGGACGTGGCGCTGACCACCCGCGAACTCGCCCGGATGATTAAGCGCGCGGGTCTTGATTTCGTCAACCTGCCGGACGAAGAGTTTGACAACCCGCTGGGCGACGATACCGGCGCGGCGGTGATCTTCGGCGCGACCGGCGGCGTGATGGAGGCGGCGCTCCGCACCGCCAACGACGTGCTGACCGGCAAGGACAACGAAGCGTTGGAATTCCACGAAGTCCGCGGCACCGACAGCATCAAGGAAGCGACTTACAACATCGCCGGTATGGAAGTGAAGGTGGCGGCTGTCAGCGGTATCGCGAGCGCGAATTACGTCATGTCCCGGATTAAGGACGGCACGGCGCCCTGGCATTTTGTCGAGATCATGTGCTGCCCCGGCGGCTGTGTCAACGGCGGCGGCCAGCCGATTCAGCCGGCGTCGGTGCGCAATTTCACCGACCTGAAGGCGCTGCGCGCCAAGGCTCTGTACGACCAGGACGAAGCGATGGCCCTGCGTAAATCGCATCAATCCCCGGCGGTAAAGATGGTGTACGACGAATACCTGGGCAGCTACGGCAGCCACAAGGCGCATGAGATCCTGCATACCAGCTATACCGGACGGAAAAAGTACAACTAAATCGAACGGATGAAAAGAGGGAAGCGGCATCCGCCGCTTCCCTCTTTATCGTATTGGCGGCGGTTCGCCGGTCGGCAAGAGTGGAAACGCCCGTTCGGTTGTAATTTTCTCCGGGTTATGCTATACTGATACACGGCTGCGGACAGGCGGGTCGCAGCATTTTTGTTTTTTCCGACCGGCTAGGCCGGCTGCCGGATGAAAAACAAGGCGGAGGAGTGATCGCCTTTTATGAATATCCTCGTCGTTTCCCAGTGCTTTTACCCGGATGATTTCCGGATTAACGATATTGTCGCCGCTCTGACGCAGGAGGGGCATACCGTCCGTGTTTTAACAGGCCTGCCCGACTACGCCACATCCCGCGTCCCTAGGGAATACCGCTTTTTCCGCCGCTGTAGGGAGGAGTGGAACGGCGCGCAGGTGGTTCGGGTGCCGACGGTGGCCCGGCGGAGCGGCGTATTGTTCCGGGCGCTGAATTATGCTTCTTTTGTGTTGTGGGGATGGCTGTACGCGCATTTCTGTAAAAAAGATGCGGAAGTTGTCCTGTCCTACCAGACGTCGCCGGTGCTGCAATCTATCCCGGCAGCGGCCTCCCGCCGGCGCGCCGGCGCGCCGCTTGTGCTGTACTGCTGTGACCTCTGGCCGGAATCCCTGAAAGCTTGGAACGTGGGGGAGGGGCATCCGCTTTTCCGCTTTATCCACCGCGTGAGCCGCCGTATTTACAGCAAGGCCGACACCCTTGCCATTACGTCGGAGCCGTTCCGGCAGTATTTAACCGATGTGGACGGGGTGGAAGAGGAACGGATCGTCTATCTTCCCCAGCACGCGGAGGATTTGTATTCGGATATCTGCGGGCAGTACGAGGAAAACGATTGCATAGATTTCCTGTTTGCCGGGAATATCGGCGCGGTACAGAATGTGGACTGCATCCTGCGGGCCGCTTCGCTGGTTAAAACGGACAAGCCCTTCCATGTCCATATCGTGGGGAGCGGCTCCGCCCTGGAAGAATGCAAAGCGCTGACCGATGAACTTCACCTGAAGGACAGGGTGACTTTCCACGGGAAATTCCCCGTCTCCGAGATGAAGCGGTTTTACCGTATGGCCGATTGCTTTCTCCTCACTCTCCGGGGGGGTGATTTCATCGGGATGACCCTGCCGGCGAAAGCGCAAGGATACCTCTGCGCCGGTAAGCCGGTGGTTGCCGCCGCGGATGGGGCGGCCTACGACCTAGTCCGGGAAGCGCACTGCGGCGAGAGCGTCCCGGCCGGGGACGCGCAGGGGCTGGCCGCCGCCATGGAAGCGGTCATCGCGGATCCGGCGCTGTACCAGGAAAAAGGCCGGAATGGCCGCCGGTATTTTGAACGGCACTTTACTCGGGAAATATTTATGGAATCCCTGGGCCGCCTGCTTGAACAGGCGGAATACCGGGGAAAGAGCGGGGGACGGAAGCGTTGACGTGGTTACGGGACCGGCGGTTCCGGCGTGTTTTGCTGACGCTGCTCACCGTCGCTTATGTCGGGTTTATTTACGGCAATTCCCTCCAAAACGGCGCGGATTCCTCCGAAAGGAGCGGCCGGGTGGTGGAACTGCTCCAGTGGTTGCTCTCTTCCCTGGGGTGGACGGGAGAGGTATCGGAGCATTTTATCCGCAAGCTGGCCCATTTCGCGGAATACGCCGGGTTGGGGGTACTGCTGGGAATTACGTTGCGGACGTACACGCCGCGGCTGTTCCCCCATCTGTTTGTTCCCTTGTTTGCCGGCCTGGCCGTCCCGGTTTCGGATGAATTCCTGCAGCTCTTTGTTGAGGGCCGCGCCGGTATGGTGCAGGACGTCGTTCTGGACTTTGCCGGTATGCTGGCCGGGCTTTCGCTGACTGTTCTGCTGCTTGCCCTGGCAGGGCGTATCCGGCGGCGGGGGAGGAAACGCGCTGTTTCTCCGGATGAAGGAAAGGGAACGCGATGAAGGTTTTACAGATCAATTCGGTATGCGGCGTGGGCAGCACCGGACGGATTGCCGCTGACCTGCATACTTTTTTGAAGCAAAAAGGGGATACCGGCTGGATTGCCTATGGCCGCGGCGAAGCGCGCGGCTGCGATGCGGCGATCGGGATCGGCGGGACGGCGGACAACTATGCGCACGTTGCGCTGACCCGCCTATTCGACCGGCACGGCTATGGGTCCCGCGGGGCTACCCGCCGTTTTCTGAAACAGGCGGAAGAATTGTCCCCGGATTTGATCCACCTGCATAACATTCACGGCTATTATCTGCACATCGGGGAACTGTTCCAGTGGCTGAAACAAAGCGGGCTGCCGGTGGTGTGGACGCTGCACGATTGCTGGGCGTTTACCGGGCACTGTGCGTATTACGACTTTGCCGGCTGTACCCGATGGCAGACCGGCTGTTCCCATTGCCCGCAGAAGGGGGCGTATCCTTCCAGCCGCCTGCGGGACCGGTCCGCGGAAAACTATCGGGAAAAGCGGGAACTGTTTACCGGCCTGTCCAACCTGACGCTGGTCTCGCCCTCCGAGTGCCTGGCAGGGGAGGTGCGCCGTTCGTACCTGAAGGGCATTCCGGTGGCGGTGATCCCGAACGGTGTGGATTTGGATGTTTTTCATCCGTCGCCGGACGGCGTACGGGAACGGTATGGCATCCCGCCCCGGGATTTTCTCCTATTGGGGGTTGCCGGGGTTTGGGAGGAACGCAAAGGGTTGCCTTACCTGCTGCGGCTCAAGGAATTGCTCGGCGAAGGGTACCGTCTGATCGTGGTCGGGGTAGACGAAAAGCAGAAAGCCGGGCTGCCGGCGGACGTGATCGGCTTGAGCCGGACTGAAAGCACGGCGGAGTTGGCGGCGCTTTACAGCGCGGCCGACCTGCTGGTCAATCCCACGTTGGAGGACAATTTTCCGACGGTGAACCTGGAGGCGATGGCCTGCGGCACGCCGGTAGTTACCTTCCGTACCGGAGGCAGCCCGGAAAGCCTAGACGGTTTTACCGGCCGGGTGGTGGAAAAAAAGGACGTTCCGGGCCTGGCTGCCGCCATACAGGAAATCCGGCATTTGGGCAAGCCGGCGTTTACTGCCGCTTGCCGCGACAGGGCGGAAAAAATGTATGATCAGAAGCGCTCGTATGCGCAGTACTATGCGCTGTATCAGACAATACTGCAAAAGTAGGTGCGGGCGACAACAAAGGAGGAAGCGCGGATGAACGAAACCGATCGCGATCTTCGCGTTTTGCAGGAAGTGGAACTGGGCCTGCTGCACCAGTTTGACGAGATTTGCCGGAAGGAAGGGTTGCGCTATTTTTTACTCGGCGGTTCCGCCTTGGGGGCTGTGCGGCACGGGGGCTTTATTCCCTGGGACGACGACATCGACGTGGGAATGCCCCGGCCGGATTACGAGCGGTTTGTGCGGTTGGCGCCGTCGCTGCTGCCCCCCCATCTGTTTTTGCAGGACTATCGCACCGAGCCGGATTATCTGCTGAGTTTTGCCAAATTGCGGGACAACCGTACCCTATTTAAAGAAAAGATCTTTGCGCATCTGGATATCCATCATGGCGTGTATATGGACATTTTCCCTCTGGATGGAGGGCCTGCCGACCGGAAAGAAGCGGAAAAATTGCTCAAACGCATGAAGTTGTACCGCTTTTCATTATTGAACCGGAAGACCCGCTATATCCGGGAGAAAAGCCTGCCGGCGTCGATGGCCCTGTCCCTGATGACGCCGTTTGTCAGCCGGGGGACCTGTTTTCGGATGATTGACGCCCTGTGTATGAAATACGAATACGGTACGGCGCCCAGCATTGCCAACTGGCATGGGGCCTGGGGGACGAAGGAAGTGGTTCCGAAGGAATTGTTCGGGGAGGGGAAACCGATGCCTTTTGAGGATATGCTCTGCCCTGTTCCCGAGGACTATGACGGCTATCTGACCTCGCTGTACGGGGATTATCGCCGTTTGCCGCCCCTGGAGAAACAGGTCAGCCATCATGAATCGGTGGAAATCCGTCTCCCCTCAAAGCAGGAGAAAGGCTGAACTATTCCAGGATGGATGGCGTTTTCGCCGGTCTCTGTCATCGTCCGTTTGAAAAGATAAATTCGCCGCATTGCGCTTTGCAGAAGGGAAGAGGGCCAAAACATGAAACGCGTTATCACTTATGGGACGTTTGATTTGCTGCATTACGGGCATATCAATTTGCTTCGCCGCGCCCGGAAACTGGGGGATTATCTGATTGTGGCGCTGTCTACCGACGAATTCAATAAAAGCAGCAAAAACAAGGTATGCTATTTTACCTACAAAGAACGCAAGCAGCTTTTGGAGTCGGTTCGCTATGTCGATCTGGTGATCCCGGAGGAAAATTGGGAGCAAAAGATCCGGGATGTAAAGGAGTACCATATCGATACCTTTGTCATGGGGGACGACTGGAAAGGGAAATTCGACTATTTGAAGGAGTATTGCGAAGTCGTCTATCTTCCCCGCACGCCGGAAATCTCCACAACAAAAATGAAGCGGGAGATCGGGCTGCAGAGCTAGGGGGCGAAAGAGCGGATGAAAAAGGTTTTGGAATATCGCATCGGCAATGCCGGCGATGGCGTGACCAGGTACATTCTGGCGAATTACGAGCGGATTGACCATGAGCATATCCATATGGATTTTGTCACCGGGGAGCGGGACCTCTCGTTTTGCGAGGGGTTGATCGCCGACGGCTGCACAGTCTATTCTCTGCCCACATCCCCTTTCAAGCACCCAATCCGCTACCGCCGGGAGATGAAGAGACTGTGGGAGGGCGGTTACGATATCGTTCACTGCCATATGTCGTATTTTTTAAATACAGTGCTGTTCCGTCAGGCGAAAAAGCATGGGGTGAAAGTCGTTCTGCATTCCCACAGTACCCAGCCGGATATTGTGAATGTGAAAAAGCGCCGGTTTTTCACCTGGCTGCATAAGCTCAACTACCGGCGGGCCTGCCGGTATGGGGACGCTTTCGCCGCCTGTTCCTCGGCGGCGGCGGATTGGCTTTTCGGGGATGCGGTGCCAAAGGATTCTGTGCAATATTTTCACAATGCAATTGAAACGGAAAAATATGCCTTTGACCCGGCAGAAAGGGAACGGGTACGCAAGGATCTTGGCCTGGAAAAGGCGTTTGTCGTAGGGCATATCGGGCGCTTTACCTATCAGAAGAACCATGCGTTTTTGCTGAGGGCTTTCGCCTGCTTGCGGAAAAAGCAGCCCGACGCCGTCCTGCTGTTAATCGGCGTGGGGGATCTGGAAGCGGAAGTCCGCCGTCAGGCGGCAGTTCTTGGCGTCGAAGACGCCGTCCGTTTCCTTGGGATGCGTGACGACGTGCCGTCGCTTATGCAGGGGATGGACGTTTTTGTGCTGCCCTCCCGCTTTGAGGGGCTTGGGCTGGTGTTGATTGAAGCGCAGGCAGCCGGCCTGCGGGCGATTGCTTCTACCGAAGTGCCGCCGGAAGCGAAAGTGACGGAACTGCTGACCTATCTCCCTCTTGAAAGTGGGGAGGAGGCTTGGGCGGAAGAAATACGCCAATCGGCGGACGGATATGAACGGACCAACCGGCGCCGTCAGATTATGGAAGTGGGATACGACTTGTCCGGGCAGGCGGCGCGGATTGAACAGCTCTATGAGGGTTTGTAAAGAATTCCCGGTGATAAAAGCGGTAGCGATTCCAGCAGGTCCGGCGTTGCCCAAGAAATGAGGTTTATCTATGAAGGCATTGGAACTGACCAAACGTTTTTTGCGCAGCCGCTTGACGGTAAAGCTGCTGACGGTGGTACTTTTTTTCTTTCTGATTTATCCACCCTTCAAGCCGGTCCTGGACGGCGTAGTCAAGATTGTTCTGCTGTGGGGCGGCTTACAGCTACTGGTTGATCTGCTGACAAAACGGACTTGCCTGCGTGCACGGCATGCTGTGTGGCTGATATTGCTTTTGCTTATGGGATCCGTGACCATCCTAATCAACCATCAAAGCGGGTTCAAGGAAAACGCTTCCATGCTCTGTTATACGGCGGTGGGGATGCTGGTACTGTATCCGAATGATGAGACGCGCAGCCGGGAAGATTTGCTCCGGGAGATGCGGATTATCGGATGGGTGTATATCGGCTTATGCGCTGTTGGCTCCTTGATTTCCCTATTAATGCTGCTGATGAATTATACGGCAAGCTATGAATACGGCGGCGTTACTTATTATATCGGTTTATACCATTCGCGCCTGTTCGGTGTGTTTTCCAATCCGAATTTCCCCACAGCGGCGATTGCATCGGCGCTGTGTGCATTGCAGCTATTCCTGTGCCGGGATGTCACGGAAAACCGGAAAACACTTCCGTTTCAATATGTTTGCCTGGGATTCTGCGCTTTTTTCAACCTGCTTTTTCTAATGCTCTCCCAGTCGCGCGGCAGTAGCCTGGCGTTTTTGGCGTTTTTATTTGTATTCTTGTTTTTCCTGTTCCGCAAAACGCTGTTGTCCCGTATCTCATCCCTTGTGGCATCCTGCGGGCTCAGCTTTTTAGCGTCGGCCGTGCTGCTTACAGCGGTGGCGTTTGCTGCACCCGCTATAATCCGAATCAGCGATCAGCTGGTAACGGGTTTCCAAAGCCGGTATATTTCCGAAAGTAGCGAACCTTCGGGGCAGTCTACCGTTTCGCTGCCGAATGACGATCCATCCGTATCGGACAAGGATACACCGGCCGGACCGCCTTCCGTTGTGATTCGGCCGGACAATGATAACGTCGATATTACTTCCGGCCGCATTAATCTTTGGAGGGTCGCTATTAAGCAATTTAAGGAAAGCCCGATTTGGGGGTTGGGCCACTCCGGAAGTTTGGAAAGAGTCAGCCAGGATGATAATCCTGTCATGCATTATCATAATTTGTTTTTCCACAGTCTGGCAGCGGGCGGTATTATGGGAACGGCCGCTTTACTGATCGTGCTGTTCGCCCTGATAATTTCCATGGGCAAATTTATCTGGAGGAACCGCCGTACGGTAGGGTTTCAGAATGGGTACATCTACGCGGGCATCGCTTTATTTGTCTTCTATATGGTCAATAACATGGTGGAAGTGTACCTGATTTACAACGTCAGTCTCCCGCACTTTATCTTTTGGATTTATATGGGGTATATTCTTTCTTTGGCTACGCAGGGGGAGCGGCGCACCTTGCCCGACCGTCTGATGGGCAGGCTGGCGGACCGCGTTCCCGTTTTCGGCCGGAAGAAAGGAGAGGGACGATGAAACGGACCCGGAATTCCATTATCAACTCGATCGCCGGCGCCGGCGGGTACTTGGTGCAGATGCTCAGCAATTTTATCGTGCGCGCCAAGTTTGTGGAATGCCTGGGGGAGAGCGTCCTTGGCGTGAACGCTCTATTCACCAACATCATCTCCATGCTGGCGCTGGCGGAACTGGGGCTTGGAACCGGGCTGATCTACAAATTGTACAAACCGGTAGCCGAACACGATGTCCCCCGGATTAAATCGCTGCTTCATTTTTATAAGCGGGCGTATATGCTTATCGGTGCGGTTATTTTGGCCCTGGGATTCGGCTTATCGTTCTTTGTATACCTGTTTGACAAAGACCGTACTTTTTCACAGGGGTATATGGGCGTTACCTTTTTCCTGTTTGTGCTGGACGTGTTGGCATCCTATCTCTTTGCCCATCAAAAGGCGCTGATTACGGCGGATCAGAAAAACTACATTATCAATATTGCCCATGCCGGGGCGCAGTTGGCTACCTGTATCCTCCAGATTATTCTGCTGATTACCACCCAAAGCTTTATTCTGTATATTGTGGCAAAAATCGTCTGCCGCGTGGGGGAAGGGCTGGTCATCTATTGGCGTTACCGGAAACTGTACCCGGATATCGATCTGAAGGGAAGCGAAAAGATCGACCGGGAGGAACGCCGGGATCTGTTTTACAACATCAACGCCATGCTCTATCACAAAGTAGGTTCTTTCAGCCTGTCGTCCACCTCCAATATGATCATCACCTATTTCGTCAACCTGGTCATGGGAGGAATCTATTCCAATTACACGCTGATTACCAATACCCTGAACAACCTGATCGCGCAGATGTTCCAGGGGGTTACCGCCAGCTTTGGGGATCTGATCCACACCGAGGATTCCTCGCGGGCTTATGATAAGTTTAGCCTGCTGTATTATATCAATTTCCTGCTGGTTTCCTTTTGTACCACGGGGCTGCTGGTGATGATCCAGCCCTTTATCACCCTTTGGCTCGGGGAAAAGTATTTGCTGGGGGAAGGGACGCTGCTGCTGATTTTGCTGTATTTTTATATTTACAGCATGCGGCGGGTGATCTTCCTTGCACGGGACAGCGCCGGGCTGTACCGTCCGGATAAATATATGCCGCTGGTGGAAGCGGGGATCAACCTGGGGCTGGCTTTTTTCTTGGTGCAGTACTGGGGCGTAAACGGGGTGCTGGTCGCCAACCTAGTCAGCATGCTGCTCATCCCTTTCTGGATTCAGCCGCTTATTGTCTACAAACACATTTTCCATCGGTCGGTACGGGCCTATTTTTTCCGGTATGGGCTGTATTTTGCCGCGACGCTGGTGAGCGCGGGGGCTACGTATCTCCTTTGTTCCTGCATTCCCGCCGGGTGGAACCTTTGGCTCTCCCTGCTGCTGCGGGGGGGGATCTGCCTGCTGGTCCCGAATACGCTCAATCTTCTCTTTTTCTTCCGGACGGAGGAATGCCGGTATGTGCGCCGCCTGGGGTTGGCGGTTGCCGGGCAAATTTTTCATAAACTGCGCGGTAAAAGCGGAAGAGACTGACTTCGCTTTTCCAATAGCAGAAAATATTGAAAAAGAAAGCAGGGATTTCGCCGCGGTGAAATCCCTGCTCTCTTTTTCAAAAGGCGTTGGGACGGGCTATGGCCTGCTGGCATTCTTCCAATGATTGAGCGGCGTTATGTATTTTCCGTAAAAAAAGGGATAAATTAACCAAGAAAGCACGCGGAGATGGAATCGCCGGACGGTGCTTGATACTGGAAAAGGGGCGTTTGTATGCAGCGGAAGGTCTGTTTTTCCCCACCGGATATCGGGGAGCGGGAGATTGAAAACGTCGTAGGTGTATTGCGTTCCGGGTGGATTACCACCGGCCCGCAGACCAAGCTTTTCGAAAAACGGATCGCGGAGTACTGCCATACGGACAAAGCCGTATGCCTGAACTCCGCTACCGCGGCGCTGGCGCTTACCCTCCACGTGCTGGGGATTGGGCCGGGGGACGAGGTGATTACCAGCGCCTACACCTACACCGCTTCCGCCAGCGTCGTCCTCCATGTGGGGGCCGCGCTGCGGCTGGTGGACGTGGAGCCGGGGACCTATCACATGGACTACGACCGCCTGGAAGCGGCCATTACGGAGAAAACCAAAGCGATTATTCCGGTGGATATCGCGGGCGTCCCCTGTGATTACGACCGCCTGTATGAAATTGTCGAGCGGAAAAAGGGGCTTTTCCATCCCTCAAACCCGCTGCAGGAAACGTATGGGAGGGTGGTTCTAGTCGCGGACTGCGCTCACGGTTTCGGATCCACCTATCACGGCAGGCCGGCGGGGAGCCTGGCGGATTTCACCTGCTTTTCCTTTCACGCGGTGAAAAACCTTACGACAGGCGAGGGGGGAGCGGTTACTTGGCGGACGGTGCCGGGGGTGGACAACGACGAACTGTATCACCGGTATATGCTGCTCTCCCTGCATGGACAATCCAAGGACGCACTGGCGAAAACGCAGATGGGTGCGTGGGAATACGATATTGTCACGCCGGCCTATAAGTGCAATATGACCGATATCATGGCGGCCATCGGGCTGGCGCAGCTCGACCGGTATGACGATATCCTCAAACGGCGCCGGGCGATCGCGAATGCGTATACCAATGCGCTACAGTCCGGCAGGGTGGAGCTGCTCCCCTATCAGCAAAAGGAGTACCGATCCAACTGCCATCTGTATCCGGTGCGGCTGAAGAATTGCGATACCGCCGAACGCAACGCGGTTATCCGAAAAATGGCGGAGCGGGGGATCGCGACCAATGTGCATTATAAACCCCTTCCGATGCTGACAGCCTATAAGGATCGGGGGTTTTCCATCCAAGATTATCCCCAGGCGTACCAAATGTATCACAATGAAATTACTCTCCCGCTGCATACGCAGCTTTCCGGTGAGGATATTGGAAACGTCCTGAGCAGTTTTAAAGAGGTTCTGACCGGTTTATAAACCGCGTTATAAACTACAATCCGGCCGGTGGGGCAGCATTTCCTCGCCGGCTTTTCTTATCCGGGATTATAGGCCGGCGGTGTCGAATCCCGGGTAATTCAAGGAAATGAGGGATACAAATTGCTGCTAAAACCTTGGGAGGAATTGCCGCCCTCTTTGCGACGACCGGAGGTGCGCCCGTATTATGAGCGGCTGAGTTCCCGCCGTTTTACCCTATTTATAAAGCGGGCAATGGATATCTTCCTGTCTCTGCTTCTGCTGCTTCTGCTTGCGCCTTTTTTCCTTATACTTTCCGTCTGGATCAAAGCGGACTCTCCCGGCCCGGTGTTCTTCCGGCAGGAGCGGGTGACGCAGTACGGCCGGGTCTTCCGGATCTTCAAATTCCGCACCATGGTTTCGGACGCAGAACGGCTGGGAAGCAGCGTGACGGTGCGGGGGGATCGCCGGATCACGCGGGTAGGGGCCAAAATACGCCGCAGCCGTCTGGATGAAATCCCGCAGCTTCTCAATGTGCTCGTCGGCGATATGAGCTTCGTCGGAACCCGGCCGGAGGTGCCCCGGTATGTGGCTTGCTATTCTTCGGAGATGATGGCGACGCTGCTCCTTCCAGCGGGGATCACCTCCCCCGCCAGCATCCGTTTTCGTGAAGAGGACAAGCTGCTGCAAAACGCCGCGGATGCGGACGAGGTATATATACACGAGATCCTCCCTGTGAAGATGGCGGCCAACCTGCAATACTTGCGGCGGCTTTCGATTTTACGGGATATCGCCTTGCTTTTTTATACGGTTTTTCCGCCACTTGGGACAGAGGGGGCGGACAAAAAAAGCGACGAACAAACAAAGGCTTGATCTTTTCGCCCGTTTTTGCTAAAATAGCAAAGTATGTGGGCCATGCCGTGTTTGCGGGATAACCCGGAATCTATCTCCCGTGTCCGTCAGCCGGGAGGAAAAGGGGATCAGACCATGAGTATAAAAGAAACGTTGCAGAAAAAGATCGCCGCCAAAGAGATCGTTGTGGGCGTTGTGGGTCTGGGCTACGTAGGCCTGCCGCTGGCCGTTGAAAAAGCAAAGGCCGGCTTCAAAACGATCGGGTTCGACGTTCAGGAAAAAAAGGTAGAGATGGTCAACGCCGGCCATAACTATATTGGCGACGTGGTGGACAGCGACCTGGAACAGCTCGTAAAAAACGGGATGCTGAAAGCCACGACGGATTTCAGCTTTATCAAAGACGTGGACTTTATTGCCATTTGCGTTCCCACCCCTCTGGACGCCCATCAGCAGCCGGATATCAGTTATGTCCGTTCTT
Organism: uncultured Clostridia bacterium; assembly: GCA_946499275.1. Lineage (GTDB taxonomy): Bacteria > Bacillota > Clostridia > Oscillospirales > Acutalibacteraceae > Avimonas. The sequence continues at coordinate 27,812 of CAMMRL010000010.1, read as the reverse complement.
CGACCGAAGCGGTGTCGAAGTATTTGAAAAAGAACACTATGGTAGTACTGGAATCCACCACGTATCCTGGGACGACGGAAGAACTGATCCGGCCGATCTTGGAAGAGGGATCCGGCCTGAAGTGCGGGGAGGATTTCTACCTCGGCTTCTCCCCGGAACGGGTGGACCCCGGCAACCTGATTTATAAGACCAAGAACACCCCGAAGGTCGTGGGCGGCGTCGGCAAAGATGCGACCGAGGTGATCGCTTCGATGTACCGCGCCGTGCTGGAAGGGGACGTTTACGAAGTTTCCTGCCCGGCGGTGGCGGAAATGGAGAAGATCCTGGAAAATACTTACCGGAACATCAACATCGGCCTGGTCAACGAACTGACCATGCTGTGCCAGAAAATGGGCATCAGCATGTGGGAAGTGGTGGACGCGGCGAAGACCAAGCCGTACGGCTTCCAGGCGTTCTATCCCGGCCCCGGCTTGGGGGGGCATTGCATCCCGCTGGATCCCTATTACCTGTCCTGGAAGGCCCGGGAATACGGCTTCCACACTTCGATGATCGAGAGTTCGATGATGATCAACGACCAGATGCCCGAGTACTGTGTGGAACGGGCGGGCAAAATCCTGAACCGTGTGGAAAAAGCAATGAAAAACGCGAAAGTTCTGGTATTGGGCGTGGCCTACAAGCAGGATATCGACGATTATCGCGAAAGCCCGGCGCTGCGGGTGATCGAGGTACTGGAACGGGAAGGCGCCCAGGTAACGTATTACGACCCGTGGGTGAGCGAGTACCGTTATAAGGGCAAAACGGTGAAGGGCGAACCGGAACTGACGAAGGAACTGCTGGAATCGGCGGATCTGGTCATGGTGACGGCGGCGCACACCAACGTGGATTATAATTTTGTACAGCAGCATGCCAAAGCGGTGTTTGACACCAAAAACGCCATGAAAGCGGTTGCCAACCGCGAGAATATCGAGGTTTTATAAGCGCTATATGGTGAAGGAAGCGATGCGGTCCGCATCGCTTCCTTTTTTCTGGCTTGGTAGCGGAAATTTTGAAAAAACGAACATATGTGCGAAAATTTTCGGAAAATGGTTGCTTTTCTTCGTAACCTCCGGTATAATATAACAGATGCTTTCTCTGGATATGCCCATATTTGCAACAACGGAAGGACGGAGAAAAATGGCGGGCGACGAAAAGAAAAAGGGCGGAAGCTCGGTGGAAGATAACAAAAAGAAGGCGCTGGAATTGGCGCTCCAGCAGATTGAGAAGAATTACGGCAAAGGAGCGGTGATGCGCCTGGGGCAGAACAGCGCCATGAATGTGGAATGCATTCCCACCGGCTCGTTGATGTTGGATGCGGCACTCGGTATCGGCGGACTGCCCCGCGGCCGGATTATCGAGATTTACGGCCCTGAGGCGTCCGGCAAAACCACACTGGCCCTTCACGCCGTGGCCGAAGCGCAGAAGATGGGCGGCGAAGCCGCGTTTATCGACGTGGAACACGCGCTCGACCCTGTTTACGCCAAAGCGCTCGGGGTGGACGTGGATTCGCTGTTGGTTTCCCAGCCGGACACCGGCGAGCAGGCGCTCGAAATTGCGGAAGCGCTGATCCGTTCCGGCGCGATTGATATCGTGGTGGTCGACTCGGTAGCGGCCCTGGTTCCCCGTGCGGAAATCGAGGGGGAAATGGGGGACAGCCACGTCGGGCTTCAGGCGCGCCTGATGTCGCAGGCGATGCGGAAGCTTGCCGGCGCGGTTTCCAAGTCCCAGTGTATGGCCGTGTTTATCAACCAGCTGCGCCTGAAAGTTGGCGTGGTATACGGCAATCCGGAGGTTACCGCCGGCGGCAACGCGCTGAAATATTACGCGTCGGTCCGTCTGGATGTCCGCCGCACCGAGACCCTCAAGTCGGGCAGCGAGCCGATCGGTTCCCACACCCGGGTACGGGTTGTGAAGAATAAAGTCGCCCCGCCGTTTAAGGAGGCGGAGTTTGACATCATGTACGGTCATGGGATATCCCATGAAGGGGAGCTGCTGGATATCGGGGTGAAACTCGGCTTTGTCCAGAAGTCCGGCGCGTGGTTCTCGTACAAGGAAAACCGCCTGGCCCAGGGACGGGACAACGCGAAGGAAGCGATCAAAAATGATCCGGCCTTGATGCAGGAGTTGGAAACGTTGGTGCGCGCCAATCTGGATAAGCTCAATCCTTCCGCCCGGGTCGCCCCGTTGCCCAGCACGCCGGTGGAGATTCCGTTGGAAGTGGCGGCGAAAGTCAGCGCGCCGGCGGCGAAAGCCAAGATTGATATTTCGGTGGACGATTAAATTACCGTCCAAAAAGGCGGGAACATTTCTATGATCATAACGGAGCTGCGTAAGCGCCGCGGCCGCCTGTACCTCTTGGTGCTGGACGGCGAGCGGGCGATGACCGTGGACGTCCGTACCTTCGAGGAGTCGCCCTATCGGGTCGGCTCCTCGTTGTCGGATGAGGAACTGAAAGCCCTGCTGGACGAATCCGCCCGCCGCCGGGCTAGGGAAAAAGCCGTGTACCTTCTTTCCCGAAGCGACCACTCCCGCCGAAGGTTGGAGGAGAAGCTTCGTAGAGAAGCTGGCGCCGAAGTGGCGGAGCAGACCGCGCAGCGGATGGAAGAACTGGGTTATATCAACGACGAGCGGTATGCCCACCGCTTGGCTCGGGATTTGACCGAGCGGAAACTATATCCCCGCCGCCGTGCCGTACAGGAGCTCTGCGCCCGGGGGATCGGCCGAGAGCTGGCGATGCTGGCGGTGGAAGAGACGGAAAAAGAGGATCTGGACAAAGCACTTGAACTGCTCGATAAAAAACAGTATAATAGGCTGCATGATGAGAATGGACGGAGAAAAGCGGAAGCCGCCCTCGCCCGTTATGGTTTTGACGGAGGGACGATCCGCCGCGCCCTGGCCCAATGGCCTTTTGATAGGGAAGGGCAGGACGGCGATTGGGTTTCGGACGACGGATGTGCCGGCGGGGAAGAGCCGGTGGATTGATGATATGTTGCCGATCCGTCGGAGCTCTCAAGCAGAGGAAAGGTTGGTTTCAGGCCATGGCGTATAAAGTGGGAATGGTATCCCTGGGTTGTCCGAAAAATCAGATGGATGCAGAGCTGATGCTCGGCCGTCTGCGGGACGCGGGGATTGAGCTGACAGCGGAAAGCGGCCTGGCTGACGTGGTGATTGTGAATACCTGCGGCTTTATCGAGGACGCCAAAAAGGAATCGATTGAAAACATCCTGGAATTTGCCCAGCTGAAAAAGGAAGGGCAGATTCAAAAGATCATTGTCACCGGCTGCATGGCGGAGCGGTATAAAGAGGAGCTCGTCAAGGAACTGCCGGAGTGCGACGCGGTGCTCGGACTGGGGGCGAACGGCGATATCGTGGAAACGGTGGAGGCGGTTCTGCGGGACGAGCAGGTCGCTCGTTTCCCGGATAAAGGGTGCTGGAGCCTGGACGGGAGCCGTCTCCAGACAACGCCGGAATTTTTCGCCTATCTGCGGATTGCGGACGGCTGCAGCAACTGCTGCACCTACTGCGCCATCCCGCTAATCCGCGGCCCGCTGCGTAGCCGGTCGATGGAAGCCGTGGTTGAAGAAGCCGAAACACTTGCGCAAAACGGCGTCAAAGAACTGACGTTGGTGGCGCAGGACACCACCCTGTATGGGGCGGACTGGGACGGTGAATCCCATCTCCCGGAACTGCTGGAACGGCTCTGCCGAATCGACCACCTGCACTGGATCCGCCTGCTGTACTGTTATCCGGAGCATATCGACGACCGGCTGCTGGACGTGATCGCCGCGCAGCCGAAAGTCGCGAAATACATGGATATCCCCATCCAGCACGCGAACGGGAAGGTGCTGTCCGCGATGAACCGCCCGGGGGATGCGGCGGCGCTGAAAAAACAGATCCGCCGCATCCGGGAAAAGGTGCCGGGCATTGTCCTGCGCACTACGGTGATGACCGGCTTCCCTGGCGAAGGGAAAAAGGAATTTGCCGAACTGTGTGAATTTATCAAGGAAATGCGGTTCGAGCGGCTGGGCTGCTTCGCTTTCTCGCCGGAGGAGGGAACGGCCGCCGCGCAATTTCCGGATCAGCTGGACGATAAGGAGAAGCAGCGCCGCCGGGATATTGTGATGGAGGAACAGGCGCTGATCGCCGACCGCTACAACCGCTCCCGTGTCGGTAAGACGCTGGAGGTACTGGTGGAAAGTTACGATCGGTACGCGGAATGTTGGTTCGGCCGCAGCGAGGCGGATGCGCCGGATATCGACTGCAAAGTGTTTTTCCCCGCTAAGCGGGGGGAGATCCGGCCGGGCGATTTTGTCCGGATCCGGATCACCGATGTGCTAGACTGGGACCTGATGGGCGAATTGGAAGCCGCCGAATAACGGCGGACGAATATATGCGAGTCCCTCCGGGCGCTGGCGCCCCGGCAAGCGGGACGGAAAGGGTGGAGCCTGATTTTGACGAACGCCAAGCCGAAGTTGAATCTGAATACCCCGAATAAATTGACCATTCTGCGGGTGATCCTTTCCCCGCTGGTGCTGTTGTTTTTACTGTGGGACTTTCCCTTTCACAACCTGACGGCGATGGCGGTGTTCGGCGCCGCGGCGCTGACCGATCTGTTCGACGGCAGGATCGCCCGTTCCCGCGGGCTGATTACCAACCTGGGCAAGTTTCTGGATCCGATTGCGGATAAAATGTTGACCACCGCGGCTTTCCTGGGCTTTCTGGTGATCGGCCGCCTAGATGTCTGGGCGGTGATGCTGGTGTTGACGAGGGAATTCATGGTGGCGACCATCCGGATGCTCGCCGCCAAGGACGACGTGGTGGTCGCGGCGGATTTTGCTGGGAAGGCAAAGACGGTAGCGCAGTTTGTCTCCATCCTGTTTATGTTTACCGCGCTGGAGTTCGCCTCCTGGCAGGATACGCTGCTGGCCGGTTTCGCGCCGCCAGACGCGGTTTTCTCCGTCCCGCTGCTGATCGGCCATATCCTAATCTGGGTGTCCGTAGTGCTGACGGTGATTTCGGGATGCCAGTATGTGTACAGTTACCGTCGGTACCTGATGGACGAAAATTAGAGTGGATTTTTTCCGCCGGATGTATATAATAGAAAGAGAATGACGATATGCGTTGACCGGGAGAAGTATCCGTTCCCTCCGCGGCAGAGAAAACGCGCCGGGTTTTGGCCTGTGCTGAAAGCGCGTTTGGCGGCAGGCCGGCGAAATGCACCCGCGAGCACGGCCGAGGGGAACGGAGCAACTGGGCTCTTAGTATCCCGCCGCGGTTTGCCGCCGTTATCCGGCAATGAGTGAAACTAGGAGTGGAACCGTGCTCTGCACCTCCGTCGCGCCCGTTATCGGCGCGGCGGAGTTTTTGTTTTACCGGGCTCCACGGCCTGCGTCAGCGGCTTGCGGCGTGTGATGATTGTTCACTCTCGCCATGCGGAGAGGAGGAGAGACATATGTTTGAACGAATAAAAGAGGATATCGCCGTTATCCGGGAAAAGGATCCCGCCGCGCGTTCAGCGTTGGAGGTCATGCTGCTGTATAACGGCTTCAAAGCGGTGCGGATGTACCGCCGGGCGCATTGGTTTTTCAACCACAATATGAAATTCCTCGCCCGCTGGATATCCCAGCGTTGCGTGAAAAAGACCAATATCGAAATCCATCCCGGCGCTCAGATCGGGCGGCGGCTGTTTATCGACCACGGCACCGGCGTGGTCATCGGCGAAACCACAGTGATCGGCGACGACTGCACCCTTTATCAGGGGGTAACGCTGGGCGGTACGGGAAAGGATAAAGGAAAACGGCACCCCACCCTCGGCAATCACGTGATGGTGGGCTCCGGCGCGAAAGTGCTCGGCCCGATTGAAATCGGGGACAACGTGCGGATTGCGGCGGGCGCGGTGGTGCTTTCCGAGATCCCGGACGACTGCACCGCCGTCGGGGTTCCGGCACGGGTGGTTCGGCGCAACGGGGCGAAAATCGTGGAACTGGATCAGGTGCATATCCCGGACCCGGTGGCGCAAGAACTCTGCCGGCTGGAACATCGACTGGAGCTGCTGGAAAAGGAGTTGGCTAGGTTCCGCACGGGGAAAGCGAAATCGGAGGAAAGTTCCCGCACGGAAGAGGTATCCGCCGCGGAAGACGCGGGAGTCCCAAAGGCGGATTCGTCGCCGTTACACGATGAATAGAGACAAGAACGGAAAGGATGAAGGCGTTGTGAAAATCTACAATACGCTGACACGGCAGAAGGAAGAGCTCAAAACCATCGAGGAAGGGGTGGTGCGGATTTACGCCTGCGGGCCGACGGTGTACAATTTGATCCATATCGGCAACGCCCGGCCGCTCTGCGTATTCGACGTGCTCCGCCGGTACCTGGAATGGAGGGGATGGGACGTCCGCTTTGTGCAAAATTTTACCGATATCGACGATAAGATCATCCGCCGCGCCAACGAAGAGGGTGTTTCCTACGATGTGATTTCGGAGAGGTACATCGGGGAATTCTGGAAGGACGCGAAGGGGCTGAACGTCCGGGAAGCGACCATCCATCCCCGCGCCACTGAGAATATCGACGAGATCATCGCGATTATCTCGGGGTTGATGGAAAAGGGGTACGCCTACGCCGCGTCGAACGGCGACGTGTATTTCCGTACGAACCATTTTGCGCAGTACGGCAAGCTGTCCCATCAACCGCTGGAAGACCTGGAATCCGGTGCGCGTATTGAAGTGAACGACGTTAAGGAGGACCCGATGGATTTCGCGCTCTGGAAAGCGGCGAAGCCGGGCGAGCCCTCCTGGCCATCCCCGTGGAGCGACGGCCGCCCCGGCTGGCACATCGAGTGTTCCGCTATGGCCCGCCGGTATCTGGGCGAAACCATCGATATCCATTGCGGCGGGCAGGATCTGATTTTTCCCCACCACGAAAATGAGATCGCGCAGAGCGAATGCTGCAACGGCGTTCCCTTCGCCCATTATTGGATGCATAACGGCTACATCAATGTGGATAATAAAAAAATGTCCAAATCGCTCGGCAATTTCTTCACCGTGCGGGATGTGGCGGAGAAATACGGATACGAGCCGATCCGCTTTTTCCTGATTTCCTCCTCTTACCGCAGCCCGATCAATTATAACGCCGAGATTATCGAACAGGGGATTTCCGCCCTCGACCGGTTGTACAACTGCCGGGACAACCTGCAGTTTGTGCTGGACAACGCGCCGGAAACGGGCGCGGCGGACGAAAGCGACGTCCTGGGCGGCCTGGAGAAAAGGAAGCAGCAGTTTATCGACGCGATGGAGGACGACCTGAACACGGCGGACGCGATCGCGGCCCTCTTCGAATTGGTACGGGACATCAACGTCATGGCGGCGGGCGCGCCTTCCCGCGCGCTATGTGAAAAAGCGATGGATCTCTTCACGCAGCTCTGTGGCGTGCTCGGCCTGCTGTACGACCGGAAAAAGGAGATGCTGGATGCGGATATCGAAGCGATGATCGCCGCCCGTACCGAAGCCCGCAAGCAGAAAAACTGGGCGGAGTCCGACCGGATCCGCGACGAGCTTAAGGCGAAGGGCATCGTGTTGGAGGATACCCCGCAGGGCGTCAAATGGCATCGCCAGTAAACGGCGGCGAGGAAAGCGCGGGACGGGAACGAGGGGGGTTCGTTTCCGCCCCGCTTTTTTTGACATGGAGACGGAGATAGGCGCTTTTTCCCTGGACATGGTGAGATTCCTCCGAAAAGGGTTCCCAACTGGAAACGGTTGTGTTAAAATAAAAACGCTTGCAAAAAACAACAGTGCTTGCCTTTTCTTTTGGATGCGATCGGTGAGAAATCAACCCGTTGCCGCGGAATGAAAAATAGAAAGAGGGATTGCTTTGCATAGGAATATTCTCAGCGTGACGCTGAACCCGTCGATCGACGTAACGCTCTGGTCGGACGGGCTGCATCCCGATAAAGTCAACCGGGTCATGGACGAGATGCGGGAAATCGGGGGTAAAGGGATCAACGTATCCCGTGTCGTCCACTCTTTCGGGCAGGAAACGCTCTGCATCGCGGTGGCGGGGGAAGAGAACTGCCGGGAATTTGCGGGCTATCTTGAGGAAGAGAGCCTGCGGTACGAATTTATCAAAATCCCGGGTTCCGTTCGGGAAAACCTTACCTTGCGCTGCGACGGGCAGACGATCAAGCTTAACCGGAAAGGCCCTGCCCTTTCCGAAATGATGATCGGCGCGCTGATGGCGCTGATTCATTCCCGGATGCGCCCGGGCGATATCGTGGTGTTCGCCGGTTCCTTGCCGGAGAATGTTACGGTCAGGGATTATGTGGAATTGATCCTTGCCGTGAAAAACGCGGGCGTGCTGGTGGCGGTGGACAGCGACCTGCTCTCGCTGGAGGATTACCGCCGGATATCGCCCTGGCTGATCAAGCCCAATATCCATGAACTGCGCAACATTGTAGAAATTAAGGGCACCACTATCGACGATGTGGCGGATGCAGCGCGGGAGTTGCGGGATAGCGGCGTGGAAAACGTCGTGGTTTCGCTTGGCGGGAACGGGCTGGTCTGCGTGGCGGGGGATCGTACCGTCCGGGCAACAGTGCCGCAGGTGGCGGTGAAATCCACCGTCGGGGCGGGGGACAGTGCGTTGGCCGGATTTATTGTCGGCTTTGTAAAGGATTATGACTTGACGGAATGCGTCCGCTGGGCCGCCGCGTGCGGCACCGCCTGCGCGATGCGCGACGGTACGCTGCTTGCCACCAAGGAGACTGCGGCGGCTCTTCTGGACCGGATTCAAGTGACCGGCTGAGCGGCGGGGTTTACGAAAGGTTTTGCGGTAAAAGCTCCGGGAAAATAACGGAAATATTTGCGGAAAGGGTGGCCTGTATGCAAATTTCCCGCTTTTTGAAATCGATTCTTTATTTGGTGCTGGCATTGGCGCTGACGGTGATTTCCACCATGCTGCAGCTTGCCTTTCAAAAAAGCGATACGTTGGCCGGCGCCTATTTTCAATCTAACCTGTATATGTTTGTTATGGCGGCGGCCTGTATCGGCACGTCGGTGTATTCCTTCCGGGCCTATACCCGGCGTCATCGGGAACATGCGTCGGAGTCGGTTTTCCTGCTAGTTGTCGGCATTGTGCTGATGATTGCATCGATTGTGACGGTGGTAAGCTTCGGCGGGCTGGGGGAAGAATTTACCGAAGCCGGTTATACGGCGGCCAATGTGAATATCCTATTGACCACCGCCCTGCCGCTTCCGTTTTTGGTACGGGCATTTATCCTGGCGATTTCCTGCGCGCGGCATGAACCGTCCCGCCGTCTTCCCGCGCTGATTGCCTGCGGCATAGTAACGGCCGTCTATCTCCTTTCCCTGATTTTTGGCGGGATGATGCGGATGGTACATTACCAGGAGCCGCCGTATGATTCGCCCTCGTCTTCAGTCAGCGACGGTGTTTACACGGAGGATGAAGGCGGCAAAAGCGTCTGATGCGGTATAAACGGTCCATTGGCTGCATCCCGATATTGTGAATATGTATTCGACAGGAGAGCGGCGTGCTGATTGCGTCCGAGTGCTTGTGCTATTTACGGAAAAAGGGGTAAAATCGCCATCCTGGGTTATGCTAAGATTGCCGCTTTCCGGAGCGAGGTTCCGGTCGGCGGTCTTGATGATACCGAAAGGAAAGGATGGATCAGAATGGCGCAAGCGGTGCATTTCGATGCGAGGTCGTTCCAGGCCGCCCGGGCGGCGGGAGGCGTGCTGGTGGTGGATTTTTTCGCTACCTGGTGCATGCCCTGCAAGATGTTGGGGCCGGTGATCGAACAGCTCGCGGCGGATTATGAGGGCAAAGCCGTCGTCGGCAAAGTGGACATTGACCAGCTGCGGGAATTGGCGGAGGAATACCGGGTACAAAGCGTCCCCACGGTGATTATTTTCCAGGATGGAGAGCCGGCGGACATCCTGGTCGGCGCTCGGCCGATCGATACGCTCAAAGCGGCAATCGACAAACTTTTATAAATGGAAGACAGACGGCGGATGGGCTTTCCCTCCGCCGCCTGCCGATAGAGGAAGGAATTACGATGGCTGCCAGCAATGCGAAGGAAAAATTCACAGGAAAATCTGCGGTTTATGAAAAAAGTCGTCCCGGTTATCCGGCGGCGTGCTATACATACCTTATGGAAACCGCCGGGCTGACGACGGGCAGCCGGGTGGCGGACGTCGGCGCGGGAACCGGCCTGTTCAGCCGGGGGCTGTTGGAGCGCGGGTTGACGGTGTATGCCGTGGAACCCAATGAGGATATGCGCCGCGAGGCGGAGAGGCTCCTGTCCGAAGTGCCGGATTGGCATTCCTTTTCCGGTACGGCGGAACACACCGGCCTGCCGGGTCAATGCGTGGAGCTGGTAACGGCGGCGCAGGCGTTCCATTGGTTTGACCCGGACGTCTTCCGCGAAGAATGCCGGCGCATATTGAAGCCGGCCGGCTTTACGGCGTTGGTTTGGAACCACCGGGACGCGGAGAGTCCGCTGGTCCGGGAAAACGCGGCCGTCTGCCGGGAATATTGCCCTGATTTTCACGGCTTCAGCGGCGGGGCTGACCATTCCCAGCCCCGGTATGCGGACTTCTTCCGCGGCGGCCTGTACGAAACCCGTCGGTTTTCCAACGACTTGTTCTATACGCTGGAAGGCTTTGTGGGGCGGAACCTCTCCTCCTCTTACGCGCCGCGGCCCGGCGACGGGAACTACCGGCCGTTTATCGACGCCGTTACCGCCCTATTCCGCCGGTACGAGCAGAACGGACGGCTGCGGCAGCCGAATGTTACCGTGTGCCATATCGGGCAGGTGTAGCGGGATGAGGGCGATGCTGTTGCTTGCCGGAGCGCTTTTGACGATAGTGGGGATAGCGCTCCTGCTTTCCTGGAGACGAAGGCTTTCAGAATGGACGGCGGATCCACCGGAGGAATTTTTCGCCGTTACGGACGACCCGGAAGAAGAGCGCGTGGCAAAGGACCGCTATATACAGGAAGTTACCCGCCGCATCCGTTGGATGAGGATCCCAAAGGGGTTGCTGTTCGCCGGGACGCTGCTTTTGCTTACAGCAGCGTTTTTATCCGTCGGCGGATAAGAAAGCCATGGAAAGAAGGGCGGACATATGGTGCTGCAAACCGAACGGCTGATTTTGCGGGAAATGGGATCCGCCGATTATGCCGATCTGGCGGCCATGCTGAAGGATCCGGCCGTGATGTATGCTTATGAACACGCCTTTACCGATCAGGAGGTGTGGGACTGGCTGAACCGCCAGCGCGCGCGGTACGCCCGCCACGGCTTCGGGCTATGGGCCGCCGTGCGGAAATCGACCGGTGAAATGGTCGGCCAAGCTGGGCTGACCATGCAGCCGTGCGAGGGGGAAGAGGTGCTGGAAATCGGCTATCTGCTGAAAAAGGCGTTCTGGCACCGGGGATACGCTCGAGAAGCCGCCGCGGGCTGCCGGGACTATGCGTTCCAAAAACTGGGTGCGCCGAAAGTGCACGCGATCATCAAAACGGATAACGCGCCCTCCATCCAGGTGGCGCGCGCAGTGGGTATGAAACCGGAAAAAAAGTTTACCGCGCGATATTACAGCGGGGAACGGCGGCATTATCTTTTTTCCCTTTCTTCTCCCACTCGCCCTGCTGTGCGATTAGAGCCGTGACCGCTGTCGGCATGGAGTCGGTTTCATAGGGTGAATCACCGGCAAGAGGAGAGACGCTTCCCTTCTTTTTTGCATGGCGTTTGCTCCCAATAAACAGCCGTTTTTTAAGCGGGGGATTTTTGGCGCTGTAATGTGAAATTCCCGCCTTGTTTCAAGCGGAAAGAAAAGGTTTTTTATCCGTTTTTCGTCTAGGCCGGCCGGTGCTTTTAGTCATTAATAAAACCGCCTTTTGCTTTCGGGCAAAGGGCGGTTTTTGTGCAGGCAAAATTCCCGGCATAAACGATGAGTGGAAGACGGCGCTGTTTGGCACCCCAAAGCCTGTCGGCGATTCTGTTTACTTATCTATAGGGGCGTGGGGTATGGGGCACGATGATGCCGGTCCATACTCCGAAAGGATCGGGCCGTCCGCTCTTTTCAGAATCCTTTGTATAACCATCATTTCCTCGCGGCATAGGACGGGATAAGCCCAATATTACCCTTCCCAGCGGATCATCCCGGTCGTGTATTCCGTCCCGCAGGGGAGCGGTTTGGGAAGCGCCAGCGCGTACAGGTCGGCGGCACGGGATTCCAGGGCGAAGAGACGGCGGGTCTCCTCCTGAAAGGATTCCAGCTGGGACACCCGCGTAATCAGCGGCAGGGAGGAACCTTTTGCGCACCGGAGGATTTCCGCCCCTTTCTGGTTCATCCCCAGCACCCGTATATAAGGCGGACGGCGGGTTTCCCATCCGGCGGACAGGCCGAGAAAACCGGCCAGAAGGATCCGCCGTATCCGGGTGAGCGGATAGCGCTTCGTCTTCACGGCGGCAAGGAGCTCTTCCATGCTTCCTGCCGTCCGGATCGCGTCGTAAACCCGATTTTCCAGCCCCTCCGAGACCCCCGGCAGGCGGGCAATCTGCTCCTTGGTCAGGCGGCGGAGGGCGGACAGCATCGCCCGGTCGATCAACGCCGGATCGGCCGGGCAGTGCCCGATTCTGGCGGCTTCGTGGAGGATTTCAAGCGGGATGGGCGGCATGTAGGGGGCAACGTTGGCCGTCCGTCCGGCGGCAAGCAGCCCACGCAGATAGCTTGCGGACGCCATATCGCCCACGGGAAGGGCTTCGTCGTGCCCGGCCCCCAGCCGGGGGACGGTGAAGGCGCGGATCGGCGAATCCAGCCGCCGCAGGGCTTTGAGGTACTCGATTCCTAAGGTGTTGTTGGCGTGTTCCAGCACCGACGCCGCTTTTTTTCCCAAGATTTCCTCCGTCGCCCTTTGGCGGGCTTCCGGAAAAGCGACGCCGCCTTCCAGATGGTAGCGGAGCAGGCCGGCAAACCGGTCGGAAAGCAGGGCGTCGGCCACTTTTTGCAGCGGTTCGATTTCCCCGGCTTCGCTGCCGAAGCTCAGCACGTCTACGCAGCCAAGGGCGTCCAGGATCGAAACCGCGCCGAACGCGAAGCCTTCCGCCGAGGCGACGGCCCAGGGGAGGGGCAATTCCAGCACCAGGTCGACGCCGCCCGCCAGCGCTGCCCGCACCCGCTCGGCCTTCGGCAGCAGTGCGGGTTCCCCGCGCTGCACGAAATTGCCGCTGGTGGCGGCGGCGGCGTGGGTGGGACGGCAGGGGCCGTCCGCCGCGCGGGTGCGCTCAATATGATGGGCGTGCCCGTTGTGAAAAGGATTGTATTCCGCGACGATTCCGGCTACTTTCATGGAGTGCTATCCCCTTTTTGATGGTATTTGCCCCTTTGCTGTTTCCAGCGAACAGGGGCATATTTTGGTTTATTATACGAAAAAATGAAAATCCATTCTTTTTGTTTATCTTTTACCCACTTTTTACTTGAAAATCCCGATGTACCGTACTATTATAAAATAGTTGACTCTGTCGCCGCTTGCGTTTATACGGCGGGAAAAACGGCGATATATACAGTATACGTGCTTCTTTCTGGAAACGCAAGTTCCTGGAAATGCACGGGCCGCAAATTTCCAATACCAAGGGGAAAATTTCCACAGGAAAAATAAGAAAAGGCAGGTAGAAATTCGAAATGAAAATTCTGGTTATCAATGCGGGCAGTTCGTCGCTGAAGTATCAGCTTATCGACATGGACGGCGAAGTGGTCCTGGCCAAGGGTAACTGCGAGCGGATCGGGATCGACGGGAAATTCACGCACAAGACGAACGACGGCCGTGTGATTACCAAGCAAGTGGATATGCCGGATCATACCGCCGCTTTCGCGCAGGTCAAGGAAGCGCTGATCTCCGGTGAAGGGAAAGTGATCGACGACCTGAGCGAAGTGGCGGCCATCGGCCACCGCATTGTGCAGGGCGGTTCGAAGTTCGACCATTCGGTGCTGGTGAACGAGCAGGTGATCCGGGATATCGCGGATTATGCGTCCCTGGCCCCGCTACACAATAAAGCGCACGTGCAAGGCATCAACGCGGCTATCGCCGCCTTCGGAAAAGAGGTGCCGCAGGTCGTGGTGTTCGACACCGCCTTCCATCAGACCATGCCGGCCACGGCGTATATGTTCGGTGTGCCTTATCGGTATTACGAGCAGTACGGCATCCGCCGTTACGGCTTTCACGGCACTTCCCACCGCTATGTCAGCAAGCGCTGCCTGGAACTGCTCGGCAAGCCGGACGGGAAGGGGACCAAAATCATTTCCTGCCATTTCGGCAACGGCTCCTCCGTCACTGCGATCAAGGACGGCAAGGTCATCGACACCACCATGGGGCTGACCCCGCTGGATGGTTTCATGATGGGCACCCGTTCCGGCGCGGTGGATCCGTCGGTCGTGACCTATATCATGGAGAAAGAGAACCTGTCCCCCTCGCAGATGGATCAGTTGCTCAATAAGGAGTCCGGCATGCTGGGCATTTCGGGCGTATCCAGCGACGACCGCGACATCGCGGCCGCTATCGAAGCGGGGAACGAGCGGGCAAAACTCGCCTGGAATATGCGTACGTATGAAATTATTAAATACATCGGCGGCTATATCGTTGCTTTGGGCGGGGTGGATGCGCTGATCTTCACCGCCGGCATCGGCGAGAACCAGCCGACCCTGCGCGCGGAAATCCTGAACGCCCTGTCCTTCTACGGTGTGAAAATGGATGCGGAAAAGAACAAGGTCCACGGCGAAGAGATGGAGATCACCACGCCAGATTCCACCGTGCGCGCGTTTGTTATCCCGACCAACGAGGAGCTGGTCATTGCGCGGGATACCAAAGCGATTGTGGAAGGCAAAGCGCTGTAATCGCATTGCGGATACGAGACGGCATACCTGTGACAAAAAGGGACGGACGAGTACTCGTCCGTCCCTTTTTGTGGAATGGCCCCTTATTCGTGCTCGATGAGCTCTTCACGGTCACGGAAAAACAGGGAGATGCACCAGAGACCCGCCAGCGCGACAATGGTGTAGATCACGCGGCTGACCGCGGCACCCTGGCCGCCGAAAGCCCATGCTACTATGTCGAACTGAAACAGTCCGATGCTGCCCCAGTTAATAGCGCCGATGACCACGAGGATAAGCGCCAATCTGTCCAGCATGTGTTTCACTCCTCTTTTTTGCCCCGGTTTGCCGGGGGCGAAATCTGACCGCCGATGCCACATGTGCAGACGGACGAATCGCGATGTTAGTATATCCGCCCATCCGCCGATTATTCCACAATTGCGATAAGCCAAGCCAAGGCAAAACGGGAAATTTTTGAAAAATTGATGGCGGATCAGCATAACCTATGGTATGATAAAAAACAACGCTTTTTTAGTATTTGCACAAAAGCCGCTGAAAATGAAGATAAGGAGAGATTTTTCGAAATGGACAGTATGTCCGTGGTTATGATCATCGTTTTATGTTTACTTATCATGTTGTCGGCGTATTTTTCCGCTACCGAAACCGCGTTTACCAGCTTGAACAGCCTGCGGATGCGTAATGAGGCGGACGGCGGCAATAAAAGGGCGAAACTGGTCTTGAAGCTTCTGGATCAATACGATGCTTTGCTGTCCACGATTTTGATTGGCAACAATATTGTGAATATCACCTCCGCTTCTTTGGCGACGGTGCTTTTTATCCAGCTGGTTGGGGAAGATATCGGGGTTACGCTGTCTACGGTAGTGATGACGGTGTTGGTGCTGATTTTCGGCGAGATTTCGCCCAAGAGCATGGCGAAAGAAAGCCCGGAAGCGTTTGCCAAATTCTCCGCGCCGATCATTCAGGTTCTGGTCGTCCTTTTCACGCCTCTCAACTGGTTGTTCGGCCAGTGGAAAAAGCTGCTTTCCCGGATGCTCCGCGTTGGGGAAAGGGAAGGTGCCACCACCGAGGAGTTGATGACCATGGTGGACGAAGTGCAGAACGAAGGCGGTATCAATGCCCACGAAGGGGAACTGATCCGCGCCGCCATCGAGTTTAACGACCTGGACGCGGCGGATATCCTGACTCCTAGGGTGGATTTGACGGCGGCGGAAGAAAATGACCCGCCGACTGAAATCGCCCGGATGTTTCGTGAAAGCGGGCATTCCCGCCTTCCGGTATATTCCCGCACAATCGACCACATCATCGGTATCCTGCATGAAAAGGACTTTTATTCCGCGTCTTATCAGGAAAATCGTTCGCTGCGGGATGTTTTGTCCGAGGCGTACTGTACAACCGAAAACGCCAAAATTTCCGCACTGCTTCGGGAGATGCAGCGCCGCAAGGTGCATATGGCTGT
The DNA here is from genome assembly GCA_946499275.1 of uncultured Clostridia bacterium. Classification (GTDB taxonomy): domain Bacteria; phylum Bacillota; class Clostridia; order Oscillospirales; family Acutalibacteraceae; genus Avimonas. Next base: position 11,426 of record CAMMRL010000010.1, on the reverse strand, counting down.
AGTGGTGGATGAATTCGGCGGCACGGTAGGCATCGTGACGCTGGAGGACATTTTGGAAGAATTGGTCGGCGACATCTGGGATGAACACGATGAAGTGACCGAGGAGTTCCGGATGGTGTCCGACGACGAGTATATCATTGACGGAGGCGCCAGCGCGCAGGAATTCTGCGAACGTTTCGATTTTCCGATGCCGGCGGATGTGGTTACCGTCGGCGGATGGGTTGTGGAACAGATGGAGCGGATTCCGGAAGAAGGGGAGCAGCTTATCCTGGACGGACGGCGCATTACTGTTGTCAAAATGGAACAGCAGCGGGTAATGAGCATAAGGATATGTTTCGTATCTTCTGAGACGGACGGAGAAAAATCCGGAGTTGATAAAGCGATGGAAAGTCTAAATAATGGTAGTTCCTGTAGCCAAAAGCGCTAAAGGCGCGGACAGAGAGAAAAAACTAAAGATTGTAAAAAAATTATGAAGTTTCATTTTTTCTCTTGATTTTTCCAGCAATCGGATTACAATAGATAACAGATTAGCACTCAACACATTGGAGTGCTAAAATTAACAAAACATCATTAGGGAGGAATTCTCAATGTCAATGTCGATTAAGCCGTTGGCCGACCGTGTGGTTATCAAAATGGTCGAAGCGGAAGAAACCACGAAGAGCGGGATTATCCTGGCCGGTTCGGCCAAGGAGAAGCCGCAGGTGGCGGAAGTTGTGGCTGTCGGCCCGGGCGGCAACGTTGAAGGCAAGGAAGTCACTATGTATGTCAAAGTCGGCGATAAGGTCCTGACCAGCAAATATTCCGGCACCGAAGTGAAGCTGGACGGCGAAGAATACACCATCGTCCGGCAAAACGATATCCTCGCGATCGTGGAAGGCTGAGATATCCCCAAACGGCTTGGATTACAACGATATAAGACGAAATTAGGAGGAATTATTCATGGCGAAACAGATTCTTTTCGGCGAGGAAGCGCGCAAGGCGCTCCAGTCCGGCGTTGACCAGCTTGCGAATACCGTAAAAATCACTTTAGGGCCGCGCGGCCGCAACGTGGTGCTGGATAAAAAATTCGGCGCTCCGCTGATCACCAACGACGGCGTGACGATCGCCAAGGAAATCGAACTGGACGACGCGTTTGAAAATATGGGCGCGCAGCTGGTGAAGGAAGTTTCCACCAAGACCAACGACGTGGCCGGCGACGGTACCACGACCGCTACCCTGCTCGCGCAGGCGCTGATCCGCGAAGGCATGAAGAACGTGGCCGCCGGTGCGAACCCGATGGGCGTGAAGCGCGGCATTGAAAAAGCCGTGGAAGCGGTGGTGGAAGGCGTTATCGCCAATTCCAAGAAAGTAAGCGGCTCCGCGGATATCGCCCGTGTGGCGACGGTTTCGGCCGGCGACGCGACCATCGGCGACCTGGTGGCCGAAGCGATGGAAAAGGTGACGGCGGACGGCGTCATCACGGTGGAAGAATCCAAGACGGCGGAGACCTACTCCGAAGTGGTGGAAGGCATGCAGTTCGACCGCGGCTATATCACCCCCTACATGGTAACCGATACCGAAAAGATGGAAGCGGTCATCGACGACGCCTACATCCTGATTACCGATAAGAAGATTTCCAACATTCAGGATATCCTGCCGCTGCTCGAACAGATCCTGCAGGCCGGTAAGAAGCTGGTCATCATCGCGGAGGACGTGGAAGGCGAAGCGCTCTCCACCCTGATCGTGAACAAGCTGCGCGGCACCTTCACCTGCGTGGCGGTGAAGGCCCCCGGCTTCGGCGACCGACGCAAGGAAATGCTGCAGGATATCGCCATCCTGACCGGCGGCCAGGTTATTTCCGAGGAGCTGGGCCTGGAGCTGAAGGAAACCACGGTGCAGCAGCTCGGCCGCGCCCGTCAGGTGAAGATCCAGAAGGAAAACACCATCATTGTGGACGGCGCCGGCAACTCGGATGAGATCAAGAACCGCATTACCCAGATCCGCAATCAGATTGAGAATACCACCTCCGATTTCGACCGCGAGAAGCTGCAGGAGCGGCTGGCGAAGCTGTCCGGCGGCGTGGCCGTGATCAAAGTCGGCGCGGCGACCGAAGTCGAAATGAAGGAGAAGAAGCTCCGCATTGAAGACGCTCTGTCCGCGACCAAGGCGGCTGTGGAAGAGGGCATCGTCGCCGGCGGCGGCGTGGCGCTGATCAATGCGTCCGACCGGCTGAACGCTCTGCTGGACAGCACCGACGGCGATGAAAAGACCGGCGTGAAGATCGTGGCGAAAGCGCTGGAAGAGCCGATCCGCCAGATCGCCCTGAACGCGGGGATGGAAGGCAGCGTAATCATCGACAAGATCCGTACCGCGGACAAGGTCGGCTATGGCTATGACTTTGCAAAAGACGAGTACGGCGATATGATCGCGGCCGGTATTGTCGACCCGACCAAGGTGACCCGTTCCGCCCTGCAGAACGCGGCTTCCGTCGCGGCGATGGTTCTGACCACCGAATCCCTGGTTGCGGATAAGAAGGAGCCGGCTCCGGCTCCCGCAGCCCCGGCCGGCGGCATGGACGGCATGTATTAATTGGTTAGACCGGATAAAAAGCGCATGGACATACTCCATGCGCTTTTTTGCGTGCGGGTGTAAAATCGGCTGGTATGTTGAGGAATCCGGCCTTTTGCAGGATACTGTATGATGAAAAGGATTGCCGACGGTTTCGCCGGAGAGCAGGAGGGGAAAACAGCGTATTTCGTATTCGAATAGCACATTCTATACAAAATCCAGTACCACCGTTCATTTTGCCCGCCATATCCCTACAAAAATCGGGAACCCACTTGCAAAAAGGCGATTTTTGCAATACAATAAATACATCTTTCGACAGGAGGCTACGCAATGCGGTCGTTTGACGTGAGCGGGTTTATGCTTGGTTCCTATGGCGGCAAAGTGCGCAAATGCTGCGCCCGCGGGCTTTCTGCAGGAAAAATACAAGCGGTAAAATTGCAGGCTGCGGAAACTTTGTATCCGCAGCCTGCTTCGTTTTCGCGTATTGAGAAATAGAGGAAGGGGATAAAGGCAATGGAAAATGCAAAGAAAAAAGTAGCCGTCATCATGGGCAGCGACAGCGACCTGCCGGTGGTTTCCAAAGCGATTAACAAACTCAAATCCTTCGGCATCCCGGTGGAGACACACGTGATGTCCGCCCATCGTACCCCGGCGGCCGCCATGGATTTTGCCTGGAACGCCGCGTCAAACGGCTTCGGCGTCATTATCGCCGCGGCGGGGAAGGCCGCGCACCTGGCCGGCGTTATCGCGGCCCATACGATCCTGCCGGTTATCGGCATCCCGATCAAGTCCTCCACGATGGACGGGCTGGATTCGCTGCTTTCCACCGTACAGATGCCGTCCGGCATCCCCGTGGCGACCGTGGCGATCGACGGGGCGGAAAACGCCGCGATCCTCGCCGCGCAGATCCTGGCGGTGGACGATGCGGGGCTTCAGGAACAGCTCAAAGCGATGAAGCGGGAAATGGAAACCGCCGTCCTCGAAAAAGACCGCAAGCTGGCGGCGGAGCTGAACGGCTGATCCACCCGGTACCGCAACCATCATCTTGATAAATAACAGGAGGAAACAACAATGGAAAAACGTGCACAGCTTTACGAGGGAAAAGCCAAGAAAGTGTTCGCCACCGACGACCCGGAACTACTGATTGTGGATTACAAGGATGACGCCACCGCCTTTAACGGCGAGAAAAAGGGCACCATCCTGGGCAAAGGCGTTGTCAACAACCGGATGAGCAATTTCCTGATGCAGCTTCTCGAAAAAGACGGCGTGCCGACCCATTATGTCAAAGAGCTTTCCGAACGGGAGACCGTGGTGAAAAAGGTGACGATCGTACCCCTGGAAGTGATTGTCCGCAACATCGCCGCCGGCTCTTTCTCCAAACGTTTCGGCGTGGAAGAGGGAACCCCTCTCAAGCAGCCGTCCCTGGAGTTCAGCTATAAAAACGACGATCTCGGCGACCCGCTGATCAACGAGTACCACGTGCTGGCCCTCGGACTGGCGACACGGGAGGATATGGATACCATTGCGAAATACGCCTTCCACGTCAACGAGTTCCTGAAGGCTTATTTCCTCAAGCTGGACGTTGAATTGGTGGACTTCAAGCTGGAGTTCGGCAAGACTTCGGACGGCACTATTGTGCTTGCGGACGAAATTTCCCCCGATACCTGCCGCTTCTGGGATGTACACACCCACGAAAAGCTGGATAAGGATCGTTTCCGCCGGAATATGGGCGGCGAAGTGGAGGCGTATCAGGAGATGATGCGCCGCCTGATGGGCGATTAATCGCCGAATGGATGGAAACCCGGCGGCCGGATGCTTTCAGTATTCGGCCGCCAACGAATCATAAACGATTTCCATCATCGTTCATGATTCGTTTATGTAGGAACGGGGGCGGAAAGCAGCAGGCTTTCGTCCTGGAATTGGTATCCTGGCGCCGGAAGCGAAATCGGTTCTTCTGGGGCAAAAGGGTGCGGTTCTTCGATCCCGGGTAAGAAAGGAATGGTCGTACCATGGGCGGTTTGTTTGGCGTCGTATCCAGCGAAAGCTGTGTGACGGATCTGTTTTTCGGCGTGGATTATCACTCCCATCTGGGCACCCGTCGAGGCGGAATGGCGGTGTTCAGCGCGGAAAAGGGATTTCAGCGGGCGATTCACAATATTGAGAATTCCCCCTTCCGCACAAAGTTTGAACGTGACGTGGGCGAGATGGAAGGGACGATGGGGATCGGCTGTATCAGCGATACCGATCCGCAGCCGCTGATGGTGCGCTCCCATTTGGGGAATTATGCCATCACCACCGTGGGGCGGATTAACAATATGGAAGAGCTGGTCAGCCAGACGTTCCAAAGCGGCGCTTCCCACTTTTTGGAGATGAGCGGCGGCGAGGTCAACGCTACCGAACTGACCGCCAGCCTGATTAACCAGAAGGATTCCATCGTCGAAGGGCTCCAGTATGCGCAGGAACAGATCGACGGGTCGATGACCATCCTCCTATTGACACGGGAGGGGATGTACGCCGCCCGCGACCGGATGGGGCGTACCCCCCTGATTATCGGGAAAAAGGAAGGGTCATACTGCGTTTCTTTCGAATCTTTCGCTTATTTGAACCTGGGGTATAAGGACGAGCATAGTCTCGGTGCGGGGGAAATCGATTTTGTCACCGTGGACGGCTACAAGGTGCTAACTCCCCCGGGGAAGAAGATGAAAATCTGCGCCTTCCTGTGGACGTATTTCGGCTATCCCACCTCCTCTTACGAGGGGGTGAACGTGGAGCAGATGCGGTACGACTGCGGGCGGGAGCTGGCGAAAAACGACCCGGATATCCGGGTGGATTTTGTCGCGGGGGTCCCGGATTCCGGCACGGCCCACGCCATCGGCTACGCGAACGAGTCGGGGATCCCGTTCGCCCGGCCGTTTATCAAGTATACCCCCACCTGGCCGCGCAGCTTTATGCCGCAGAACCAGTCGATCCGCAACCAGGTGGCCCATATGAAACTGATCCCTGTGGAGCCGCTGATCCGGGACAAAAGCCTGCTGTTCATCGACGATTCGGTGGTGCGCGGCACCCAGATGCGGGAGACGGTGGACTTCTTGTACGACAGCGGGGCGAAAGAGGTGCATATCCGCCCTGCCTGCCCGCCGATTCTTTTCGGATGCAAATACCTGAATTTTTCCCGCTCCACGTCGGATATGGATCTGATTTCCCGGTCGGTAATCCAGGAAATCGAAGGGGACGAGGGCTTCCGGTATCTCGAAGAATACTGCGACGCGCGCAGCGGCCGGTATGAGAAGATGGTGGAAGGCATCCGCCGGCGGATGCGGATGACCACCCTGCGGTTCCAGACGCTGGAAAGCATGCTGGCGTCCATCGGCATCGACCCGGATAGGGTCTGCACCTATTGCTGGACAGGCAAGGAATAGGGAAAGCCCCGGCACGCCGCCGTAGGGTGCCTGGGAAACCGTGATGAATCGAAGGAAAGGCGTGTGTAAAAGTGGAAAAGAAAAACAGCGCGAGCGCGAGTTATGCCGCTGCCGGCGTGGACGTAACGGCGGGATATAAAGCGGTGGAACTGATGAAGTCCCATGTGGCGCGGACCACGATCCCGGGCGTGATCTCCGGCCTGGGCGGGTTCGGCGGCCTGTTTGAACCGGATCTGACCGGAATAAATAAGCCGGTGCTGGTTTCCGGCACCGACGGGGTGGGGACCAAGCTGAAGCTGGCGTTCCTGATGGACAAGCACGATACTGTCGGCATCGATTGCGTGGCCATGTGCGCCAACGACGTGGCCTGTTCCGGGGCGCAGCCGCTCTTTTTCCTGGACTATATCGCCTGTGGGAAAAATGTCCCGGAGAAGATCGCGTCCATCGTAGCGGGCGTGGCGGAAGGCTGCGTCCAGGCCGGTTGCGCGCTGATCGGCGGTGAGACGGCGGAAATGCCCGGGTTTTACCCGGTGGACGAGTATGATCTCGCCGGCTTCTGCGTGGGCCTGGGCGATAAAGAGAAGATTGTGGACTGCGGCCTGATTCGAGAAGGGGACGCTTTAATCGGCGTGGCTTCCAGCGGCGTGCATTCCAACGGCTTCTCCCTGGTGCGCAAGGTGTTCGATGTGTCGGAGAAGACGATTGCGGTGTATTATGAAGAACTCGGCGCCACCTTGGGAGAAACGCTGCTCACGCCAACCAAAATCTATGTCAAGCCGATCCTGGAACTGATCCGCAAAGTCGGGATCCACGGCATATCGCATATCACCGGAGGCGGGTATTACGAGAATATCCCGCGGATGCTTCCCGACGGGATGCAGGCGGTGATTGAGAAGAAGAACGTGCCGGTCCTGCCGATTTTTGACCTGATTCAGAAGGTAGGCGGTATTTCGGAGCACGATATGTTCAATACCTTCAACATGGGCACCGGCCTGTGCATCGCCGTCGCCGCCGATAAAGCGGACGAGACGGTTCGTGTGTTGAACGGGACGGGCGAGCAAGCCGTGATCCTCGGCCAGGTGGCCAAAGGGGACGAGGGCGTGGTGCTATGTTAAACATCGTCGTTTTGGTATCGGGCGGCGGCACCAACCTCCAGGCCCTGCTGGATGCGGAAGACGCGGGCGAGATCCGCGGCGGGCGGATCGTCCGCGTGATCTCCTCTTCGCCCGGAGCCTACGCACTGGAACGGGCAGCGTGCCACGGCGTTCCTGGCACGGTGATCGACCGCAAGGCGTTTGCCAGCGCGGCGGACTTCGACGCGGAACTGCTGACGGAACTCAACCGTTGCGAAGCGGATTTGGTGGTGCTGGCCGGGTTCCTGTGCATCCTGGGGGAAGAGATCGTCCATGCCTATGCCAACCGGATTCTCAATGTCCATCCGTCCCTGATCCCCGCCTTCTGCGGAAAGGGATTTTACGGCCTGCGCGTCCACCGGGCGGCGCTGGATTACGGCGTGAAGGTTACAGGGGCGACCGTCCATTTTGTGAACGAGATACCGGACGGCGGCGCGATCATCCTGCAAAAGGCGGTGCCCATCCAACCGCAGGATACGCCGGAAACCCTCCAACTCCGCGTGATGCGCCAGGCGGAGTGGGAGCTGCTGCCCAAGGCGGTTTCCTTGTTCTGCGAGGGGAAAATCCATCTGGAGGGCAACAAAGCCGTAATCGACGCGGAATGAACCGCAATTCATAGAAAGAGGAATCAGCCAATGAATATTCGCAACCTTTCGGACGAGCTTTCCGCCACCACCTACCCCGGCCGGGGCATTATCCTTGGGAAAAGCGGGGACGGCAAATCCATGGTGATCGCCTATTTCATCATGGGCCGCAGCGAAAACAGCCGCAACCGCGTGTTTGTGGAAGACGGCGCTGGGATCAAGACCAAGGCATTTGATGAAAGCAAAATGGTGGATCCGTCCTTAATTATTTATGCGCCGGTCCGGGTGCTGGGGAACGCGACGGTGGTTACCAACGGCGACCAGACCGACACCATCGTCGAGTATATGGAGCAGGGCAAATCCTTTGAGGACGCGCTGCGCACCCGCACCTTTGAGCCGGACGGCCCGAATTTCACGCCCCGTATTTCCGGGCTGGTGGAGCCGCGGCATGACCGGTACCGCCTGTCGATCCTGAAATCGGCGGACGGCGACCCCGCTTCCTCCCGCCGGTATTTTTACGAGTACGACACGCCCCTCGCCGGCCAGGGCCACTTCATCCACACCTACCAGGCGGACGGCAACCCGCTGCCTTCGTTCGAAGGGGAACCGGCCGAAGTGCGGCTGGAAGGGGATATCGATGCCTTTACTGCCGCGGTATGGAACAGTCTAGATAGTGAAAACAAGGTTTCCCTCTTTACGCGGTATATCGACCGGGAGACCGGGGAGACGCAAACCCGCATAGTGAATAAAAATCCGAATTAACCGGCAAAGAAAGGATGGCTTTTCATGGCGAAGGAATTGATGCTGAAATACGGCTGCAACCCCAATCAGACGCCCTCCCGCATCTTTATGGGGAACGGCGGCGAACTGCCGATCGAAGTGCTCAACGGCCGTCCGGGCTATATCAATTTCCTGGACGCGTTCAACAGCTGGCAGCTTGTCAAGGAGCTGAAGGCGGCCACCGGCCTGCCCGCTGCGGCTTCCTTTAAGCACGTCAGCCCGGCGGGGGCTGCGCTCGGCATCCCGCTGTCCGATGTGCTGAAGAAGATCTATTTTGTGGACGATCTGGAACTTTCCCCGATCGCCTGCGCCTATGCCCGCGCGCGGGGAGCGGACCGGATGTCCTCCTACGGCGATTGGGTAGCCCTGTCCGATGAATGCGATAAGGAAACCGCGACGCTGCTGGCCCGAGAGGTGTCGGACGGCATCATCGCCCCCGGATACACCGACGAAGCGCTGGAGATCCTGAAAGGCAAGCGCCGCGGGACGTATAATATTGTAAAAATCGACCCGGATTACACTCCCGCTCCGGTGGAGCATAAGGACGTGTTCGGGATCACCTTTGAACAGGGCCGCAATGAACTGGTTATCAACAACGCGATGCTGGAAAACGTAGTCACCGCCTGCCGCACCATCCCGGACGCGGCGAAGCAGGATCTGGTGCTTTCCCTGATTACCCTGAAATATACCCAGTCCAATTCGGTCTGCTACGCCAAGGGCGGGCAGGTCATCGGCGTGGGCGCCGGCCAGCAGAGCCGTATCCACTGCACCCGGCTGGCGGGCAATAAGGCGGATATCTGGTATCTCCGCCAGCATCCGCGGGTGTTGGCGCTGCCCTTCCGCGAGGATATCCGCCGTCCGGACCGGGACAATACGATCGATGTGTACATTTCGGACGATTATATGGACGTGCTGGCCGACGGCGTATGGGAGCAGTTCTTCACCGTAAAGCCGGAACCCCTTACCCGCGAGGAAAAGCGGGAATGGCTGGATACCCTGGACGGCGTTTCCCTGGGATCCGACGCGTTCTTCCCGTTTGGGGACAACATTGAACGCGCCCACCGCACCGGGGTTTCTTATATCGCGGAGCCGGGCGGTTCCATCCGGGACGACAACGTGATCGACACCTGCAATAAATACGGCATCGCGATGGCCTTTACCGGCATCCGGCTGTTCCACCACTAAGCGCTACCGGCGGCATCCGCCGGGGAAACGGAGTTTGGCATGGAGAAAATGGATATATTGGTTGTCGGCGGCGGTGGGCGCGAACATGCGATTATCCGCAAGCTGAAGGAAAGCCCCCGCTGCGGCAAATTGTACTGTGCGCCGGGCAACGGCGGCATCTCGCGGGATGCGGAATGCTTCGACGTAAAGGCGGACGATATCGACGGCATGGTCGCCCTGGCGAAAAAGCTCGCGGCTGATTTGGTATTCGTTGCGCCGGACGACCCGCTGGTCGCCGGGATGGTGGACGCGTTGGAAGCGGCCGGCATCCCGGCTTTCGGGCCACGGAAGAACGCCGCGATCCTGGAAGGCAGCAAGGTGTTTTCCAAGCACCTGATGAAAAAGTACGGCATCCCCACCGCGGGATACGAAGTCTTCGACCAGCCGCAGGAGGCGCTGGATTATATCAAGCGGCAGGACGCCTATCCGGCCGTGATCAAGGCGGACGGCCTGGCGCTCGGCAAAGGGGTTATCCTCTGCGACAATTATGAGGAAGCCTGTGCCGCGGTCAAGAGCATTATGGAAGACCGGGTTTTCGGTGCGTCCGGCAGCCGGGTTGTGGTGGAGGAATTCCTCACCGGGCCGGAGGTTTCGGTGCTCGCCTTTACCGACGGGAAAACGATCAGCCCGATGGTGTCCGCCAAGGACCACAAGCGGGCGTTTGATGGGGATATGGGCCCGAATACCGGCGGGATGGGGACGATCAGCCCGAACCCCTTCTATGACGAAGAAGCGGCGGCGTTCTGCATGGAAAAGATTTTCCGCCCGACGATCGAAGCGATGAACAAGGAAGGCCGCCCCTTCAAAGGCTGCCTTTTCTTTGGACTAATGCTTACCCCGAATGGGCCGAAAGTCATCGAGTACAACTGCCGTTTCGGCGATCCGGAAACCCAGGTGGTGCTGCCCCGGCTGAAAACCGACCTGATCGACATTCTTTGCGCGATCCAGGAGGAACGGCTGGACGCCTTAACACTGGAATGGGTGGAGGAAGCCTGCGCCTGCGTGGTTATGGCGTCCGGCGGCTATCCGGCGGCGTATAAAAAGGGAATCCCGATCAGCGGGTTGAACCCCGAGGGCCAGCGTTCCGACGCGGTGATTTACCACGCCGGCACCAAATACGAAAACGGCAAGTTTGTTACCAACGGCGGCCGGGTGCTTGGCGTGACCGCTTTGGCTCCCACATTGGACGAGGCGCTGGACAAAGCCTACGACGCGGTGGAGAAAATCCGCTTCCAGGACGCGCATTACCGCAAGGATATCGGCCGGCCGGCGGCAAAACCGGAATAAAGCTCATCGTCCGTTTGGCCCGGAGGAAGACGCACCGGCGTTCTTCCTCCGGGCTTTGCCAATTTCTCGGACGGATGCCGCGGCATCCGGAAATCCCGGCAGTAGAGGACGGAAAGGACACTCTACGCTTCGTAGAGTCCGGTCGCGGAAGCGTAGGTTGTGAAATTTCCCGTTTTGGTTTATACTGTACGATATCAGCGGTGGCACAGAGGCCGCTGCTGTAAGGAAAGGCCGAATATTTGGCCCGGCAAAAAGGGAGGATCCCCCTATGGATAGTCAGAAAATCGGACAACGGATTGCTTCCCTGCGCAAGGAACAGAATTTGACGCAGCAGGAATTAGCGGACCGGTTGGGCGTAACCAACAAAGCCGTTTCCAAATGGGAACGTGGGGTATCGCTTAGATAAAGATACCACACCAATCCCACGCTGACTTTTGCTCAACCGATACAGC
>CAMMRL010000009.1 GCA_946499275.1 uncultured Clostridia bacterium | reverse complement strand
CCATTCGCCGGTGAACACATTGAGCACCTCCGCCCCGCGGAAGACGATCTCCGCCGGGCGGTCCCCCCTTGCCGTCTCTAGCAATCGTACGTCGCTGGCCATGAACGATCCGCCTCCTTTCCCTGTATCCTGATGGTGAATCCGTTGTTTTTCCATTATAACACGTTTGGACCGGTTTGCGTAAACTGGATTCCCGTCTTTCACAGAACCTCCCGTCAATTTAATGGGAGACCAAGGATATTTGATTGGGGTTAGGGATAAAAATGCGGACAAAAGGAAAGCACCCGCCGAAAAGGGCGGGTGCTTTTCCTGTCGGTCAAATCTGCGGCAGGCCGTCAAAGCCCTTCTGCAAATCCTCGTCGGTAGGGATATAATCGGTCATCGTTCCGTCGAGATACGAAGTGTAGGCGTTCATGTCGAAGTAGCCTGTGCCGGTCAGGCCGAACAGGATGGTTTTCGTCTCCCCGGTTTCCTTGCATTTCAGCGCTTCGTCGATCGCCGCGCGGATGGCATGGGAGGATTCCGGCGCAGGCAGGATGGTTTCGTGTTTGGCAAAGAACGTCGCCGCTTCGAACACCTTGGTCTGTTCTACCGCTACGGCCTGCATGTAGCCGTCGTGATACAGCTTGGAAAGGATTGGGCTCATTCCATGGTACCGCAGCCCGCCCGCATGGTTGGCGGAAGGGATGAAGTCGCTGCCCAGGGTATACATCCGGGCCAGCGGCGTGACGTGCCCGGTATCGCAGAAGTCGTACGCGTATTTCCCGCGGGTCAGAGACGGGCAGGAAGCCGGTTCCACCGCAATGAATTCGGTGCCGGGCCTGGTGCCGTCCAGCGTATCCTTCATAAACGCCGCCATCAAGCCGCCAAGGTTGGAACCGCCTCCCGCGCAGCCGATGACGATATCGGGATATTCCCCCGCCTTTTCCATCGCCGCCTTGGCTTCCAGGCCGATCACGGACTGGTGCAACAGCACCTGGTTGAGCACCGACCCCAAGACGTACCGGCAATTTTCGGTATGGGTGGCTTTCTCAATCGCTTCGGAAATCGCACAGCCCAGGGAACCGCCGGTACCGGGATGGGCCTTCAAAATCGCCCGCCCCACCTCCGTTGTATCGGAGGGGCTGGGAATAATGTCCGCGCCGAAGGTGTGGATCACCGCTTTGCGGAACGGTTTCTGCTCGTAGCTCACCTTGACCATGTAGACCGTCAGGTCGATCCCATAATGGGCGCAGGCCATGGCGAGAGCGGTCCCCCACTGGCCGGCGCCGGTTTCGGTGGTCAGCGAAGTCAGCCCCTGCTTTTTGGCGTAATACACTTGCGCGGCGGCAGAGTTGAGCTTGTGGGAACCGGAGGTGTTGTTCCCCTCGAATTTGTAATAGATCCTCGCCGGAGTTCCCAGCGCTTTCTCCAGATTATAAGCCCGGCAGAGCGGGGACGGGCGGAAGATTTTGTAAAAATTGCGCACTTCTTCCGGGATGTCGATATACCGGTCGGTCGCGTTCATTTCCTGGGCACATAAGTCGTCGCAGAAGATGGGCAGCATATCCTCCGGCCCCACCGGCTGATGGGTGACGGGGTGCAGATACGGATCGGGCTGCTCCTTCATATCGGCGCGGAGGTTATACCACTGCCGCGGCAATTCCTCTTCCGTCAGATAAATGCGATACGGTACGTTGCTCATGGTACTCTCTCCTTTAAAATATAAATAGATAGTTCAGGGGATTTCTCCCTATTTTGCAGGACTGCTGGCGACTTTACCGGTCAATTCCCGCATTCAATGCTGATTTCATTAAAAGTTTTTAGCAGGTCTTCGATTTTCGCATTCTTTTTTTCCGGCCCACGCAGGTCCATCACGCTGCGGCCCATGTGCATCATCAGCAGGCGGTTGCCGTACTCCAGGGCGTAGCGGAGATTGTGCGTCACCATCAGGGTAGTGATCTTTTTCCCGCTCACCAGCTTATCGGTCAGCCGCATTACGGTTTCGCTGGATTTGGGGTCGAGAGCGGCGGTATGTTCGTCCAGGATCAACAGTTCGATGTCGGTCATGTTGGCGATCACCAGGGCCAACGCCTGACGCTGGCCGCCGGAAAGGGAGCCTGCCGGGGTATTCATCCGGTTTTCCAGTCCCATGCCGCATTCCTCCAGCAGGGTGCGGTAATACTCGATCCGCTTTTTATTCACCGCGCCGGTCAGGCCGAACAGTCCTTTTTTGTTATCCGCAAGGGCCATGTTCTCCAGAATCGTCAAGTTGGCGCAGGTCCCTTTCTGGGGATCCTGAAACACACGGCCGATCATCGCGGCCCGTTTGTGTTCGCTCATCCGGGTAATATCCCGTCCGCCGAAGGTGATTTTTCCGCCGTCCAGCGGCAGGGAACCGCAGATAAGATTGAGCAGCGTGGTTTTTCCCGAGCCGTTGGAACCGATGACCGAAACAAAATCCCCCTGTTCCGCTTCGAAGTCAAAGCCGTCGAACAGCATCGTTTCATCGGGCGTCCCGACGTTAAAGCGCTTGAGCAATCCTTCACACCGCAGCATATTACCGCCCCCCTTTCGCATTGGCGCTTTTCTTCAGCCCGCCGTCCAGCAGGTCGGTGGAGACCAGCGCGAGGACGAACAGCAGCGCCTGTAATAGCTTCAGATACGAGTTCGGTAGCCCGAGGGCCAGCGCCACCTGCAGGCATGCCGCATAGATCACCGCGCCCAAAATCACCTTGGTGGTGTCCTTCATCCGGCGGACGCCGCGGAACACACTGGTGCCGATAATCACCGAGGCCAGCCCAATCACCACCATCCCCTGCCCCATCTGCAGGTCTGCGGAACTTTTGCTCTGGGTCAGGATCGCGCCAGCAAAGGCGGCGAGACCGTTACCGATCGCCAGGCCAAGAATTTTGGACACGCCCGGGTTGCGGGCCAGCATGGTCACAAACTGTTCGTTGCCCCCGGCCGCGCGGAGTAGCAGGCCGGATTTGGTCTTGAGGTATCCGTCCAGCAGGAGTTTGCAGATCACGGCGAGCGCCAGCGTCACCACGACGATGCGCAGCTTATATCCGTTCACATTCTCCGGGATCAGCCCAACCGGGAACACCTTGAGTATGGTGGGCGAGTTGTAAAGGGCGGCGGTGGACATCCCTCCGGTCCCTTTCATCATTAGCACCAGGTTGATGGACAGCAGCGCCGTCATCACCAGGATACCGCAGAGCAGCGGGCGGATTTTCAGCTTGACATGGAGCAATCCGGTCACGCAGCCCGCCGCCGCGCCTGCCAAAAAGGCAATCAGGCAGGACAGCCATGGGTTCATCCCCTGCAAAATCAAAACGGCGGAAACCGTCGCACCCAGCGGTACCGTCCCGTCCACCGACAAATCGGGGAAATCCAGTATGCTGTAGGTAATATATACCCCCAGCGCCAGCACGCCGTACGCGAACCCATTCTCCAGCGCCACTTTGATGAGGTCGATCAGTACCTTGATATCCATCGCCCTTGCCCTGCCTTTCTAAAGCCTGTACTCCGCCGCATCCGCGGCCGGGAAGATTCGTCCCACCAACAGGGACTTCCGTATCAGCCGGTCACTTTTTCTACCGACGCGTAAGCGTCCGGGACCGCCAGCCCCATCGCGCTGAACACGTCCGGGTTGATAACCGGCGTGCTGTCTTTTACCTGGACTACCGGCGTCTCGGCGGGGTTCGCCCCCTCCAGCACCTTGGCGGCCAGCTTGCCGGTCTCTTTCCCGAGCGCGACATAATCCAGGCTTTCGGACGCGATGCAGCCCTTACGCACCTGCTCGACTTCAGAACCGTAAACCGGGATGCTCGCCTCTTCCGCCTTGGCCAGCACGCTGGTCAGGTTATCTACTACGTTGTTGTCGGTAAAGTTGTTGATGCAGTCCACTTTCGCAGCGAGCGCGGCCGCAGCCTGCGGCACGTCCGCCCCGCTCTGCACGCCCTGTTCCACGATCTCAAAGCCGTACGTCGGCGCCAGTTCTTTGATCTCCTTCAGATGGGAGACCGAATTGGCCTCGTTGGTGGTATAGAGGATACCGATTTTTTTCGCTTCCGGCTGGACCGCGCGAATCAGTTGAAGCTGCGCTTCCAGATTGAGCAGGTCCGCCGTACCGGTGCAGTTGCCGCCCGGCGCGTCCAGCGAGGAAACCAGCCCTGCGCCGACCGGGTCGGACACCGCGCAGAAAACGGTAGGGATCTCGGTTCCCTGGGCCGCCCCATAGGCCGACATAGCGGCCGGCGTAGCGATGCCGATAATCATATCGTAATTCTTCGCCACCATATTCTGGGCAAGCTGGTCGGCCGTGGTCACCTGGCCCTGTGCGTTTTGGAAATCAATGGTCAGGTTTTCGCCCTCCGTATACCCGGCCTCCGCCAGGCCCTGGACCAAACCGTCGTAGCAGTTATCCAGTGAGGCGTGAACCGCGTACTGGATGACGCCGATTTTTTTCGCCCCTTCGTTTTGGTTGGAACCGCTTCCGGACGGCGCGCCGCTGCATCCGGCGAAAGACAAGGCCAACAGGGAAGCGGATAAGGCGGCACTCAGTTTATAAAAACGTTTCATGGAACATTTCTCCTTTTTTCTTTCGTGTTATCCAATAAGGGATTGGGAAAGGAAAATACCGGATAGTATTTTCCCCGTTTACGGTTTTCTTTTGCCCGGCTGCTTCACCGCTTCGCCATCGTTTCATCCCATTGGTCCCTCTTTCTACATAACAAAAAAGCCCTTGTCCCAATTCCTTGGGACAAGAGCCTGAACTCCTGCGGTACCACCCGAGTTTATCCGCATTACACGGATACGCTTTCTCCGCGCACCAACATGCACGCTCCCTTGGTAACGGGCGGAGATCCCGTCGCACCTAACAGCCGATACCCGGCCGCTCGGATTGCCCTCGCAAGTCCATTCCGCATCGCCGCCGTTGCCGCAATCTCACCACCTGCAGCTCTCTTGGAACGCCTGACACCATGCATACTACTCTTGCTCATTGGTTTAACCGTTTCCATTTTATGTCCATATTCTCGATTTGTCAATAGGAAAATAAAAATTTTTAACAATACGGTCCTTTTGATCCCCAGGACGAGACAATTCCTTTTGGTACGTCAATCCGGAAACACACCTTCCCAAAACGGCAATGGCTCACACATGGCTTTTATCAGGCAAATTGAGCGGGTTATGCGTTTGCCTATTTTCCCCCGCCATACCGGCGCCACACTTATGCCGGGTCCGACGTGGATATACGGGACGTTCCGTAGTGATTATTCCGCACGCCAATAACAACAGACGCCGGATACAGGGGCTGGGATTTTTACAAAATTGCAGGATGCCAGCGAGTACACGCCAGTGGTTGCATGCAGCGATAACTAAAGCAAAAAAGAACCGAGCGTAGGAACATCTTACTGCCCCATCACTCGGTTTCTTGGTGGACGTTAACGGACTTGAACCGCTGACCCTTCGCACGTCAAGCGAATGCTCTACCAGCTGAGCTAAACGTCCTTTTCTTTGTTTGTCCTCTCCCTTGCGGTAAGGAACGAATGAGATTATACCGGATATTCGGCCGCTTGTCAATAGGGTATCGGAAATTTCCGTACAGGAATTCCCTAGTCTCTTATTCCCCGCGTTCCTCCCCTGCTCCCTCCTATTTCCCTCCGGCTATAAAATAAGCAAACAGAGGGCCGCCCTCGCAGGCGGCCCTTGTTTCAGTCTCTTATTCCATCACCGGATTTTACGCAGACGGATTACGCCGTCGATCGCTTCGATCTTCCGCAGGCAGTCGTCCGAAACATCGCCCACCACGTCCAAAAGGGTATAGGCGTTGTCCTTTTTGGAACGGTTCACCATGGTTTCGATATTGATCCCCTCCGCCGAAACCACGCCGCTGATCTGCGCGAGCATATTCGGCACGTTCTTATGCAGGACACACAGGCGGGTATCGGTGCTCCGGGCGATTTCCATCGCCGGGAAATTGACCGAGTTGCGGATATTGCCGTTTTCGAGATAGTCGATCAATTCCGCCGCCGCCATCACCGCACAGTTGTCCTCGCTTTCCGGCGTGGACGCGCCGAGGTGCGGGATCGCGATTACGTTTTCCACCCCGAGCATATCGTCGGTGGGAAAATCCACTACATACGCCGCTACTTTGCCGGAAGCCAGCGCCTCCCGCATATCTTCCCCGTTCACCAGGTCGGCGCGGGAGAAATTGAGGATGCGCACGCCGTCGGGCATCTGCGCGAACGCTTCGGCGTTCAGTTTTTCGCGGGTTTCCGGCGTCAGCGGCACATGGATGGTAATATAATCGCACTGCGCGAAAATCTGCTCATAACTGGTGGCATGATGCACCTTGCTGGACAGGCCCCAGGCCGCGTCCACCGACAGGTAGGGGTCGAAGCCGTAAACTTCCATCCCCAGGTTCACCGCACAATTGGCCACCAGGGAACCAATCGCGCCCAAACCGATCACACCCAGTTTTTTGCCCCGGATTTCCGGGCCGACAAAGGCGGATTTTCCCTTTTCCACCAGCTTGCCCACTTCGGCGCCCTGGCCCTTGAGGGTCTTGGCCCACTCAATACCGGAAATCACTTTCCGGGAAGAGATCAGCAGCCCGGCGATCACCAGTTCCTTCACGGCGTTGGCGTTGGCGCCGGGGGTGTTGAACACCACAATCCCGGCTTCGCTGCACTTGTCCAACGGAATATTGTTCACGCCGGCGCCGGCGCGGGCGATTGCTTTGAGGGACGCGGGCAGTTCCATCTCGTGCATGGCGGCGGAACGCACCATAATGCCATCCGGCGCGGCGCATTCGTCGGCAACGGTATATTTTTCTTTATCAAACTTATCGGTGCCGCAGGCAGCGATTTTGTTTAAGGTCTTAATCTGAAACATAGTAACGACTCATTCCTTTCGACAGACCGTGCTTGAACGTCACGGCCGCTGCAATCTTCCGGTTTCCAAACGATGAATCAAGCGTTGGCCGCTTCAAATTCCTTCATGAAGGCGACCAGTTTCTCTACGCCTTCCACCGGCATCGCGTTGTAGATGGAAGCGCGCATACCGCCGACGGTACGATGGCCCTTCAGATTGACAAACCCGGCGGCCGCCGCTTCCTTAACAAACTTCGCGTCCAGTTCCTCGTTGCCGGTGACAAACGGCACGTTCATCAGCGAACGGTCCTTTTTCTCCACCGTACCGCGGAACAGTTTGGAGGAATCCAGGAAGTCGTACAGGATTTTCGCCTTGGCTTCGTTGCGCTCCTTCATCTTTTCCAGCCCGCCGATGTCGTTCTTAATCCACTCCAGCACCAGCTTGCAGATATAAATCGCGTAGCAGGGCGGGGTGTTGTACATCGAGCCGTTGTCCGCATGAATCTGATAGTTCATCATCGTGGGGGTGATGTCGCGGGCATGGCCGATCAGGTCCTCCCGGATAATCACCACCGTCAGGCCGGCCGGGGCCATATTCTTCTGCGCGCCGGCATACAGTACGCCGAAACGGGAAACGTCGATCGGCTCGGACAGGATGCAGGAGGATACGTCCGCGACCAGCGGCACGTTCCCGGTCTCCGGCAGCTTGGTGAAGCGGGTGCCGTAAATGGTGTTGTTCAGGCAGATATGGAAATAATCCGCATCCGGGGTGAACGTCGACGGATCGAGTTCCGGTATGTACGAGAAGGTCTTATCCTTCGAGCTGGCCACCACATGCGCCTCGCCGTAACGGGACGCTTCCTGATACGCCTTATTGGCCCACTGGCCGGTAATCACAAAATCCGCCTTGCCGCTGCCGTTCATCAGATTCAGCGGCACCATCGCAAACTGGGAAGACGCGCCCCCCTGCAGGAACAGCACCTTATAGTTGTCCGGAATCCCCATTACCTCGCGCAGCAGCGCCTCGCAGCTTTTGATAATCGCATCGTAGGTTTTGGAGCGATGGGACATCTCCATTACCGACTGGCCGGAGCCTTCATAATCCATCATCTGTTCCGCGGCCTTTTCCAGCACGCTTTCGGGAAGAACCGAGGGGCCCGCCGAAAAGTTGTAAACCCTTGCCATCAACACTCGACCTCCGTTAACCATGAAGTTTTTTCAAATTGCTTTCTATTGTACTATTCTGTGAAAAATTAGTCAATCCGAAATGCGGGAAATATGAAAAAAATGCCGTTTTTCGGGATTTCACCCGCCAGCCCACGTCTTCCAAGCCAGCCGTAGGGCTTTTGCCTTCCTCCTTCAATCTATGCGCGTAGCCGCATATTGATGCCCTTAAGAAAAGCCGGCCGTCCCGCCGCCGTACAGGCAAAGGGCCGACCGGTTCCCTGTTGTCTTGCAACGAATCTCTTCCCTTTTGCCTACTTCAGTAGGCCTTCCACAGCGGCGGCGGCCGGTTCCAGCTCTTCGCATACAACCCGCTCAATCTCACCGCTGTCGCACAGGCGGGCAATTTCCGCGTTCATCGGCAGGCGGGCCAGCACCGGGACGCCCATCTCCTGCGCCGCCTTATCTAAGCTATCAATATCGCCGAACAGTGGGATCTTCTTCCCGCAATCCGGGCAAATGACGCAGCTCATATTCTCCACCATACCAAGCACCGGGATATTCAACATCTGGGCCATTTTATGCGCCTTGCCGACCACCATCTGCACCAGCGACTGCGGGGTAGACACGATCACCGTGCCGTCCACCGGGATAGACTGGTACACCGTCAGCGGCACGTCGCCCGTTCCCGGCGGCATATCGATGAACAGGACATCCAGCTCGCCCCAGACCACGTCGGTCCAGAACTGGGTCACCGCCCCGGCCAGGACGGGACCGCGCCACACCACCGGCTGGTCCTCTTTTTCCAGCAGGAGGTTGATGGACATCACTTTGATCCCCATATGGGTTTCCACCGGCAGGATGCCCATTTCGCTACCCTTGGCCTTACAGGTGATCCCGAACGCCTTAGGAATAGAGGGACCGGTAATATCCGCGTCCAGCACACCGACCTTATAGCCGCGCCGCGCCGCCAGCGTTGCCAGCATCGCCGTGACGGAGGATTTGCCCACCCCGCCTTTTCCACTGCTGACTGCTATTACTTTCTTAATCGTGCTGTACGCGTTTAACGACGCGTGAAGGTCCCTTTCGCTGCAATTCTCAGCGCAGCTCCCGCAATCATGGCTACATTCGCTCACAGGAATTCATCCTTTCCAAAATAACCGTTTTCCCTATTATAGACCCGAACCGCCTCATAATGCAACCCCGTGCTCTTTTCTACCGAAAAGAAAAGGACAGCCGGCTTCGGCTGTCCTTTTCCATCGTTATTTCTACGTTATTCAGGCGCTGCGTTCGGCACGGCCGTTCTCCGCCTTGCGGGAGACCGGCGCCCCTTCACAGATATCCTGCGAACGAAGCACATAGCCGACTGTCAACATCAGCACCCGGCAATCAAGCTGTAGGGACGCGTTATTGGCATAAAACGCATCCATCTTCGCCTTCTCATTCACACTGACCTTATCCCGGCCGCTGGTCTGCGCCACACCAGTCAACCCTGGACGGACGCTACATGCCCCATTACGGGTGCGCAGTTCGAGAAGCTCCGTTTCTGTCAGGACGACGGGCCGGGGCCCCACAAAGCTCATTTGGCCGAAAAGGATATTGATAAGCTGAGGCAATTCGTCGATACTAAGCCGGCGAATCAGCCCCCCGACTTTCGAAATGTATCGGTCGGGATCGTCCAACTTGCATGTCGCTACATTGCTGGGGGCATCCACGCTCATCGTGCGGAACTTCAGCATTTTGAAAGGTACGTTGTTCCGCCCCATCCGGGTCTGGATAAAAATGGGGGTTCCTTTTGTATCAACCGCAGCCACAATGGATACCACAAGGCCAAGCGGCAGAAGAACCAGGATAAGTGCCAGGGAAAACAAAATATCAAAAGAGCGTTTGGCAAAGGCAAACGCTTTGGTACCGAAAGTTGCAGCGCGGTATGTGTTCATACTCAGCACTTTCTGCATAAAGTCTCTCCTCTCCTGAGCAAGCGTTCCGGATAGGGTCCCTATCCCTCAGGTACGAGATGCATTATACTATCTCATTTAACAAAAAGCAAGTTTCATTTTTGTAATCTTTATCAACGCAATGGAATTCCCATGAATTTTTCACGCTTCTATTAAAATATTGCTATAAATTAATAAAAATTCTATAAAATAATTTCCATATGAGAAAGTTTTTCTTTTTTATCGAAAATCGTTATTAATTTAACGATTTTCATTTTTCACTGTTTTATCCGTTCCAAGGAATGGTCTATAGTATTCCACCCATCTCACGCAATATTATGCCGGTATAAAAATTCCTTCTCATTTTTACATTTCCTCTCCGATAAAAGACCTCGAAGAAATAATGTCTCTAAGGCCTTTTATCCATATATACAGTGGCCAAGGATAATCGTTACCGGGCCAGGAAATCAAAATTTTGGGCACTCAGTACCAAAACGTCTCCCTTTTCAATTACGGTGGATCCCTTTGGAACGATCACCTCATCCCCTCTCCGGATCATGATCACTAGGATTTCTTCCGGGATGCCCGCCTCCATTATGGATTTGCCGACCCATTCCTGACGGTCGTCCGCCGTTAATTCCATTAATTGGCTCATTGATTCATCTTCATAGTCGGTAAAGGTTTTGAGTACGGATTCCTCCGCTTCCACCAAATCCAGCTTTTTCGCCACCAGCGGGATCAAGGATCCCTGGACAGCTACCGAAAATAGCGCCACCATGAATACGATGTGGAAAATGTCATTTTCCAGCAGCCCTCCCGCCGTTACGGCGTAAATGGCGAACACAATGGAGGCGGCGCCTCGCAGCCCCACCCAAGACACCAACAGCTGCTGCCGGACGGGGATCCGGAACCAGCTTAAAATCGCAAACGTAGCAGCCGGACGGGCGATCACCGTCATAAATAGGGCAATCGCAATCCCCGGCGGGGCCACATTGTGAAAATGCGACGGGAACGACAGAAGACCCAGCGTAAAAAAGAGCATGATCTGCATCAGCCAGGATATCCCATCGAAAAAGTGGACCAGGCTCCGCTTATGGAGAATGCGGCTGTTTCCGAGTACAATACCAATGATATACACCGAAAGATAACCGTTGCCGCCCGTCCACTCGCACAGGGCATAGCCCATCACGGCAACCGCCATGGTAAAAATCGAATAAAGGCCGTCGATTTCCAGATTGATCCGTCGCAGTACAAACGCCGCACTCAGTGCCAGCACCGTCCCGAACAGCAGGCCGAAGCCAATCTGCCGGACCAGCGTGATTGCCATGGAGACAAACCCGCCTTCTCCCTCCATCAAGGAAAGAAGGACGATCGTAAGCATGTAGGCGATCGGGTCGTTGCTCCCGCTTTCCACTTCCAGCAGCGATGCCAGGCCACCCTTTAGATTCAGCTTACGGGAACGCAGAACGGCAAACACCGACGCTGCGTCCGTAGACGCCAGAACCGCGCCGGTCAGAAGCCCCTCAAGCACGGTTGTTTTCAGAATAAACACACAGAAAAACCCGGTCAGCGCCGCGGTCAAAACTACCCCTACGGTAGACATCAAAATAGCCGGCGCCGCGACCGGGCGCGCCGCCTTCCAATTGGTCCCGAAGCCGCCGTAAAACATAATAAATATTAGGCCGATCGAGCAGATCTGCTGTGCCAGTTCATAATTTTCAAATGCAATCCCGCCCGGACCGTCCGAACCGAAAAGCATGCCCAGCAGCAGAAAAACCAGCAGCGTAGGTACGCCAAAGCGGTAAAGCAGCTTGCTGGAGGCGATACAGAGCAGAACGATGGCCGCTCCCATGATCAACATGGTGGTCATTGGTATTCCCCCTACGGAATAACGCGACTGGGATCCTCCAGCCTTTATATAAAGCCCCTATATAAATATGTATATTTGTATACTTAGTATACTAGACGCTTGCATTTCCGGTCAAGCTCTGGAAATGCAAACTTTTTGAAAACAACCGTTTTGGTACTTTCAAGCGTTATTTTGGGCTCAAAAAGCGTCTTCACGAAGCCGTATACGAAGACAAATGAGGGAGACCGGTTTCCCGCTTTATCAGGCAACCTCTAAGAGACTCGATCTCTTCCTTGGTATTCTGACCGTCCGAAAACCTTTTCCAGCCTAAGCCAGCCTGCAATCTGTCCTTGCATTTATGTCTCTTTATGGCCGGCCCCATCACTCAGTGCGACACAGCTTCGTTTCGATGCTGCACAGTTCCGATATAACGTCTCTTTCTTACTTCACCATTTCCGTTCCCGTTTCTTTTTTGGCCCCCTTAAAAAGCGCGGCCCTCCCTCGGAGGACCGCGCTCGGTAACCCCGCTGCCGATCAGGCGGATTCCCCGGCCTGTTCGAACTGGCTGTTGTAAAGGTTAGCATAAAAGCCGTTTTTAGCCATCAGCTCGTCATGGGTACCCTGCTCCACAATGTCGCCGTCCTTCATGCAGAGGATCATATCGGCATTGCGGATGGTGGACAGGCGGTGCGCGATGATAAAGCTGGTGCGCCCCTGCATCAGATTGTCCATCGCCTTCTGAATCTGCACCTCGGTACGGGTGTCCACCGAGCTGGTCGCCTCGTCCAGGATCAGGATCTTCGGATCGGACAGGATTGCGCGGGCGATGGTCAAAAGCTGCTTCTGCCCCTGGGAAACGTTGCTTGCTTCCTCATTGAGCACCATGTTGTAGCTGTCCGGGAGGGTGCGGATAAAGTGATCCGCCTGTGCAGCCTTGGCGGCGGCGATCACTTCCTCGTCGGTCGCATCCAGCCGTCCGTAGCGGATGTTGTCCTTGATGCTGCCGTTGTACAGCCAGGTATCCTGCAGCACCATGCCGAACAGGGAGCGCAGTTCGTTCCGGGTGAAGTCGCGGATATCGTATCCGTCCACCAGGATTGCGCCTTCGTTCACGTCGTAGAACCGCATCAGGAGCTTGACCATAGTGGTCTTACCCGCGCCGGTGGGACCGACGATCGCTACCTTCTGTCCCGGCTGGATGGAAGCGGAAAAATCGTGGACGATAATTTTATCCGGATTATAGCCGAATTTTACATGGGCGAACTGGACGCTTCCTTCAATATGCACGTCCGATTCGGTATCCCCCGTATTATCATCCGCATGGATGTGAACCAGCGGCTGATCCGGGGTTTCCTCCTCTTCTTCCAGGAATTCGAACACGCGCTCGGCCGCCGCGATGGTGGACTGGAGGATGTTCGAAATATTCGCGATCTGGGTGATCGGCTGGGTAAACTGGCGGACGTACTGAATAAACGCCTGGATATCGCCGACCGCAAGCTTCCCCTGTGTGGCGAGCCAGCCGCCCAGAATACAGACCGCCACATACCCGACGTTGCCGACAAACTGCATCACCGGCATCATCAGCCCCGAAAGGAACTGAGACTTCCAGGCCGATTTATATAGCGTGTCGTTGTATTTATCGAACTCCTTCACCGAAGCTTCTTCCCCGTTGAAGGCTTTCATTACCACATGACCGCCATACAGTTCCTCCACATGGCCGTTGACGTGGCCGAGGTATTCCTGCTGCGCCTTAAAGTATTTCTGCGAATTCCGCACGATCACCATAATAAAGATCAGGGAAACCGGGATGGTACATAGGGCGATCAGGGTCATTTCCCAGCTAATTGAGAACATCATGGCCAGGATGCCGATAAAGGTGGTCACCGAAGTGATAATTTGGGTTATACTTTGGTTCAAAGACTGGGCCAGCGTATCGATATCGTTGGTCACGCGGGAAAGCACTTCGCCGTGGCTGGTTCTGTCGAAGTATTTTAGCGGCAGGCGGTTGATCTTTTTCGCAATGTCGTTACGGAGGTTGTAGGTGACCTTCATGGTCACCCCGGTCATCAGCCAGCCCTGGATGTAGGAGAAGGCGGCGCTGGCGATATACAGGGCGACCAAGCCGATCAAGATGCGGGCGATCGCGTTGAAATCGATTCCTTCGCCGGTCCCCATCACTTTGCCCATGATGCCGTTCGCCATTTCGGTGGTGGCGTTGCCGAGGATCTTCGGCCCGACGATCATAAACACCGTGGACGCCACGGCAAACAGCATGACCAGAAGGATGCGGAATTTGAACTGCGCCATATACCGCAGCAGCTTTTTCATGGAGCCCTTGAAGTCCTTGGCCTTCGCGCCGGGCATCATCGCGCCGCCGCCCATGGGGCCGTGTCCGCCCATAGGACCTCGGCGGGGCGGACGGGAGGTTTTCTCACTCATTCCAATTCCTCCTTTGTCAACTGGGACTGCGCGATTTCGCGGTATGTGTCGCAGGTCTTGAGCAGCTCCTCATGGGTGCCGATCCCCACCATACGGCCTTCGTCCAGCACGACGATCTGCTCGGCGTTCATGATGGTGCTGACCCGCTGCGCCACCAGCAGTACGGTAGATTCGCCGGTATTTTCCTTGAGCGCGCGGCGCAGGGCGGCGTCGGTTTTAAAATCCAGGGCGGAGAAGCTGTCGTCAAAAATATAGATCGGGGATTTTTTCACCAGCGCCCGGGCAATGGAAAGCCGCTGCTTCTGCCCTCCGGAGACATTGCCGCCACCCTGAGCGATCTCATTGTGCATCCCGCCCTCCGTCGCGGCGATGAAGTCGGCCGCCTGCGCGATTTCGGCAGCCTTATTTAGCTCCTCATCGGTTGCCTCCGGCCTGCCGTACCGTAGGTTGGAGGCGATATCGCCGGAAAAGAGCACGCCCTTCTGCGGGACATAGCCGATCAGCTCGTGCAGCTCATGTTGGGTGAGGTCCTTGACATTGACGCCGTCGATCCGAATTTCCCCCTCGGTAACGTCGTAAAAACGGGGGATCAGATTAATCAGGGTGGATTTACCCGAACCGGTGGACCCGATAAACGCGGTGGTCTGCCCCGGCTGGGCGGTAAAGGTGATGTCGTGCAGCACGTCATCCTCCGCGTTGCCGTAGCGGAAGGAAACATGGCGGAACTCCACCCGGCCTTTGGCTTTGCCCTCCAGGGATTGGGGGTGTTCCGGGTCCTTAACGCTCGGTTCGGTCGCCAGCACTTCAGCGATACGGTCGGCCGAAACAGCAGCCCGGGGAACCATGATAAACATCATCGCGATCATCAGGAAGGCCATGATGATTTGCATGGCATACTGCATAAAGGCCATCATATCCCCCACCTGCATACCGGACGCTTCGATCTGGTGGGCGCCCACCCAAACGATCACCAGGCTGATGGTGTTCATAATAAACATCATCGCCGGCATCATAAACACCATCACACGGTTGACAAACAGATTGACCTTCGTCAGATCCCCATTTGCCCTATCAAACCGGTCTTCCTCAAACTTCTGGGTGCCGAAAGCGCGGATAACCATCATGCCGCTGAGGTTTTCCCGGGTGACGAGGTTCAGCTTATCCACCAGCTTCTGTACCATCTTAAATTTCGGCATCGCAATAGAAAAAATAACTAGAACCAGCCCGATAAGCACCAGCACGCCCAATGCGATAATCCAGGTCATGGATACGCTTTTGCCCACCGCCATCACAATACCGCCGATCCCCATGATCGGGGCGTAGCAGATCATCCGGATGCCCATAATCAAAAGGAGCTGCACCTGGGTTACGTCGTTGGTGGTGCGGGTAATCAAGGAAGCGGTGGAAAAACGGTCGAATTCCGCGTTGGCAAAGCTCTCCACCCGGGCGAACACGTCGTGCCGCAGGGAACGGGCGATGCCCGCACCAATCCGGGCGGCGAGCAGCCCGACCAGGATGGTGGCCAGCGCGCCGGCCAGGGTAAGCGCCAGCATTTTCAAGCCGGTGATCCAGATATAACTGCTCCGCATAGCACCGGTATCCACGCCTAGTTCCGTGTAAAACTGCCTAACCATTACGGTGCCGACCTGGTCCAGCATGGATTCGTCCATCGCCGATGCAGTTGCCCTCGCCGCTTCGAACGCTTCGGGCGGCATCTGGTCAAACTGCGGCTGCATGGCGTACAGCGGTGCGAAATCGATATTCTCCAACCCTTCGGTCATGGACGCTGAGTCAGAAACCGCATCCGATTGCTGGCCGCTTTGCACCGCCGACTCCTTCATGAAATTCATAAAGGTCATCGCCGCCCGGCCGAACACGTCGCCCATCGCCGGGGCGTCGTCATTGAGGATGTAGATGTTTTTGTTTGCCGATTCTGGGTAATCCTTCGTATAATCCGGATTCCCGGCGGCAACAAAGGTGTAATGCTCTTCCGTCCGCTTTCGGTCGGCGTCGGACATGAAGGTTTTCATCAGCTTCATGGCGTCCTCGCTGATCGCCTTCGGCGCGCTGTCCTGGATGCCGCTTTGCATGATGCCGACATTTACGATGTCGGACATTAGGTTCGGCAAGCTCAAATCGCACATTGCCTGGCCAAACAGCAGGGCCACGCATACAACAATCCAAAGCGCATAAGATTTCAAATAGGTGAGTACCTTTCTCATCTGTCTTCATCCATCCTTTCGATGTGGGAATGGAGGGAACGGTGGCTTCCTTCCCCAAACGAACGACGGGCAGCCGGGCAATCGGCCATGCCGCGTTCAGGAGTTCCCAGCGGTTCCGCCATCCCCTCCGTCGTCTTCCAGCGGTCAACGATCGACATTAGGCGGCCGATCAGGGCAATGAGCTGATTGGTCTCCTCTTCCCCCATCTCGTCGGCCAGCCGATCAAGCAGGGTAAAAAACTCGTCCTCCGCACGATGGGCCAGCGCCCGCCCCGCCTCGGTAGGCCGTACATAAACCACGCGGCGGTCGGCAGGCAATATTTCCCTTGTTACAAGCCCTTTTTCCTCTAAAGAACGGATCGTCTGCGAAACGCCGGAAGGGGTCTGGCGGGTGTAGGCACTTAGTTCGCTGATCATTATACCAGGCACCTCGCCTTTGTCCGGCCGGTCTGCCGGCAGCGCGCCACCCTGGCCGGAGGAGTTGCGTTCATCCCGCCGTGCCAGACAGCATAATACGCTATGCAGCATGATAAATTCACTCAGACGGATTTCCCTTGCAGGATGAAAGCCCACGGAAAAACGCCGCAACTCTTTCAACGCGGAAAACAATCGACGGCCATTGGATGGCGGCGGATAAGCCCCAAACGTCGAGTCCATCGCATCTTCTCCTTTCATTTAAGTTGATTAACTATTAAGTTACTTAAAAGAATACCGCTCTCTTTTATAAAAATCAATATATAAATTGTGAACATTTTACGAAATTTCCCATTTTCTTCTGAACTTGATATCTTAACAGAATTCGCCGGAACCAAAATAAAATAATCGATGGATCTGTCGAAAAGCAACGCCAAACGCCGCTCTTTTTAACCGTATTTTCCTTTGTATTCTCCATACCGTATATTAGTATGGACAAAAAGCGTTGCCGGAAACACCCCTTGTACCTCGGATGAAATATTTAAGGAGGAAAAAACATACTTGTGTTTCAGCCAAGTTTAGGAGGGGTCTCTTTGCGATGCAGCGGAAGGCCTGAAACGTACAGAAAGCCGACAAAGTCGGAAACATACTGTTTCCCCTTCGACGGCTTTGGTGATTTGTATCACGGCCCTGCCTGCCGGGAAGCAGGCCTACGCTTCCCAGTGGTTTTCGCCGGATGAGTTTTGGAAAAAGCTAGCCTTTTATCCTTTCTAAAAGGCCGGACAGTCCGGGTTCAAAACAAACGCCGAAACGGGGGTCGGCATCCGTCTCCACAGTACGGCGGATGCTGTGCGCTGTAAACTCCACAGCAATCTGCATAGCGGTTTCCAGGTTCCGCCCATGGAGTAGCCCGGCCAGCAAAACAGACGCGAACACATCCCCCGTGCCATGGAAATGCCCCGGGACCGTTTCCTCCATGGCAAAATCCGCCCATCCCACATCGGCGTCATAACAGGCGGCCCCCAAGCGTCCGGCCCCAAAGCTCACGCCGGTCAGCACTATCCGCCGCGGGCCAAGCTGTGAGAGCGCTTTCATCATCTCCACCGCTTCCTCGCGACTGACTGCCGGCCGGTATTCCCTGCCAAGTAAAATCGCTGCCTCGGTCAGATTGGGAACGAGGATATCCGCCGCAGAGCAGAGTTCCGTCATTTTCGCCGCCATTTCCAATGTATAAAGACTGTATAGCCGGCCGTTATCCCCCATTACCGGATCCACCATCACCAGCGGCTTATCCGTTTTCCCTGCGTGGAACAGGTGAAAAACCTCCCGTACAATGCGGATCTGCTCCGCCGAAGCCAGGTATCCGCTATACAACGCATCAAACCGCACCTGTTCCCTGAGCCAATGACGGGCAAACGGGAGCATATCACCGGTCAGGTCGCGGCAGACCACTTTGCCGAACCCGCCGGTATGGGTCGATAGTACCGCTGTAGGCAGTGCTGCGCACTCCAGCCCTGCCGCGGACAAAATCGGCAGCGCCACCGTAAGCGAGCATTTCCCCACACCGGACAGGTCGTGGACGGCCAAAACCCTTTTCGTCCCCTGCTCCAACGCAGTATTTTTTGCATGGCAGTCAATTTCCATATTCATATTCTTCTATCCGTCCTTCATATATAAACAAGTGCGCTCCGCAATTTGCAGCAGAACGACGGAAACGAGCTCCATTGTACCATATCCCGCGTTAATACAAAAGCAGAAATTGGAATATTCCGACGAAAAAACGCGTGAATTTTTTCATGGGAATATTAACAAAGGCTTCATAATTCCTACTGTATTATTTTCAAAATATCCAGTATACTGAATACAGAACAAAAGGGGCGCGCATCAGAAAACCGGCAAGCGTGCCGCCGTACAGACTCCCCGCCCCGAAACAAAAAGGGCGCCGGGTGAAAGGGACTGAGAAAAGCATGAACGCAAACAAACCAGCCGACACAAAGGACACGGATAAAGCCTATATTCGGCGGCGGCGAACCCTCGGGATCCTGTCGCTGGTCATTGTATTAGCCCTGGCCAGTGTCATCACCTATTTTGTCTGCACTGACCTTTTGGGGAAGATTCAATCACCGGATGAATTCCGCGCCTATATCGAATCCTTCGGCTGGAAGGGGCGGCTGGTTTTCCTCGGCCTGCAATGCCTACAGGTGGTCGTGGCGCTGATCCCCGGGGAAATCATTGAAGTGGGCGCCGGTTATGCTTTCGGCCCAGTGGAAGGCACGCTGCTCTGCATGGCCGGTGTGGCGATTGCCTCGTCCATCATATTCCTTCTGGTGAAAAAGCTGGGTATCAAGCTGGTGGAAGTATTTATCAGCCGGGAAAAAATCAATGAGCTGAAATTCATCAACAGCGAAAAAAAACTGAAGCGTACCATTTTCATTCTATTCTTCATCCCCGGCACCCCTAAGGACCTGTTCACCTATTTTGCCGGCTTAACCCGTATCAAACTATCGGAATTCCTGGTTATTTCGCTGATCGCCCGTATCCCTTCAGTGGTGTCTTCGTCCATCGGCGGCCATATCATCAATCAAGAGAATTACCTCTCCGCCATCATCCTTTTCGCCGTGACCGGCGTGGTCAGCCTGGGTGGCATGTGGCTGTACAATAAAATTGTCAAGTTCCATGAAAATAAGGACAAAACGGCGGAACTGTCGGAAAATAATGCTGTGCGGAAATGACAGCAAAGGGTATAGTTTACCAGGGAGCGGAAGGCGGTCGCCTTCCGCTCCCTTTTTTCACTTAAATATACCGTTATACAGCTCGCTTGTCTAGGATAGAAAACATAGTGGTAGTGATGCAAAAGGTTCTTGACAAATCAATATCTATATGATATTATTTTGATATAAATTTGAAGGGGGCCCTTTGGATGAATGAAAAAATCTTAAACAACAAGAAAAACGGGTTGGCGTTCATGCTGCTCTTCCTTTTTCTGTATGCCGTAGCGATCGTGGGGCTGGTTTTCAGCTGTATACTGTTGGAAGCCGAGACATCCGCCCTGGCGGTCACCCTGATGGTGGTGAGCATCGTCTGGCTGGCGGTCGGGTGGCTTCCTCTGATGGGGCTGAAAATTTTGAAACCCCAGGAAGCGCTGGTGCTCACCCTGTTCGGCAAATATGTAGGCACCCTGAAAAGCGACGGCTTCTATTTTGTCAACCCCTTCTGTTCCGCGGTGAATCCAGCGGCGAAAACCCGGCTCAGCCAGAGCGGCGACGTGGACGGCGGGGCGGGGAAGTCCATTGTCTTCACTTCCAACCAGACGGCGGTTACTGCGGAAGCCGTCAACCGGAAAATATCCCTGAAAATTATGACCCTCAACAACAACCGGCAGAAGATCAACGATTGCTTGGGCAATCCCATCGAAATCGGTATTGCCGTCACCTGGCGGGTGGTGGATACGGCCAAGGCGGTTTTCAACGTCGACAACTACAAAGAATACCTGTCCCTGCAGTGTGACAGCGCCCTGCGGAATATCGTGCGCATTTATCCGTACGACGTAGCCCCCAACGTGGATACCACCGGCGACGGCATCGCCGACGAAGGTAGCCTGCGCGGGTCCAGCGAAGTGGTCGCTGCCCGTATACGGGATGAAATACAGGGGAAGGTGGCGGAGGCCGGGCTGGAAATTCTGGAAGCGAGGATCACCTATCTCGCCTACGCGCCGGAAATCGCCGCGGTCATGCTACAGCGCCAGCAGGCTTCCGCCATTATCGACGCACGCAAAATGATTGTCGACGGCGCGGTGGGTATGGTGGAAATGGCTCTGGACCGCTTGAGCGAAAACAACACCATCACACTGGACGAGGAGCGGAAAGCGGCGATGGTTTCCAATCTGCTGGTGGTGCTTTGCGGCAATCACGACGCCCAGCCGGTCGTCAATTCGGGAAGCTTGTATTGATATGGCCGATACGCAAAAAAAACAGGTTCCGCTCCGCCTTTCCGCCAAGCTGTATAATGAAATCGCCGCCTGGGCGGAGGACGATTTCCGCTCCGTGAACGGACAGATCGAATATCTTTTGTCGGAGTGTGTCCGCCAGCGAAAGAAAAATGGCAAATACGTTTCGGAAGAGCTGGATAAGCCACTGGATATCAACATGGAATAATCCCACTCCATAGTTCCGATTAAACGCAAAAACACCCTAGAAGAACCGGCTTGATTCTTCTAGGGCGTTTTCTTTTCCCTATTTAATGGATCAATCAGCTTTCAGCTTAACACGCTGAGCCGGTCCGCAGGCGCCCAGCCTACCTGATCCAACAGAACGCCGGCCTTGCGGCCGTTGATAATCCGGGTCACCGTATACGTGCCGTCCACCGTTTTGCCGGGATTCCCGCCATAGCTGTCCCCGTATAGACGGCCGCTATAGCGTACCTTGGAGCCAACCCGAAGAACCGGCTTCGATCCTCCGGCCGAAGGAAGGTGCAGCACCATCCCCGGACGAATGAGATTGGGGTCGTCCCCAATGACCTCCTTGTTGCCGTTATACGCGTACAGCTCCTGCCAGGACATCCCATGCTTTGCCGCGATGCCCGACAGGGTGTCCCCCGCTTTTACGGTGACGGTAGTTTCTTCCGGTTGTTCGGGATCCGGTTCCGGCGGGGGTGCGGGTTTCTCAAAACCGTTAAAGCCGCCCTCCTTGATGATGGCGGCATAATCTTTATACGACAAGTCGCAGTCCACCCGGCCGGATATTCCATCCACCGCGCCGCCGCTGGTATACTGCCATATGCCGAACGGGCTGCCGTAGGTGGGCGTATCGTTATACTGCGCAATCCACAGTTCGTTTTCCCGCCGGAATTCCTCCGTCAAAAAATTGCGCATAAAACTTAGGTTGGAATACACCATAGGATAGTATCCGGCCGCCTTCATGTCGTCGCACCATGCCTTCGCAATCGCGGTGACGGCGTCCCTTCCCAGCGCTTGCTGCGCCCGCTCTTCAAGGTCGTAAGCCACCGGATAGGCAAGCTGGTAACCCCGGATTACATCCAGGAAAAAAGCGGCCTCCTCATGCGCCTCCTCCACCGAAGTCGCATACGAATAATGATAAGCGCCGAAAGGCACCCCCGCGGCCGTCGCGCCTTTCGCATTTTGATGAAAACGCACATCTACCTGATGTTCGCGGTCCTCCCAGCCATAGGAGGCTCGAATAATGGCAAAATCGATTTTCGCCGCTTTTACACGCTGCCAATCGATCTCTCCCTGAAAGGTGGACACATCAATCCCCTGATAGGTTGCCATACCGTTCCACGCCTTTCTAGAATGATAACTACGCGGATCATGCCCATCCCAGTATATGCGACAAAGCCGGTCCAGTTCCCTCTTATCTGTTTATTGTTTTTCCAGATCCTGGATGACAGAATTTCCGCAGTAAATTCCGCTTGCCCGTGCAAAGACTAAAAGAGGTTTCAAAATATGCAAGCATCGTTGTTGAAGCCATAATTTTGGGAGAAGGAGAGGATTGCATGCATTATCCCCATGCCCAGCCTTATGATAACGAAGACGATCGGGAATTATTCGACAACCTGTTTGCCGTCGCATCCTCCATGGAATGCACCGGCCTGATACCGGCCGCACCCGATTCGTCCGCCGAAGTGGACTCGTACAGTGATATTTATGATATCCCGTTGTCCAAGAATTCGGTAAACATGGAAAGCGCCAAGAAACGGAAGACCGGTTCATCTCACAACAAAAAAAGCCAATAATTTCCCTTTCGGCAGGTATTTTGGATTTTTACGTCAACGATAGCAATAAGGAGAAAGCTATGGCAAAAGCAGGTATGCGCCGTCCGGACCCCAAGCAACCGCACGGTACAGAAAGCAACCACAAAGCGCGATTTCCCAAAAACGACGTACCTCCCGTACCGGAAATTCAGGGTCGCGCCAAAACTTCCAAGCAGAAGGCAAAACCAATTACGGAACCGTGATAGGAAACTTCCCGGACACAGGCCGCGCGGATTTTCGCGCGGCCTGTGATTTTCCTGGTCACAGGGGTTACAGCACCCTTTGAATTATATACAGGGCGTTAAGCACCAGCCAATTCTGCGGAAAGTACTTCATAATCTGCCAATAACTCCCACCTTGGAGTCCGTACTCCGGGATAAGAGCGAGCTTGGCGTTTACGCTGCGGGCGTCTTCAAACCATACCTCGTGTTCCCTTCCCTGTTCATCAAAATATGTATAATACGGCGCCTGGGCAACCGGGTCGAAGGAGATCGCCGCATTCCTGGCGACCGCCTGTTCCACCGCCTGCACATTGGACAAGGCGCGGGCCTTGGATTCCCCCTTAACAAACGGGAGCGTCCAGTCATATGCGTAATTGGGAATACCCAGGAAAATTTGGCTCGGATCCATCTTCGTCACGGCATAATCCAGCACTTCCCGTACTTTGTTGAGCGGGGAAACCGCCATGGGAGGTCCATATGCATATCCCCATTCATAGGTCATCAACAGCACGAAATTCACCGCGGCGGCTATACCGGCATAGTCGTGCCCCTGGTATAAATCACCAGGCTGTTCGTCATCTGTTTTGGGTGCAAGCGCGGCAATGACCGGGTATCCCTCCGCGTTGAGCCGCTGCGTCAATTTTCCGAGGAAAGCCGTATAGGCGTCCCGGTTCTCTTCTCCCAAGTACTCAAAATCGATATCCAGCCCATAGTACCCTTTCGCCCGCATATTGGCAAGGATTGCATCAATCAGCCGATCCTGTGCCGCCGTATCGCGGAGTATGGAACCGGCCAGCTCGCTGCTGAAATTCCCCTCATCCGTCAGAGTAGAAACATGCATCAAGGGCGCAACGCCGTATTCCCGCGCCAGGTCGATCAACTCCTGGTCGTCGATCCCGATGAGCGTTCCTTCCGGTGTAAAGCCGTAGGTGAATACCGTCAGATACGTTAAATAGGGCAGCGTTTTCCGCAGCACCTGCCGGTCGATGTAGGTATATGCATAGCCATTTACCGCCATTTCCCCCTGCTTTTCCCCTTCAAAATCAATCACCAGTACCTGGCCAGGCACCAGTGTTGCCACGCCGTTGAGCTGCGGGTTATTGCGTAAAAGCTGGTTGACGGTCACTCCATACCGTTGCGCAATGCCGCCGAGCGTGTCCCCCGCCGTTATCGTATATACCCGGCGTGGGTACAATACCACGATTGTTTGCCCGACAGCCAGCTCGTACGGCGGCGGCAACTCATTGTCCTGCGCCAGGCGGGCAGCCGTCGTCCCATATGCCTGTGCAATGGAATACAGGGATTCCCCCGGTCTCACCACATGAATTTCCATATCGGTCACCACCTCTTTGTTTTACCGGCTCGGAGCCGTATGGTATATTGTATGCGTCAGAAAACGTCAACCATGCCTGGCTGGGAAAACTCTTATCTTTTCCTTTTCCATCGCCGACGTTCCTTTAGGAATAAGCCGCATTATCGTACGCTCCTCGGATCATCCGTTTCCTTACCCCAAAAGCTTCATCACCGCCAGCACAAGCAGCATGGCACCGCCTGCCCAGGACAAATCGAAGGGCGTCTTCTCCGCCACCCGCCGTCCGGCAGCTGAACCGAGGAGGATGCACCCCGCCCCAATGCCCAGCGACAGCAACGCCACCACTGCATAATTGACGGTGGCTAATCCTGCGCCGAATCCGGCCGCCAGTCCGTCCAACGAAAGGGCGGCGGCCAACGGCGCCGCCTCCCGCGGGGACAACGTACGGGACCGGTCGCTGTCCGCCTCTTCCGGGTCGGCATAAATGCGGAGGATAAAGCGGAGTTCAAAGCCGCCGACCCGCCACTTCCGGCAAATGGCGGTATGGCGGCGCAAAAAGGCTTTCAGGCTACTGTCAAACAATTTGACAAACCCAAGCATACATAAAATGCCGAAGGAAAGCCCTCT
This sequence comes from uncultured Clostridia bacterium, assembly GCA_946499275.1. Taxonomy (GTDB): domain Bacteria; phylum Bacillota; class Clostridia; order Oscillospirales; family Acutalibacteraceae; genus Avimonas. Next base: position 37,400 of record CAMMRL010000009.1, on the reverse strand, counting down.
TGTCAACCCGCTGGGCAGCAACGGCCGGAGGATACCGCCGAGCAGCAAAGAAAGCATTAAAAAGGCCGTGCTAATTACTGTGATGACCGCTGCAGAAGTCATCGGCACTTGTATCCGGCTGGCGCCGTAGGCAAAGCTTGCGACAAATGCGTCCGCAGAAACCGCCGTCACCAAAAGACATATCTCCACAAAGGAAATCAGGGAATCTGTTGTCCAATTCATCGTATGTAAACCGCCTTCCTTGTATAGCACAAAACACGCCGGCAAATGCGGACATATATCCGTGCTTTTATTCCTCCTTTCTCATCCTATGTAAAAAGGCTTTTCGCGACACCGGATCCCTTTCCCAAACTCGATATAGTTTCTCAACCGCAATATAAACTCTGCTTTGTTAAGCAAGATAAAAAGAGCGCCCCTCCTGGTCAATTGCAGGCGGGGCGCTTTCCCGTTTCTTTATCCGTTTTTGAGGGCTTCCAGCAGGCGGACCGAGCCTTCCCAATCAGCCTGTTGCGCACGGCGAAGATGCGTCATCGCGTCGGCTAGGACTCCACGGTCGCCTAACGCCTGGGATTTCAAAGCGTAGTTGCGCGCGAGCAGGCATTCCTTTTCCGCCGTTTCCAGCAGTGTGCAGCAGCGTTCGGCAGGATCCAGCCGTTTTTGCTGAATCCAATAGGCAAGGCGGCGGCGCATAAGGGTTTTGTGGCAGTATTCCAGTTGGATCGGCAGGATTGTCAGCTGTACCTTTTCGTTTTCCATCACCAGTTCCAAAAAATCAAGAAGGGAAAAGTAAACTTCCAAACCAAAAAAGGTAGCCGACTTATTCGCTTTGCCGCCGGGGTAGAGGTCATACAGGGTGGTTTCGCAGCGAGACTGCACGTATTCCGTCAGTTCCCGGATCAGCTTATCATGATCGTATTCGTACCAGTCGCAGTCCCGCAGTTCCAGGATATCCATTCCTGATAAGTAATCCCAGGCATTGCCATCGGCATTGCTTTGGTATGCCGCCCGGAAATCGTCATAACTACCGGAAAAGGTGTGATACTTTCTGCCATCAATGTAATCGCAAAACAGGATTTCCGTTTCTGTATAACCGTAAACCAGAACCTCATGATAAAAATGCATCTTGTGATAAGACAGTGGATAAACCGGCAGGTAGTATCTGTCAATATGTAAAAAACAGTAGTACCCGCTCGACACCACCCGTTTGATAAACTCCACGCAGTCCAGTCCGGCTGCTTTTACCACCGCATGAGGAATGTTGTGCCGGATAATCCACGGGCAGTTACCCCACATATCCAGCATTACAAAATCAGCCACAAACCCCTGTGTGTAATCTTTGCGTATTTCGAGATTCAGGAAATTGTTGGCTACCCATGGAAGGGTCTGTTCCTCTTTCGTGCCGATCAGAGCGAAAAGCGCCCCGTCCCGTGCGTGGTAGGAATACTCCGGTGGGCGGACCGGCAGTACACAGCGGGCTTCTCCTCTGTGCGACATCATGTTATTCATCGTTTCCATCCCATTACGCTCCTTCTTCCATCTGTTCGGCTCCAGCCGCCACTTCCGTAATTTTCCGCAGGGTATTCATCTGTGAAAACAGCAGCCCTTCCTCCGGGATCTGGATACCGAACTCCTTTTCCAATTCCACAATTACCGCCACATGCCCCAGGGAGTCCATTCCCAGTTCCTGCAAATCCTCGTCCGCCTGCGACGGTTCCACCGTCAGTGGCGCGATGGCGCGGTTGACGATTAAGCACACCGTTTCCAAGGTGATTTCTGGTTTTTTATCCGGCATTTTCCGTTCCCTCCCTCATCGTTTGCCCGGCCGAGTGTGCTGCCGCCTTTCCGGCTTCCAAATTTTCCGTCCATCCGGCAAAGCCCAAATCCATTTCCACGGTTTCCGCCGCCCGCCGATTCTTTGCGGCAAAAAACCGGGTAGCTTTCCCGTCGCCCGGCGAGGATTCCTCAAGCCCCAACTGTTCCAGTACCTGCCGGCTGCGTTCTATCTCGTCCGGGCGAAACTCCACTTCCAGCTCATAGTCGGTGACGCCTTCGTAATAATTCACATCGAAATCCAGCCGCAGGCCGTTTTCCAGGAGAAAACGGGTGCGCCGGGTCACCAGGTTCCCCTGTCGGAGAAACCGCCGTCCGGGAAAACCCGTCAGTCTCAGGGAATTCGGCACCGACGCGATCAAGCAGCCGTGTTCTTCGCTGCGGCGGAACGCTTCCGTCCCCACAAAGTGGGCTTTGCTCTGCAGCCAAAGCCCTTCCTCCGTATGGCGGATGCGCAGGGTGATATCCTGCGAACGCAGAAAGCCATCCGCTGTGTCATAATAATCGTTCACCTGCACCGTGTCCTTCACCTGCGCATCGGGAAATTGCTGCCGGACACAGTCTTTCAGCCGATAAAATGCCGTCATTTCCATCAACTGTTTGTATTCCGTTTCAATCATAGGTATCTCCTCTATTGCACCGGCGCTCCCGTTTTCGGCCGGATGAGCTTTCCGGATCCGTTGCGTTCCAACCGGCTCGTCAGTTCCACGATGTCCGGCAGCTGATAAGACGGCAGCCGACGCTGGCATACCGCAAGGAAATCCGCCTTAGTGGCCGATGGATTGGCCATCACCACCTTCATCGCTATCCGCTGACTGACCCCTTCCCGTACGCCGTAAGCCAGCACCTCTTTTACCGCGGCGTCCTGCTGCAGCGCGTTTTCAATCTCCCCGGGATAAATGTTCATCCCTGCCCGTATAATCAGATTATCCCGGCGGGCATGGATAGTCACGAAGCCTTCGGCGTCCATCGTGGCGATGTCCCCCGTGTGGAGCCATCCGTCCCGCAGGGCGCGGGCGGTCTGCTCCGGCTGGCGGTAATAGCCTTTCATCAGGCTAGGGCCGCGTACCAGTAGCTCACCCGCTTCACCAGGAGATAACGCGCCACCGTCTTCATCGCTTATCCGGAGTTCCAGGGAGACGAGCGCTCGACCTACCGAACAGGGGTTGCCGTCAAACCGGTCGGGCGGGAGGTAGCATACTCGGGGGCTTGCTTCGGTCAATCCGTACACATTGTAAATCGCCGTATCGGGTAGCGCCGCACGCATTCGCCGCGCCACCGCCGGGGTCATACATTCCCCGCTGACTACCGCCGACCGCAGCGCAAGCGGCTGCGGACTTCGCGCCGCCAGCATACACAAATGATAGAAAAAGGTCGGAGTGCCGCCCATGACGGTAATATGTTGCCGCTGCGCCTTTTTCATCACCTGCAAAGGATTGAACTCTCCGTCGTACAGCACGATATTGGCCCCCGTAACCAGGGAAATCAGGAATTCCCCGGTCAGCACCGCGCAGTGGTACAAAGGCCTGGAAATAAGCACGCGGTCTCCCGGGCCGATTTGGAAATACCGCTCGATATCCTGGAGATTGGCCTGCAGCCCCGCTTTGGTAATCATCGCGCCTTTTGGCTGCCCGGTGGTGCCCGACGTACACATAATCAGCGCCACATCCGTTAGGTCTTCGCTCTCCGGTTCCTCTTGACCGCGCACCTCTAAGCGGAGCGAGCCGTCTCCGCCCCGGTCGGTTAGAAAGGTAGTTAAGTCCATCCCTTCGATAATTTTCCGGCAATGCCCCTCCCCATACCGCGGGGACAAAGGAACCGCTATCGCCCCTGCCGCCAGGCAGGCTAGCAGCCCCTGGGCGACATGGAATTCCCGGTCGCAGTACAAGCCGATTTTACCGGCAGGGAGGGTCTTGGCCTGCTCTTCCGTCTCTTCCAGCAACGTGGCGAAGGACCGGCATTCCTTCTCGTCGCCCACCATACTGTCCGGATGTTCCCGTATCCTTTCTTTAAGATACTCCCAAAGCAACGCTTTTCCCTCCCGTCAGCCGGCCAGGTATTTATCCACCAGCCCGTAAAGGTCGCCCACCGTGTCCAACGCCTGAGGATCTAGGTCGGACTCCTCGAGCCGGATGGCAAACCGTTCCTCCAGTGCCACCATCAGCTCCACCATTTTCAACGAGTCGAATCCCAGCTCGTCCCGTAGCGAGGTCCCTTCGCCGATCGCCGTCGTCTCGGGCTGGCCGTCCAGTATGCTCAGGGACGCCGCCACCTCGTTTACTGCTGTTTTTGTTGTTTCCATTCCTATGACCCATCCTTTCTCGTAGCGACCGGGGTATTGTGCCCCGGCGTCCGTTCAAGCTCTATTTCCACAGTTGGATTTTTATCCGCTTTTTACTTACGTACCGTGGACTTCTCCGTCCCATGACCGGATACCGGTGGTCTCCAACCCGGCCCGAAGCCGCTTCGTCAGGGCGACGTCTTCTTCGTTCAGGCCGCGCAGCAGCGCAAACAGGCGTTCCTGGCTCTTTTCCCGCCGCAGGTTGCAGTATTCAAATTGGGCGTACCGTTTTTCCGCCTGCAGCAGCGTCGCATCCATGAAAGATGTATCCATAGCATGGGCGTAATACGCCCGCATCTGGTACCGCGTAAGCTTGTAAATCCCCGCCATATCCCGCAGTCTCCGCGCTAGGTCCTCCGTGTCATCCATGTCGTCCGGCTCCAAATAAAAAGGCTCCAGATCCTCCGCGCGAAAAATCCGGCGCTCCCATCGCCGCCGGTCGTCTGCCGGTGTATTGGCCCGTATCACCTGAACAAAAAGATACCGGCCCGCGTATGCACTCGCCAGTTCCTCCGGACGGAGGAACGCTTCGGTTTCCGGTAGATCATTCCGCAGGCGGAAACCATCCCCGTCAGGCAACAGCCGCACGTAATGGTCGTCCCGTAACCCGCGGGCGTGCAGGACGCACCGGGCGAAAACGGTATCCACCATCATCAGCACTGCCTGGTTCCATCCCGCCCCGCGCGCCGCGGCGGCCGTCTCCTTTGCTCCATCCTCCCTTTTGGTTATGGACAGCAGCCCTTCCTCCCGCAGCTGCTGATGGATCCGGGGAATACGCTCAAAGCGCTCATACCGCAGCCCACAGCGGGCAAAGAGATAAAACAGTTCCCGCAGAGGGATCGCACAATGGCTATAGAGACGGGAAATATCCCATCCGCAGGTCCGGAGCAAAAAAAGAGTCTGGTTTTCCACGCAGGACATGCCGTAAACGGATGATTGTTCAGGCATACCGCACCCCGCCGTCCTTTTCGCTCAAAATCGCCTGCACCGCCGTCCAGATCAGACCAAAACTTTCCTCCTCACTGGTGTCGGTCGGGACAAGGTTGCCGTTTCGTCCGGCAGCCATCTCCCGGTATTCCCGCCGCAGGCGGTGCTGGAGCTCCACATCGATATACCGGTCCTTCTCTTCCTCACGGCCGCGCACCCGGCGGATGGCGGTATCCACATCCACATCGAGGAAAAACGCGACATCCGGTTGAGGGATGTCCCGCGCGATCTCATAAATCCAACGGTCCCTCAAAAAGCCCCGGGCGTGAAGGTTGGCAAGGCAGGAATAAAAATACCGGTCGCTGATCACGACTTTCCCCTGTGCCAGCGCAGGGGCGATCACCCGATTGGAATGCTGCACCCGATCGCTGGCCGCCAATAGGGAAAGGCTACGGTAATCATACGCGTCATGGTCAGGGCTATCCATATAGGTGCGGAAAATCCGCGATTTCCGCACAAAATCCGTGGGCTGCTTGGTGAGCAGGACCGAACAGCCCTGCTTTTCCAATATCTCTACCAGCCGCCGGATCATGGTGGTTTTGCCGCAGCCGTCCAGGCCACAGAAGGTGATCAGCATCCCCGGCGTACGGTGGGGCTTCATAAGCAATTCCATTTTATAATCTTTCCTTTCTATTATAAAGGCACTGTTGTACCGCCGCAATTTAAAACACGCTTTTACCTCTGTCGTGAAAAGCACACATAGCCGAACGCCGAGTTTTTATCCTGGGATTTCCCGCAAACGGTTCATCCGGTCGCTGCAGAACAGCCATTCCACCGGGTCCATATTATATGAAAACCGTCTCCTCTGGGACGGGGATTCGATTTCCCGCATGAAGGACAACTCCTCCGGGCGCAGAGCATCGAGCAATTTGTCGACCACGCCGTTGCGGATTCCGAACAGTTCCCGGGTATAGGAAAAGCTGTAATAGCACTCCTTTTGCAGCCCGCAATCTGCCGCGGCTTGCCCCAGCGTTACAGCTGTTCCCTGCGACAGCTCACGCAGATAAAGATAGATGTCGCAGAATTTATACAGCGACACGTCCCGGCCCATACGCACCCAATCGTACACCGTCGCCTCCTTAAACAGATGGGTGCAGAGATGAAGCAGGAAATCGGTATCCGCCAGGGTATACAATGTTCCATTCGCGGTGTTGATGGATGGTTCCGCCCTGTCCAGGAAGCGTTCGAGCACCACTGTATCCTGCTGGGGCCTAAACTCCAGTGAAAAATTGATATCCACCTCACAAAACGGCATATCCGGTCGGTTGATTTCTCGGATAAACGGTACCGTCTCTCCCCGGTTCATCCGGGAAGCGATGATCTCCCTCCTGTCGGCCGGGACGAAGCGCCCGCCGCGCACGTTTCCCTGCCGGAATCCTGCAAGGGCTAGCCGGTCGGACACTTTGGACACATCTCCCGGAGCGACCAGAACGTCAAAATCGTTGGAGGTGCGCAGCCCCGATGGATACCGGCTTACCAGCGCCGCCCCTTTTAAGAACGCATACCGGAAATCCGCCCCTTCAAACGTCCGGCTCAAGGCGGATAGCTCCGCGAGAAAGGACGCGGTTTTCCGCTCGGCGGAGGTATAGGCGCTCATCAACGCGTTGCGGAACTCGCGGTTCACCATGCCAAGCAGACCCCGTTCCCGCAGCACATAATACGCCACGCCACCCATCCGGTTATATAATAGCTGGCCGAGTACCCAGGGGAAATCCAGCGGTTGCATTAGCCACTCCTCTAGCTTTTCCTTCCGGCTGTCCCGGAAACGGCAAAGCTCCAGCACCAATTGCTTTTCCCTATCCAACATTGTACGTTTCCCTTCCTTTTCCTTATTCGGTTTCCTCTTTGCTGCGGCATCAGCCGGTTCAAAAGCTGCCGGCCAACTTCTGATAAAAGCCGTTGCTGTGCAGCAACTGCTCATGGCTCCCGCAGCCGGTGACCGCACCGTCCTCGATAACCACCACCGTCTTCGCCCTGTGCACCGTCACCGGCTTATGGGAGATGACCAGCACCGTCATATCCCGGGAAATATCATCGATCGCCCGGTTGACCACATCCTCCGACATCCTGTCGAGCGCGCTGGTCGCCTCGTCAAAAAGGATCACCTTCGGGCGGCGGAGCAATACCCGGGCGATGGCCAACCGCTGACGCTGCCCGCCGGACAGCTTCACACCCCGTTCCCCCACCATCGTGCCGAAACCCTCCGGCAACTTTTCGATAAACGAGAGAATGCCGGCCCGGCGGCATGCTTCCCTCAGTTCGCCGTCCGACGCTTCGGGTGCGGCCAGACGCAGGTTGTCCCGTATGCTCATGTTGAACAGGATGCTGTCCTGCATCACTACCCCGATCTGCCGGTGGATGCATTCCCCGGTCAGCTCCTCCGCCGGCACCCCGTCGAAATAGATCCTCCCCTTTTCCGGAGGGTACAGCCCAAGGATCAGCTTGGCGAGGGTGGTTTTCCCGCAGCCGCTCCGTCCGATCACCGCCACATAATCGCCCCGGCGGATATCCAGGTTTACCCGCTGGAGTGCATCGCCCTCGCCCGACGCATACGTGAAAGAAACCCCACGCAGGGAGATATTCCCCCGCAGTTCCACATCCCGCTTCCCTTGCACGCTTTCCTGTGGAAAATGGAGCGTTTCAAACACCCGGTCGTAATACGGGGCGTTCACCCTCAACGTCACGCTTTTGCCGTTCAGGGTATCCAGCGCCGTCACCAGCATCCCGAAATACTCCCCGAACATGATCAGCGAACCCACGCTGATGCGCCCATCCATCACGGCAAAAACCCCGACGACATAGACCAGCACTTTCGTCATGTAATTGGCTTTGAAGTCCGTAAACACCTCGTTGTAAAACCAGTATCGGATGGACCGCATCCCCAGCTTGGCCAGCGCGGTTCGATAAGTATGGAAACGGCCGATGAAATCCTCCTCCACACATTGGGCCTTGATCTCCTTCCAAAATTGGAAGGCGTTGTGTTCAAAGGTGTAATATTCTTCGTTCACCTGCCGGATCTCTTCGTTAACCTTCTGCGTGCCCCGGCCGATCAGGAAATTGACCAGGAATACCGCCGGGACAATCAGCAGGCAAAGCAGGGTCATCCGCACATCCAGCCATAAGGATAGTCCCAGGGCAAAAAGAGCGGTAAACAGCGCGGTTAGATAGTCGGCTGCCTGTTCCTTGACAAAGTTACCCAAGCTGTCCACATCATCCATCAGCCGCATTTTCAAGTCGCCCGTCTCCTGCTTTTCATAGTCCGCATAGGGCATGTGGAGCAGCTTTTCCCATACCTGGCCCCGCACGCTCAGCGTGAAGCGGTTAAGCAGGCGGTTGGAACAGTACAGGCCGACCGCCCCCAGCAAAAACTGTACGGCGAACACCAGCAAAAATCCCGCCGCGACCGGGCCGAGCAAAGCGGCATTCCCTTTGGCCATCACCTCGTCGATGAGACGCTGGGTCAGCCGGGGCCCCATCATCGACACCGGCACCGTCGCCGCGCTGACCAGCAACAGCATCAGCACCGACCCTTTGGACGCGGCAATGTAAGGGCCGATCCGTTTGAGCATCGTCAGGCGGCGCGGCTTCCAACGTTTGAAAAACTGTGCCGACGTGTCCATCCCCCGCTTTCTTTTCTTATTCAACGATCTTTTCTTCCTCTCCAAATAGTTCCCGATACGCCGGGTTGGTTTGTAATAACTCGCCATGGGTCCCTTCCCCAACAATCCGGCCCTCTTTGAGTACCAGAATCCGGCTGCATTCCCGGATGGTCTGCAAGCGGTGGGAAATAACCACCATCGTCCGGCCGTTATCCGGCCCCGCCACCTCACTCCACAGCTTCTCCTCAATCTCCACATCCAGCGCCGAAGTCGCTTCGTCCAGAATGAGGAACCCGGCGTCCCTTAGCAGCACTCGGGCGACCATCACCCGCTGCTTCTGTCCGCCGGACAAGCCGTGGGCCGCCGCGCCCAGCTGGGTGTCTAGTCCCTCCGGCAACCGCCGGACAAAATCGCCCAACCCTACCCGTTCGCAGACAGCGAGGAGTTCCCTATCGCTCTTTTCCCCACCGCCGAGCAACAGGTTATACCGCAGCGTTTCATCAAACAGCAAGATATCCTGCCCCACGAAACCTATCCGCCGCCGGAGCGCCTGGACGTCCAGCTTCCGGGCGTCCATCCCGTTGACCAAGACCCGGCCGGACGCGGGACTGTAAAAGCGGAGCATCATTTCCGCAATGGTGGATTTTCCCACCCCGCTCGCGCCTACAATCGCCACATGCTCCCCCCGGCGGATGGTAAAGGATACGTCTTTCAGCACCGGCGTATCCCCGTAAGAAAAATCCACATGGTCAAAGCGGAGAGTTTCGATTTCCTCGCCCGGCGAACGGCCGCCGGAAGGTTCCTCCTCCCCATCCAACAGTTCGTTCACCCGGTCGATGCTGACCTTTCGCCAAAACCAATCCAGGTAAATCCGCAGCATCCAGTTCATCTTTTTATGCAGTAGCGCGACGTACTCGATCACCGCTAGGAAAAGCCCGACCGTCATCCGCCCTTGCAGGATCAGCCAGGCAGACAGCGCGTAAATCGCCAAGCTGGCCAGCAAGTTGATCAGGTTGATCTCCTTATCCGCGAGGAAATCCACCCTCCGGCTCCGGTTTCCCAGCCGTACCAATGTTTTTAGCGGCTCCAGCACCTGAGCCTGCGCCCATTTTTCGGCACAGAACAGCCGGATTTCCCGCATCCCTTTCAGGATCTCGAACAACCGGCCGGAAAAGTTCCCCTCCACTTCGCGGGAAGAGCGGGCAAACCGCTCCGTCAGCCGGCCGTTTAAGCGGGTGACGAGGATGGGCAATGCGGCAGCCGCCAGCAAAAGCAGGGCAATCCAGGGGCTGATCCTCGCCACGACTGCGAGAATCCCGGTGCAAAGCAGCGCCGAATTCACAAAATGAAACAGGTTGCGCTGGATTACGTGAAGGAACTGTTCACTGTCCATATCAATCCGGCTCATGGTATCGCCCGCGTTGCGGCCGGCCAGGATGGAGGGCTTCGCGCGCACCGCTTTTTCAAACGCCGCGTTCTTTATGTCCACAATGTACCGGTTGTTCAGCGACTGCCAGGCCCAGGCGTATAGCATATTGAACGCCGCCGCCGTCAAAAAAAGCAGCGCATACGCGCCCAGCACGTCCGCCAGCAGATCGTATTCCCTGCCGAGCAGCACCCGGTCGGTCAGCCGCGTCAGATTCAGCGGCAGCAACAGCGATACGGTATAAGAAACCAATATGCAGATTTCCGCCAGCACAAACAGCGGCGTATATCGTTTGCCGAATTGCAAGACGCTTCGCAACCGCCTTCGCCCGGCCTGTGATTTTTCCAAGATTACATCCCCTCCGGTAAAGTTTGCCCGCCATTATTCGACGGAAATGGTTCCGTTTCCACATTTTTTGCGCCTAAAAAACAGTATCACGATATCCAGCTATTTTCATTATAGAAGGCTTGCAATTTGTAGTACTATTCATGCAGAATATTTAGCATGGACAACTTTTTTACACAGTTAAAGCAAGATCATAACAAACACTGCCGGATAGGCCCCTTTCTATTCCACCCCAGGAACCCACTACTCGGTCTGCCGGTTCCCGGTATCCATACACGGAAAACAATCTCTTTTATGACTCCTTATTTACCATCTGCTAAAAAAGACCTTCCATGGTATAACGCCGCTGTAACGGATACCATACGGCATCCGCTGACCGGATGGATGCCTTGGAAGGTTCTTTTTCATTTTTATGGTTTACTCCCGATGCCGACCTTGGTTGTCCACACCCCTTCCGCCGTTTGCCCGCCGGTTTCACGGCGAGCCGAAATACACACTCTGCCTTATAAAAAGAAAGGAATGGATCTATGGAAAAGTTGTACACCGTCGACCGCGCCCATCCGCTCGAGCGGAAAATACCGATGGTCTGTCGGAAAAGAGAGACGCTGCGGGAAGTTCCTCCCCACTATTTCCTTTGTTTTATTGAAAAGGGATGTCTCGAATTTCTGCTGGAAGATACCCGGCATGTCTGTTCCGGGCCGGCATTTTTATGCCTGAATCCCTGGCAGGAATTCCGCCTGCTCTCCTCCCGCGGCCTGAAAGCCGCGTCGATTCTTTTCCACCCCCGCTTCATTAATAAAAACTTGACGGACGAGTTTATCCGTAAGGCGGAATTTGAGGATTTCTGCGACCTCCACGATGTCTTCAAACTCTATCCTTTCCTTCACAACGATTTCCGAAGCACCTTTGTCGCCGGGATTCCTCCAACGATCACCACCCGAGTTCATTCGCTGTTCCATATCACGGCAGAGGAATTGGAGAAGCAGCCGGATTGGTACTGGACCTGCCGCACCCGCTCTTATTTCATGGACATACTCAGCATTTTGGAGCGACTGTATTACAACACCTGCCCTACGGAAGGGCATCCCCTTTATGACTGTGTCATTCCGGAGGGATATGACGATGTATCCCGCATTCTGTTCACCATCTGGTCCCAGTATTACGATCCGTCCTTAACCACGCACCGTCTGGCGGAAATAGTGAACTGCGACCCTTCCACCGTTTACCGGCGGTTTAAACGGGTAACAGGGACGACGACCGGCGAATACCTGATTGATTACCGTCTATATGAAGCCACGGTAAAGCTCCGTTTTACCGGGTTAGACGTCGGGGAGATCGCCTTTCAGTCCGGTTTTTCCAGTGAATCATATTTCTGCCGTCTCTTTAAAGCGCGTTATCAAGTTACGCCCGGCGAGTTCCGACGTAGAACGGTAGAAGAGCGGAAACGGGCGGCAAACGCGCTCCTTCCACCTTTGCAGAAAGCCGCGCAGTAATACCGGCAGTTTCATAAAAAGATCCCCTTGCTTTTTAAGGCAAGGGGATCTTTTTATGAAACTTATTCGAATAAATAAATCCGGACGCCGCTTAGTACAGCTTGGTTTTCGCCGTGTTCCAGAGTTTGATCTGGTTCTGCATCCGTTCCTTTTCCACTGCTGTGACATTCTTAAGCTGCGCGTTTGCCTTAGCTATCGCCGCGTCGATTTTGGAAACCTGCGAACGGGTATACATTTCAGACGGTTCTGGAGGAATCCAGGTAATGCTGTCGCCGGTGCAGGCTTCGCTGGCATCAGCCAACGCCTTATAATACCCGTACATTGCATCCGCGCCTTTACCATACAGCTTGTTACATGCATCTTTCAGAATATCGTCGCCGCTCAAACTGGCGTCCCACATACCTTTTGCAGCCACGTACCACAGCGGCCAACGCAACGGGAAGCTCGCCTCGGTTTCCCGGTAAGCGGCGAGCGGCCCCTGATCGTAGTACACATAACTCGCACCGTTTTTCTTCCAGAAATTCTGATCCTGGATGGCTACGTCTCCTTGCACCCACGGAATATCTTTCCATACCGCACCGGACGTATCGGCAGCAACACACAGCCATTTCCAAATAGAAATGTTCTTGAGGTTCGCCTTTTTGATGTAGCTCTGGAAGTTGGCTTTCCAAGAAGTTTTGTAAGTGTTATGTGTAATGGGGTTGCGGGTATCGCCCAGGTACAACCCGTCTTCGATTGGGCTGGTCATGCTGGTTTCCGTACAAAACATGACTTCCACGTTCGACGCTGCCTTCACACTGGTTTGCGGTGCGAACCAGGTGGAATGGTAACTGAGGATCGCCACTTTTTTATCCGGATGTTTTTTGGCCACTTCCTCGCCCACCCGGTTGGCGAAGGTCAGCATGAGGTCGGTATCGGTTGGGTACTTGCTGCATTCGCTGCATTCACACCAATCGGTTTCCCAGCCGTCGTTGGCGGTGATGGAATACGTGACCGTATTGGGATTGCTGTCAAAGTAAGCGCTGACCTTTTTCCCCACTTCACGAGCGAATGCCTTGTTGGAATAGCAGTACTGCCACCAGGTAGCGGAACAGTTCCGCTTACCGTTGATCTCGCTGAACCATTCGGGATGGGTGCTGAAAGTATCCTTCGGTACCAGGTTGGGCAAATAATGGCCGTAGGTATTTTCCTCTCCGCCTAAATACCAGCGCTGGCCAAGCAGGCGATAGTTGCCCCACACATTATTCTGACGGCTGGTAAACTTCGGCGTATGGGTAACGTCCAGTTTGCTCACGCTGATCGTACTCTTGGCCGGCACTACCTGCCAAAGATCGCTGGTGCCGAACCAACCGCAGCCCTGTTCTTCCAAAAACATAGTTACTGCATACTGCGTACCAAGGTAAGGGCCGTCGTCGTTTCCCATGAGCACTAGGTAGTTATTCACCCGCTTAAGAATAACCTTTTCGTTGCCAGGATACCCCTTCGGCTGTTTGATCCCCAGTTTGTCGGTATATTTCGACGGCCCGACCAGAATGTAGTTACCGTTCGTCCGGTCGACGTCGTCGTACCCGACTTTCACCGTCGCACCGGTCATCCGCTTGATATAGTCCTGTAGGTCGGTCGCCGCTGCGATCACTTTATCCGATGCATTTTTGGAGATCACGATGGTGGCGACTGCTTTTTTGTTGTCTACGATGACGAAGTCGCCGGAAGCCGGCGGATTGGTGGTATTTGTACTGCTGCTGGTGCTGGAACCGGGTGTGTTTCCGCTAGTGCCGCTTTCGCCCGTTGTACTACCGTCGCCAGTGGTAGCCGTACCGTCGGAAGTGGTGGCCGTACTGTCGGAAGTAGTCGAACTCCCGCTCATTCCCGACGTATCCGTCGCGCTTCCCGTCGTGGAACCAGAGGATTCCACCGCCGGCTTTTTCCCTCCGCAAGCGCCGAGCGACAGTAGAAGCATACACGCCATCAACAAGCTGATTCCCCGCGCCGCATACGAAGCCTTTCTGATTTTCATACCGGGTCCGCCTCCTTCTCCTGTAGGCTGTTGTCCTTTTTCTCTGTGGTTTCCTTTTTATCCGGCTCGTCTCCGTCCGTTTCCCAGCCCCGTTCCCGGATAACCGCCTTGGCCTTTTTCCATAGATCGCACTGAATCCGCAGGCGCTTCTGTACGGCTTCCTCCTGGCGGGAAAGGCGCGTCTCCACCAGTTCCATGATCTCGTCAATCCGGGCGACCGCTTCGGGCGTATACAGTTCGTCGGGCGCGGGCGGATGCCAGGCGATGGAGAAAGCCGTACTGTGCGCCGCGATATCCGCTAGACAACTGTAATAGGCGAACATCAGGTCCGCCGCGCCGCCGTACAGCTTTTTGCAGTCGTCCATCAGGATGTCGGAACCGGTCAGGTCCTTATCCCACCAGCTTTTCGCCGCTACATGCCACAAGGGGAAACGGAGGGGATAACTCTCAGCGTCCTCAAAAAAACTGGGCAAGGGGCCTTGGTCGTTGTATACGTACTCTACCCCGTGATCCCGCCAATACCGGTTATTTCGGGTGGCTACGTCTCCCTGTACCCAAGGGATGTCCTTCCACTCCGGCCGGGCGGCCGCAATGCAGTACCAATCCCAAATGGCGATGTGCTGAAATTTCGCCCTTCGGTTCCACGTCTCGAAATTCTCCTTCCAGGGCGCCGGATAGGTATTTTTGCTCTGCTGAAATCGGTAGCGCTGGTGATAACCGTTGTCCGGCCCTTTATCCACCGGCAGGAACATATCCGCTTCCTTGCAGAACATGACTTCGACGTTCGGTTCCACCTCCATCGGGTGGGTCGGCGGATGGTAGGTGGGAAAATACGCCAGGAAGGTGAGCTTGTGCTTCGGGAAGCGTTTGCCGACCAGCCGAGCAATCTCGTTGGCGAACAGGATTACCGTTTCGCTCGGCGTTCCCATCTGACGGCACATGTCGCATTCGCACCACCCATGGTACCAGCCGTCATTTAGGGCGATGCTATACTGCACCAAGGTAGGGTCTTGCTCAAACTTCTCGCAGATTTTTTCTGCGAAGACCCGTGGCAGCTCTTCGTTAGAATAGCAGTACTGCCACCAATCCACAAAGGGGTTGCGCTTACCGTCGATCATGCAAAACCATTCCGGGTGCTTTTCAAAGTTTTCGTCGCGGGGGACCATAAAGGGGAAACCGTGACCGGAAATCCGGCGGTCGCCGCCCAGGTACCAGCGCCGTCCAACCTCCGGATGGAACCGCAGGACGTTGTTGTAGCGGCTGATAAACGCCGGGCGGTGATCGATATCCAGATACCCAACGGAAACCGTCTCCTTGTGAGGGATCACCTGCCAGAGGGGATCGGGGCAATACCATCCACAGCCCAGCCGTTCGAACAGCATCGTCACGGCGAACTGGGTGCCCGTATACGCTCCGTCGTCGTTGCCGAGCAGGGCCAGGCGGTTTCCCTGGCGGCGCAGGAGCACCCGTTCATTGTCCGGATACCCTGACGGAGTTTCCAGTCCCATCTCCGTCGTCAGGCGGGACGGGCCGATCAGAACCAGGCCGTCCGCCGGGGCATCATTTTCCGTGACGATGCGGCAGTGCGCCCCGCTCATCCGCTGCAAAAGCGCGCGGAAATCCTCCGCCGCCTCCCGCACCTTCTGTCCCGCTTCTTCAGCGATTACGACAGTGCAGCGGGCCTCTCCATTTTCCGCCAGAAGCATTTCGGTGTAATCTTCCCGCATTCTCGGGTCCATAAGTGTTCTCCTTTTTTCACAGCGGGCGTTATTCCTCGCCGGTGCTGACATTGGCGGAATTCGCCTCGTCTACCTTGCGCTGGTATTCCGGCTTGTATTCCTCAATCGCCTGCGAAATGCTCTGCCCTTCGCCTACCGCCGCGCAGATTTCATATGCGCCGCCGACAGCGGAATCATAGCTGTTGGTGCAGAAGGGTTTCTCCGCCAGTTTTTTGTAGAGGGCCACATGGTCGGCGTCCAGAATCGCATTGGTCTTTTCGATATAGGCCGCCTGGCCGTCCACCAACATATCGATCAGCTTGCCCGTGTGCGCCGGGCAATCGGAACCCGCGCCGATTGCCCAGCCGGCCGCCGTGATCGGGGAAACGCCTTCAGTGTTGTTCGGTCCGATAGGCATCGGCACTACGCCGTACTCAAAATCAGCCAGCCCAAATTCACGCGCATTCAAAATCTGCGCGTCCGCCCACTGGAAGTCGCCCAGCATAGCGGCGCTGCCTTTATAGAAAGTGCTCCACGGGTCGCCATCGTATCCCGCCCATTTGGAGGTGTAATATGCGTCCTGGACCATCTCCAGGGACTGCCGCATGGCCGGGGCGTCAATATTGAGCTGGTACTTGGATTGGTCGTCCAGCGTCAGCATAGAAGTCGCGTTCATCCCATAGAAGAGATAGGGATAGTCGGTCGCGTATCCCCAGCGTTTTTCCTTGGTATTGGTCAGGGACTTGGCGATCCGGGTGAAGTTATCCCAGTTCCACTCGCCCTTTTCGTAGAGCTCCATCGGGTCGTCTGCGCCTTCGTTTTCAAAGATGTTTTTATTGTAAAAGATCACCGCTACGTTGGTTTCGCTCACCGCAACATAATAGTGGTCGTTATAATGGAACACCTCGTCCATCGTATTCTTGTGCAGATTGGAGTTGTCCATGTTTATGTAGCTTTCAAGCGGCTGCGTGATCCCCTTGAGCGCAAATTTCGGGTTGTTGTTCGCCCCGTCGTTGATCAGGTCGATAGGGTCGCCGCTTTTATAGGCGGACAGCACTTTCTCTTCCCAGGTATCCCAACCGGCATTGATGAATTCCACTTTCACATCCGGATACTGTTTTTGGAATTCTTCCACCACCGGGTTCTGCCAGGCCGATTCTTCCGTGGATTTGGGGTTATGCCCGGGGATCATAATCGACAGCGTCGCGCCTTTTTCGCTTTCAATCGTCCCTCCCTTGGGGTCGGAAGAACCGCCGTCAGTCTGCGAACAGCCTGCCAGAGGAAGTATCGCCAAAGCGGCGGCTGCGCCTGCGAGTAAAAGCCATTTTCTAACGTTTATCATGGTTGTCATCCATCCTTTCTAACCGACGATACCGCTGCGCTCCAGCCCCTCGGTGAAGAAGCGCTGGGCAAAAATATATAATACCAGCAGCGGGAGTATGGTAACCAGACACCCGCAGGCCAAAATGGATTCCCGCATAAACATCAGCTCCTGTTCGGCGATGCCGGAAACCATGTTGCTGTTCTTCAGCAGCGAGCTGAGAGACGTCAGGTTTACCGAAATCGGGAAAGAACCATTGTAAAACATGGAAGAAAGATAATAGTCGTTCCAATACCACACAAGGGAAAAGACCAGCACGGTGGCAATCATCGGCCCCGCGTTGGGAAGCATAATCCGGGTAAAGGTGCGCATCGGCCCGCAGCCGTCGATCATAGCCGCTTCCTCCAGTTCCAAAGGCATATTGCGGAAAAACTGGCGGAGCATAAAGATATACAACCCGGACCGTATCCCCATGCCGAACAGCGCCTGCACATAAAAGAGTAGGTCTTTATTAAGCAGACCAAGACTTTTAAAATTTACGTACAGTGGGATGATATACGACTGCACCGGGACAATGATGGTAAAGATCAGCAACCCGAACAGCAGCTTTTTCCCCCGGAAGCGGAACCGCGCGAAGCCGTAGCCCGCCAAAAGCACTGTTATGAGTTGTAAAAGGACGCTGGGAATCGTCATTTTCAACGTCTTGCCGACAGCCGAAACATAATCCAGCACTTCCAGAGCGATTTCCATTGGCTCCAGGCTGAAATGCTGGGGAAGCCAGACTACCGTGGGATCGTAAATATCCTGCAGGCTTTTAAAGCCGGAGGACAGCATGAAGATTACCGGATACAGCATGACAAAACTCATGCCGATTAGGAAAACCGTGCGCAAAAGCACGGTCAGCACCCGGGAAATAGTATAATTTACGGTAAGCCGCCGTTTTTGATATGCGGCGACGGCCGTCGAAATAAAACCGGCCGGAGATTTCATCGGTTACGTCCCGCCCTTTCCAATCCCGCCGCGCCGCGCCGGAGCCGGACAACCCGGCCCCGGCCGCAGCACTGGGGGTGTGCAAACCTTAGGTGTGTGAATCATCGATGAGGGGATAACGGCAGCCGCCGATCCTCCAGCCGAAGGTAAGGATTACTCCTTCTTTTTCAGGCTGTGGAGCGCCAGCATAGCCGCAGCCGCAAGCAGCGCCGCCAGGCAGGCCGTCGTCAGCAGAATCGTGGTCTCGCCGGTCGAAGGGCCAATATCGTCAGGATCGTCCACATCACCGGGATCGTCCACATCACCGGGATCATCCACATTGTCCGAATCCCCCGGCAGAGGCTGTTCGTCCATGTCCACCGTTTCCACGAAGACCGGGGACTGATAATCCGCATCGGTGTGTTTCACCGGCTCCGGATTCACGCTGATCAGGAAGTTTACCTCATCCATCGTGCCGAAAGCGGCGGGATAGTAGATGCCGCTCACCACTCCGTAAGGCAGCGCGCCGTCCTTATCCAGCAGAGGATCGGTCGCCATGTCGTATACCACGTTGCCTTCGGAATCCAGGATCCGGATGTCCGCGATCGAAAGGGAACCGGTGGTGTACCAAAGCAGGAAGGTCAGCCGTTCGGTGTCCTCTTCCAGCCCGACGAAGGTAACCGGGCTGCCGTCGTCTTTCTGGATATTCACCCAGCCGCCGGTAGTGCCGTAATTGGCGCCGGCGAACGCCGCGTTGGCCGCTTCGCCTTCCTTGACAATCTCGTCGCGGAGCTCCACTTTCATCCGGCCGGTAATCGTATAGGTTTCGCCTGGCTTGAACAGTTCGTTGTTCTGCATAATGTTCAATACCGGGTTGACGGTGTTCGCGCCGTCCGGTACTTCCATGGTGATGACGCGGTTAGGAATGTACTGGTCGTCGCCTTTTGTCCGGATCGGGAAGGAACTGGTATACGTCTCTCTGTCTCCATAATCAGAAGCGCTCCACTTGCTGCCGCCCTTCGCGACCGCACGCATATCGCCTTTTCCATACAGATAGACATCGTTCGCCAACGAATACAGAATATCGCCGTCGGCGTTAACGATTTTCAAGTCGGCTATTGAGAAGGTGCCTTTGGCAAATAGATTGCCGAAGTGGATAACCAGGAATTCCATTTCCTCCGGTATACTGTCAAAAGTCAGAAGATTGCCGTCACTGTCGGTCAGATCCATCCAACCGCCGGTATCCTCTGTAAAGGTGACCTTTCTCTCAAACGATTCTTCACCGTATTGGAATTCCACATAACTCATGGGGGTTTCTTTATCCGACTGCGCCGTCAGCCCTTCCACCTTGACTTTGCCAACCAGATAGTAAGGGCCTTCCTGGAAGTCGTCGCACATCAGGCCCAACCGCATGGTGGGATTTTCATTGGTGGTGCTTACAATCGAGATCGTCCGGTTATAGCCGTCCGTCGAGGAAGGGGTGCTCGGCGTATCGGGATCCTCACCGGGATTGTCAGGATCGGGCTTTTCAGGAGTTACGATCTCGTCGGGCTGGATCGTGGTTTCAAAGATTTCATAGGACAGCCCCTCCGTCGTGGAACCGCTGTACCCAAACCACCACATGCCTCGGTTATAGCATCCTTCCGTCAGGCCGTCTACACTGCCGTCAGGGCCCTTGCCGCCCGCAAGAACTTCGGCTTTCAGATCCTTGTCGGTATTCATGTCGTATACGACGTTGCCCTCGCTATCAAGGACCTGTAGGCCTCCCACCGTCAGAACACCGCTCGTATACCAGAGCTGGAAACTGAACCAAGGAAGGTTTTCGTCGTTCATCACATAGGTGCGTTCAAACGCTTCCCATCCGCCCGTGTCGCCGGTACGGCCGTCGTGGATGACGCTCCAGTTGCCGGACGAACCAGGAATCTCGCCATAGTTCTCCATCTTCAGGTAACCGCGCACCGTGTAGGTTTCGCCTTTGGTGAGGAATTCCGTTGGATCCTCAATCCTGATCTTTCCATTGACACAAGGGAAGTCGACAGAACCGTCAACGGTTACCTTCATCGCTTTCACGTCGATGGGATCCTTCGGAACATCGGGGTTGGAGGGATCCGTGGGATCGGTCGGCTTCGTGGTGGGATCGGTGGGATCGGTGGTGGAACCGCCAACCACCGGGTCAGCGGAAGCGGAAACGCCGTCTGCTTCACCGTAATAGCCAAACCACCAGATACCGTGGTAACCGAGCTCGATATCACCGGCCGGCAACTGGGTGTCGGTACGCATGTCGTAGACAACCTTTCCGTCCGCATCGGTAAAGGTAACGTCACCCAGCGAAATCGTGCCGGTAGAATACCAGAACTCAAAGTACTTGAACTCGTTGGCTTTGTAGTTCAGTTCGAAAGCAACCCATCCATCGGTATCCGCTTTCACATCGGTGCCATTCGGCAGGATTACCCGTGGATCCTGGGCTTCCTGCCCTTCGATTGGCGCATAATTTTCCACCTTGTAATATCCCTTGACCGTATAGGTTTCCCCTTCGGCCAATGGCGTCCCGCCGACAATGCCGATTTTTCCGTTCACCTGCGGCGTCTGTGAAGTCAGGTTCATGGCGCGCTCCGGCTCATATTTCTTCTCTACCACCGGGTCAATGGAAGCGGAAACGCCGTCCGCGGAACCGTAGAAACCAAAGTACCAGATGCCGAGAGTGTTCGGGAACCAGGTAACTTCGCCTGCCGGCAGGGCAGTGTCGGTACGCATATCGTAGACGACCTCTCCGTCTTCGTTGGTAAAGGTAACGTCGCCCAGCGAAATCGTGCCGGTAGCGTACCAAAACTCAAAGGTAAGCCAATTGTTTGCCTGGTAGTCGGCTATTTCAAAGGCAACCCAGCCGTCGGTATCCGCTTTGACATCTGCCGTACCCGCAATATTCACTTTCGGGTTCTGAGCCTCCTGGCCGTCGATCGGTGCGTAATTTTCTACCTTGTAGTAACCCTTGACCGTGTATTTGTCTCCCTCGACCAGAGGCTTTCCAGCGGTCATGACGATTTTACCATTCACCTGCGGAGACTGCGAAGTCAAGCTCATGGTGCGCTCCGGCTCATAGGCCGCACCGGCTCTCCCAAGCGGGGACGCAAAACCCACAGCCAGCAGCATCACGACCAACGCGATACAGGATAAAAGTGCGAGAAATGACCGACTTTTGCTAATGCGACTGCTCATGTACTTTACTCTCCTTCTCTATTTTTTATTTCGGCCGTCGCGGTCTCTGGCCCCGCGGCGGATGAAACCAAATCGGAATACCGTGATTGCCCAGTGAAGATATCCGGGAGGAGATGACATAAAAATTGGGAACGGTTACTTTTTCGTTTCGCTGTCACTAGAATCGCCATCCGCCTTATGGAAAAAGGGCAGCTTGATTTTGCCGGTGTAGGCAAGGATCGCCACCACGCCTGCGGCAATCACCACCACAGCAGCGGCTACAATAGCGATAATCGCGCCGACCGGCAGGCCGCCCTTATCCTCCGGTTCATCCCCGTTCACCACACCCGCAGGATCGGCGGCAGTGCTTCGCGCGGTGGTCGCCTGCGTCGTATCGGTGGATCCGCCCGTATCCGTTGTGGAATCCGTGGTATTGGTGGTATCGGTTGTATCGGTCGTACCGGTGGTTTCCCCCGCGGTTGTCGGCTCCTCGGTTACGGGCGGGGCGGCAGTCTGGGAACTGGGCGTCTGGGTGGTAGGATCGTCCTCAAACACCAGGCCTGCGGTCGTTGAAGTCGTTACCACTTCATCTGTACTCTTGGATACAGTAACCGTGGCGGTATTGTCGCCAAACCCCGTTGCCAGAACCGCCGGTTCCGTATTGATCTGGCCGATGTCCTTTAGGGAACAGCGACCCAATCCTTCTTTTTCGGCATATTTCATCAATTCGTTGACGTCTTGGTCATCGTCCAGACTGTACACTACCTTTCCCGCCGCGTTTTCCACCCGGAAATTGCGGATAGACAACGTACCTTTCGCCATATACAGCCCGATTTCCAAAATAGCGTAAGGCTGGATATTACCGGCTATATTAATACCGCGTACGTTCTCAAAGGTGATATTCTTTCCGTCCAGCCCCTTCGCCTCTATCCAGCCGTCGGTTCCTTTGGACGTCTCCGTTTTGACAAAGCCTTCGTCCGCTGAAGTCATAGAATCCAGCGCCAGGAAGTGGACAAACGCCCACGGCTTATCCGACGTGTTCATGCGTTTAAAATTGTCGATTTTCCACTCAAATTTCACGGTAAACGGGCCGCCACTCCCGAATCCCATTTCCCTGGAGAGGAAAAACCGGATAACCGGATTCACATCCGTACCGGGCGAAGTATTGTCTAAAGTGATTACCGTATGTTCCTCTGAGACGGCGGAAACTCCCAGCCCGCAGGAAAATAACAAAACCAGGCACAATAACGCCGGTAAAAATCTCTTCCCAAAAGCCATTTTCCACACTTGTTTTCCCTCCATCAAAAGAAATTAAGGTTCTTATTTCCCATCTCCTTTTTTCAGAAAGGGCAGATTAAAGGGCAGCTTGATTTTGCCGGTGTAGGCAAGGATCGCCACCACGCCTGCGGCAATCACCACCACAGCAGCGGCTACAATAGCGATAATCGCGCCGACCGGCAGGCCGCCCTTATCCTCCGGTTCATCCCCGTTCACCACACCCGCAGGATCGGCGGCAGTGCTTCGCGCGGTGGTCGCCTGCGTCGTATCGGTGGATCCGCCCGTATCCGTTGTGGAATCCGTGGTATTGGTGGTATCGGTTGTATCGGTCGTACCGGTGGTTTCCCCCGCGGTTGTCGGCTCCTCGGTTACGGGCGGGGCGGCAGTCTGGGAACTGGGCGTCTGGGTGGTAGGATCGTCCTCAAACACCAGGCCTGCGGTCGTCGTAGTCGTCGCTACTGTGTCCGTACTCTTGGATACAATGACCGAAGCGGTGTTGTCCCCGAAACCGGTCGCCAGAATCAGCGGTTCCGGATTAATCAAACCGATATCCTTCAAAGAACAGTTGGCCAGGCCTTCTTTATCCGCATATTCCATTAGAGCGTTGACGTCCGGATCGTCGTCCAAGCTGTACACCACATTGCCTTTGGAATCCAGAATACGGAAGTTGCGAATTGACAGGGTGCCTTTAGCGTAAAGCAGCCCAATATTCAGTATCCCGTATTTCTGCATATTGCCCATATCGTTGCAGATGATTTCATGGAAGGTGATATACTTCCCGTCGGCGCCTACGGCGTCCACCCAACCGTCGGTGCCTTTCGTTAACCGGATCTTTGCGGCGGTTTCCTCCGCCCCTTCCTCATCCGAAGCGTTCAGGGAATAATAATCAACCAGAGCCTGCGCTTTATTTTCTGTACTCATCCGCTTGAAATCGTCAATTTTCCATTCGAACCGCACGGTAAAAGTTTCACCGTTGGTAAAGCCGGCCGACTGCTTGGCATAAAAACGGATAAGGGGATTGATATCGGTGCCGGGCGAGGTGTTGCTAATCGTTATTACCGTATGGGTTTCCGTCGCCGCCGCTGCTGAAAGGCCGACGGAAAGTAGGGAAAACAGGAACACAAAAACCGCAAAAAACGAGAGGATACGCTTTCCTTTTGCCACCTTTGCCATAATCACACCATCCATTTCTTAAATATTGTGAGACATCCCTCAAGGGGAACCGCTCTCGGCCAACAAATATTCAGTCCGTCGAATACTGAATAAACCGCCCCATAATCAAATTGACCAACCCGACGAGCAACAGTACGGTCAAAAAGTAAATCAACCCGATGGTCGTACTGTACTCGTAATTGATGTTCTGCGAATATTCTTCGATCATCCGCATGATTTTGTTGCCATAATCGGTAAAGGAATCGATGATCGAATAAATCACCACCACCAGAATGGTCGGTGAAATCATGGGCACCGTGATCTTCCACAGCTTCTCCCAAGCAGTCGCGCCTTCAATGTCCGCCGCCTCGTAAGAGCTGGGCGATATATGGTTGACCGCCGCGAGCAACAAAATGATCTGCACACCGGACTTCCAGGTAATGTCGAAGAAACCGTTCACCACGCTGTTGGCGAAATCCACCATAAACCCAGGCATGCCAAACACTTCGGTCAGTCCGTCAAAGGAGGGCAGGCTAAACATATACGCCTGCTGCTGCTCCGTAGTAGCCGACCCGGTCATCATCACCTGTTCCCGCAGAATCGTGATCGCCACACCGGAAGCGATGATTACCGGAAAGAAGAAAACCGCCCGGAAAAAGGTATGCCCCCGGTACCGCCCTCGCAGCACCATCGCGATTAGCAGGCTGAAAACCAGGATTACCGGCACCTGATAAACCACGTTGAGAAGTGAATCCGCCAAGTTCGGCAGGAAATTGGCGTCCACCGTGAAAACGTACAGAAAGTTATCCAGTCCGACAAACTGATACTGGGTCCCTCCTCCGTTCATCGACACCTTACTGAAAGCGTATACCGCCGACTGGAGCATAGGGACAAGGAAGAATCCCACGGCGCCGATAAACCATGGCAGAATGAACAGCCACCCCCAGCGTTCGCTGCGTTTTT
This sequence comes from uncultured Clostridia bacterium, assembly GCA_946499275.1. Classification (GTDB taxonomy): domain Bacteria; phylum Bacillota; class Clostridia; order Oscillospirales; family Acutalibacteraceae; genus Avimonas. The sequence goes on along the minus strand of CAMMRL010000009.1, from coordinate 12,766 downwards.
GCGCCGCTGTGCGTCCCAGACGGCGGGCAGGGCCTCCCGTTCTATTTTTCATCTGCATCTCCCCCTTTCCAGCCGCTGTCTGCCGATTTTCGGCCTTCCTATCCGCTTCACCGGAACGGGACAGCCTTCCGAGAAGCAAATGGGTCCATACCATATCGTCAAGCCGTCACCCCCTATTTACCAGGAACGACTCCGCCGGAAGCTCGGCGCCGTCCACCGTTACCGCCTGTTCCCCGAAGTTAACGACAACCGCCGTGCCGTCGGAGTAAGTGGTACGGGTAACGTCGTCGAACAGCCTTTCGTGACCAGTGATGGTCTGATCCGCCACCGCCCGGAGCAGTTCCGCCGCTTCCTGATACTGCCCGGCGGCCGTTTCCAGCCAATCGGTATACCGGGCGCTGATGACCGTGTTGTACGGGGTTTCTTGCAATTCGGTTTCGTTTTGAGCCAGCCAGCGGAATTGCAGGCTGCTGCCGGTTTCCACCGCCTTGAGGAAGCCCTGGCGCACATCTCCGTATTCATTTAAAGCGCCGGAAGACATCGGGATAATGCCGTGCAACACGATCTGATAGAACGGCACCTCTTCGGTTTCCATCAAATACCGGCTGGAATCCATCGGCGCGCCAGTGATAAACGCCGCGTCGGCCAATGCATACGCGTTACCTCCGTCCACAAGCAGGCTGCCCTTCGCCCCCGCCAGGGTACCAAGCGCATCCCGCCAGATCCCCTCCGCCTGGTCTCTGGGAACCGCCTGCTTGCCAAAATCCGAATACAACGCCTCGCCTAGGAAGGAAGTGGACAGTCCTGCAATATCGTATCTATCCGCGCTGCCGGCCAGTTTTTCGACCAGTCCCAACACCTTCCGCGGGGTCAGCAGGAAAGTTGGCGAGGACACGATCGCATCCCCGGTGCTGAATTCATACCGGTACTGCATGGCGGGGTTTTTCTGCACCGAAGCCGCCGCGTCGTTTTTCTTGTTATACCCCCACGCGCTTTTCACCATGGTGTTCACGTTCACGTCCAGATAAAGCGGGGTCTCCTGTTCCTTACAGTAAGCGGCCAACTTTTTCAGCCCGCTACTCCCTCCGAGCCGCCCCTCCGGCTTAAGCGAAGTCTGCAGCGGCGCGCCGGTGCCGTCTTTATTCCAGTAGGTGTAGTTCAGCATTACCTGATCCACCCCTGCTTCCTGGAGCGCGTCAAGGATCGTCTGCGCGTCCTCGAAGGTGGTAAGCGGCGCCACCCGTTTGACCGGGAAGCCGAAAACGTACTGCTGCGCCATCACGCCGCCGAACAGCTCCACCACCATCGGCGCGCTGTCCGCCTGCGCCTTCGGCGTCAAGCCGCCTTCCTCCAGCAGATAGTTCCGATAGGCTTCCGCCATGCCGACATAGTCCGCGTCCTCCCCCACCAGGAAAACGTACCGGACGGTTTGGCGCGGTTCCTCGGTGTGCGCGGATTCCACAATTCGGACGGTCTGGTTCTTCTTTTCTACCAGCACCATGTCGGTATCTCGGTAGATAAACTCCGCATAGATGTTGCTGTACGCGCATCGTTTCCCCTGCACAGAAGCGTTCAGAATCGTCCTAGAAGCCCCTGCGGTGACGACGCCCACAAAACCGCTGTCTCCGTGCTTCATCCCAAATACCGGGAGACGGACGTCTTCCGTGACTTCGCCTGCTTCCAATTGGGTAATGGCTTCGTCCCGGCCGTAAACATACTGGCTGTAATCGTCCGCATACCCGCTGTTCCCCTGCAGCCCGATCAGGGCGCCGCAGCCGTCTGGGACAAGCATATAGCCGTCTTCCTCCGTCCCGGCGGCAGAGAAATAGGGCGCGACGCCTACTTTAATCAGGCGATATTTTTCCTCGTTTTCCCGGATTTCTTCTGTCACCAGGGATAATTCCACCCCATCTTCCCGCAGGCGGATTTCCAACGGGACCACGAATCCTTGCTTGTCAAAGGTAAAATCGATCCGGGCGCCGCCGTCAATTTTCTGCACGGCGAAGGTTTCCTTCTCCACGCTGGCGACCCGGCTGTTCAACACGTTGATATTCCCCATCGTGTCCGCGTAGCTGACCTCCAGAAGGGAAGCCATCCGCTTTTTGGCGGAACCCTGCGCGGTTTCGTCCTCTTCATAAGCCGGGGGCGTGCTGTACCACATGCGGCCGTCTCCGTCCTCGACAGCGAACATCGCCTCTTTTTCATTGATATAAAGCGTCAGTTCCCCGGCTGCGGCATACGGCGTGTACCCTTCCTGCCGCTCCGACGGATTCTGCACAGCGGCCCCTGTGTCTGAAGCGTCGGTTGCCGGTTCAGCAGCCGAAACAGCGAAAGGAAGCAGTGTAACAACGGCCAGCAGCCCGGCCAGCCAACGCTTTGGCGATATGGTTCTCATCCCTGGATCCTTCCTTCCATCTAAGTATGCAGCGTAATCTCGGTGACCAGCGTGGCAATAAAACTGATAAACTGGCTGAACACGCTGTACAGGATGGCTACGATCACCACCACTACCAACAGGGCAAAGAAAGTGGCCAGTAAGGTGAGCAGCGTTTTGGACAGGGAATACTGATGAACCTCCCGAATGGCCATCAGCATCGCCAGGCCGGTCCACGCATAGGTAATCCCCTGCGCCATGGTGTAAAAGGCTGCTTCTTCCCCGGTCAGCACATTACTCAGAATCACTACCACAATCATCAGCAGGATATAAGGAAGCAGCGCGTATGCACAGAAAGTCCAAATTTCCAAAAATTTTCCCTTGCCTTCGAAAATAGTGGTCACCGCCCAGTTACAGAGCACAAAGGCAATGAATACGCCGATGGTGGAACAAATCGTCACGCCTAAATTGAATTGGTCGGTCCGGTTAGTGTTAAAGGGAAAACCCGTTAGCTGGCGGACAAGGATGGAAACGACCAAAAATGCGAGTAGAATACCGTTCGCCATCATAAAGGACCCGCTTTTTTCGCTTTTCAGGTCGGAATATCCCTCGATCGGATGGAACATACAATAAAGAGGATATTTGCTCTTAGGCCGCCCGCCAGCGTAGACCTCTTTTTTCTTTCGCTTTGCGGTCAGGACAATCGGTGCGACAACTGCGACAACAATCAGCATGATAAAGAGCGGAAAATACTGCCGGATAAAATCCGAGCGGTATTCCTTAAATGCATCGCTGTACAGGTCCCGGTCGTTTCCCCGCACATAGTAATCCATCGCGGTTTTGTATTCCCCCAGCCCCTCGTACACCTTGCCCATGCCCAGGTTAGCCTGCTCGTATCCGTTGTCCAGAGCCAGCACTTCCTGCCACGGCTCCATCGCGTCCTGGTATTTGCCGTCGCGGTAAAGCAGCGTCGCCCGGCGGATACTGTTTGCAAAATCCGTCGGCTGGAAAACGGTCAGGGAACCCCGTTCGCTATCCAATACCAGAAGCCGGTCTTCCAGGTTTTCCACCGCGCAGGGGCTGGCGAAGGTACCGGCCTGCATCCCCTTGCCCGCGAAGGCATACAGCATGCCGCCGTCCTGATCGTACTGGAACAGCCGGCCGCTGCCGCTGTCCAGCACGGTGATAAAACCATCGTCGTCCACCGCTAGGTCGGCAAGCTGAATATCGTCGGTATGGTCGCCGAAGGTATTGGCGTCCAGCACGTTCTCCCCTAGGGCGTTGAGCTTGCGGACCTGGCCGTTCTTTACTTCGTTCCCCTTGCGGATGGTGAAAATAAAGTCTTTTTCGTCAATACAAAAACTTACAAACTCCACCGGAACCGTCCGGCTGAGCCCCTCCTGCTGTTTATCGCTCAACAAGTTTTTCCAGAAATAATTTGCCAGCACCTTTACAGTCAGGTCCACTTTTTCGCTGCCGTAAAAGCCCATGAAGACGCCGTCCTTCTCGAACTGCAACGCGCCGCTGTAACTGCCGTCCGACAAAACGTACAGGATTCCGCCGGAATCCTCTTCGACTTTAATCGGCTGGAACTGAAAGTTCTCCGGGATAACCGCGGCTTCCGGCTTCCCGATTTTCCGAATCTGCCGCCCTTCGGCGTCCAAAATGTATACCGCCTGGCCCGCCCGGTCGGCTACCAGAATCCGGCCGTCCGAACAAACCGAAATCCCCGCCGCTTCTTGGAAGGTCAATGGGGAACCGTCCGCCGTCGGCTGGACAACGCGCGCGGGGGATAAGTCGTTGTTCAGCACAACAATGCGGCTATTGCCGGAATCCAGGAGATAAACCTCCCCCTCATCCGAAACAAACATATCTTTCGGCGCGTTCAGCGCGTCCGCCCCCATATCCGCACCGTAAAGCACCGTTTCAGCCTGATACGGCGCCGCCGTGGGGACCGCTTCCTCGCGACTGTTGTAGGTGTAACTCCGGGAAGCGCCCTGCGCCACGCACGGCAAGGAGACGGCGGCCAGCGCCGCTAGGCAGATAAGGCTGCGGCATGCCGCTCCGAGAATGGTTCGATATGTACGTTTCACGCCTTGCTCTCCTTTCGGCGATGTATCATTTCAGCCCGGAAGTGCTCATGGTCTGAATTACGCTCTTCTGGGACAGGAGGAAAATAAGAATCGGCGGGACCATCATAATCAGCGCCGCCGCGGAACTCACCCCGGCGCGCGCGATGCCTCCGGCGGTGATCTGCGCCATCACGGCGGGCAGCACTTTCAATTCTTCACTGTAGATAAACGAACCGCCCGTGTTGTTCCACAACCCCTGGAAGGAAAAAATGATCAGCGTCAGCCAGGCGGGCTTCACGTTAGGCATAACGATGCTCCAGTAAATTCTGGCTTCTCGCGCCCCGTCAATCCGGGCGGCCTCCAGCATTTCCTCCGGTAGTGTCCCCATGAAGTTCATCATCAGGTACAGGCCCAGGGAGGACTGCAGCGCCGGGAGAATCAATGCGCCGTAGGTGTCGATCAGATGAAGCTGCGACATAACCACATATTGCGGCAAATAGGTGACCGACGCGGTGAACAGCAGGGACATGACCACCACTTTTTTAATCCATTTGTGGCCCGGGAACGCATGCCGGGACATGGGATAGGCCGCCATGCTGGAAAGCAGCAGATGGCCCAGGGTACCCGCCGCGCTGATTAGCACGCTGTTGAAGATATAGCGGGTCAACGGCACCCAGAAGCTGTCCGCCATCTGGCTAAGTTCAATGAAATTACTCAGCGTGGGGTTGCGCACGAAAATACGTGGGGGAAAAATGAGGATCTCGTTCATGGGTTTGAAGGCGGTAATAATCGCATACACGATGGGAAATGCAAAGAAAACGCCGAAAACCAACAGGAACAGGAAGACCATCACGTTGCCGAAAACCGATCGGCTGACATTAGGCTTGAAAAATCCGGCGGACATGAAGGCATCTCCTTTCCTAATCGGTGCTGAAGCGGCCGATCAGCCGCGTGATTATCGTGTTAGTCACCATCATCAGGGCGAACAGGAACACGGCGAGCGTGGTAGCATACCCCATTTCAAAGCGGGTGGTGCCCACGTCCATAATGTAGGTGACAATGGTATCGGCACTATACTGGGTGGTAGGAAAACCGGCGAGGTACTGAATCACCGCGCTAACTCCAAAGGAGGCGCCGATCTGCATCACCGCGCTAAACATGAGCTGTGGCGCCATGGACGGTACGGTGATATAAAACAACTCCTGCCAGCGGTTGCGGATACCGTCGATAGCGCCAGCCTCAAACAGGCTTTTATCCATCCCCTGAAATCCGGCAACAAAGGTGAGGAAACCGGTCCCCAGGCTCATCCAAAGCTGGACGACAATCAGCACCGCCAGGATAGTGTTCTGGTTAATCAGCCACTCGACCGGCTCTTGCAACACCCCCATCGACATCAACACGCCGTTGATCACGCCGTACGAGTCGCTGCTGAACAGAAAGGCCCAAATAAAATACACGTTTCCGGAAAGCACCGGCAAGTAAAACACCAACGTCAGGAAAGTACGCAGATACCGGCCGGTTTCGTTGATTAACCAAGCGAAAACGAAAGAAAGAATGTAACTTAGCGGACCGGTTAGGAAGGCGAACACCAGGGTGTTTTTCAAAACGGTAAAAAAGATGGAATCGTCCAGCAGCATCCGTTCGTAATTCTGAAACCCGACAAAACGGGGCATGGACAGCATATTAAAGCTGGTAAAGCTCAAGCCGATGGAGGCCAGAACAGGGATGACGGTCAACAACAGGAAAAGCAGCATAAACGGCGCAATCAGCAGATAACTTTCCTTATACCGTCCCATCCGGTAAAGGAGCCCGTGTCTTTTCGCGCCCCCGCCGAGCGCTGTGCGCGGCGGTTTGCTTTGTGCAACGGTCTTTTTCAAGGGTCGCGCCATCCTTTCTGTCAGTGGAGTCCCAACTCATTGCGCTTACGGGTGATTTCCCGGTTGATGTTGGCGTTCTCCCTCTCGAACACCTCGCGGGCGTTTTTTCCGTCGAACAAAACGGAACGGAAAGCGTTGTCCAGGCAACGGGAGACAAAATAGCTGCCGGGGATCTCCCGCAGTTCCTGAACATACTGCCGCTGCTCCTCCAGCGCCTCCAGTTCTTCGTCCGACCAGGAAAGACGGGAGAAAGCTTCTAGGTTCGCCGTGGCGTTCCGCCCGGCCGGCCCCATGACGTTTTCCACATTTGCGTCGTAGGTTTCCTGGGTCTGCGCTCTTGTCCACCATTCGATAAATTCCCAGCAGGAATCTTTGTCTTCCGCTGCGTCAAACATCACGATAGAAGTCCCGGCGCCGCCCACCGAACGGTCGATGGAGCCGTCGGCCTGTTCCGTCCCCGGCACTGGGGCGATACCCCACTGCCCCCGGATTTCCGGCGCGCCGGCCATCAGGGTGTTATACTGGTCGAACCCGGCGATGGCGATCGGCATTTCGCCGTTGCGGAAACGGGTGTAAAAATCGTAAACCAATTCAAAACCGTACTGGTCGTAGAAGGTACACCACTGGTTGAAAGCGTTCATCGCCGCTTCGGAGTCCAACGTGGTCCTGGTGGCGTCCTCGGTATAAAAGTTTCCGCCACCCTGGAGTAAAAGGACCGAAAACATGTCCTTTGCCCCCATGCCGTTGTCTACCGCGGTAGCGGCGGATATCACACTGTAAGGGAGCCCGGCCTGCATATGGTTTTTCTGCAGACGGGGTACGATCTGCAACAGTTCTGTCCAAGTTTGGGGAATCGATAACCCCAAACGCTCCAAAATATCCGTCCGGTAGAACATCATAAAATAGGTCTGTGTATTCGGCAGGGCATAGGTGCCCCCGTTGTACTCATATGGCACTGTAGCCGTATCGCCAAAACGTTTTACCACTTCATCAAAGCCGGGGAACCGGCTCAAATCGGTCAGCGCGCCGCGGCAGGCCAGATTGACCGGCTGCCCGCGAGCTACGCCGACGGCTACGTCGGGGCCGGTTCCCGCCAGCGTCGCTTCAATAAACCCTGCCTGCACTAAACTGAGCTTGACGGAAATTCCCGTCTCGGCCGTAAAGTCGTCGGTTATCATATCCTTCATGATCTGCCCTTGGTCGCGGCCGCTGTTCAACCAGACGGTAATGGATTTATCGCTGTCCGCGCTGTCTCCCATGGCGTTGTAATCCTGCGTAAAAGAGGCGATAAAGGAACCGACCAGATGCTGCAAACTGGACAAAAAGCCCGCTCTAGCGGAGGGGATTTCCGCGTCCGCCGAATGGATCAGAATATAGTCCAATTCCAACGGCTGTTCCATATTGTCGTATACCCAAGAGGACAGGTTGCTGATAGTGTCCCGGAAATTGGAAAGCCGCTGCGGGATGGATTTCGGCTTTTCCAGCATACTGGCAAGCTGGTTCACTGCACGGCGTACCGTTTCCGATTGGGTGGACTTGCTGCCGTTGAGCCGGTCGAACTCATCCGCCGCCGCACTTAAGCGGTCCCGCTCTTCCTCAAAACAGGAAATTAAGTCCGGGATTTCCTTCTCCAGATAATAATCGCGGTATTTATCCGGCGTGGTGCCGGTAATCATCACGATCTGTATGTACATGTCGTTCAGGCGCCGGTTGGATTCCTCCACCGTCCGTAAAACGTCCGCCCAGCGGCCAACCGTCACCTGAAAGCGAATTTCATTCTCCCCCGCCTGGAGATAAAGCGGGCAAGGCTCCCCGTTTTCGTCCACAATGGTCTGGTTCTCCCAGTTCACCCCATAGGGGAACAGGACGTTTTCATAAGCGGCGCTGGGGATTTTCCCGTTGACATAGATAGAACGGAAAGTGGACATTCCAATCTGGATATTCTGCCGGTATTTTAGCGTGAGGTAATATAGGCCGTCTTCCGGCACCGTGACGTTGTAAACAATCCAATCGCCCGGCGTGGACCAGTTGGACTGCCCAATAGTATTGCGCTTGATTTTCACGACGTCGTAAGGTTCCGTAGCGGGGCTGTTTCGGTCGTATGTAGGATAAATTGACTGGCTGGATTTGCACGAAGTTTGTTCCGCCTGGACTTTTTGAATATATCTTTCCACTGCGGCATAACCGGCTTTCGAATAGGCGGCTTTCGTCTCCTCGTCAGAGGGAACCGTATCCGGAGCGGTTAATTCCACCCGGGCGATGTGCAGCGTCTCCCCGGCATTTTTCAACTTCAAAGTATGTTCCCCCGCAGAGAGGTATAGAGTCAGCGGACGGTCGGTAAATAGGGAGTAATCTTGCAGCGGCGTCGTATTCCACCGCAAAACCTGTTCCTGTTTGGGAATCCGGTCGTTTCCCGCCGAATCTTGCTGGATTGCGGTGGCATCTTTCCATATCCGTGTCAGCGGTAAATCCTGGCTCTCGTCAAACGGCGCGTCCCCGTCCACCAGAAGATCAACCGCATTATCCTTTCGGTTTCCTTCGTCGCCGACATAGGTAACCTTCACGATATACCGCGCGTCTTCCGGAACGACGATTTGCCAAACAGCCTCTCCCCCTTGTTTCAGCAACAAGGATGCCGCTTCGCCAAGAAATCCGTTTTCCGCCTGTCCGCCGGCAACCGCCGCTTGTCCCGCCGACAACATTATCGTCTCTCCAAAAGGAACAGAGACATAGCGGTCGTAGTAAGTAAAGTAAGCGTTGTCGTCCTGCCCGACCGGTTCCCCCTGAGCCGGAAGGCTATCGCCCTCCTGGGCCAGGGTAGAGACCGGTGGGACCATACCGGCCAAAGAAAAAGCCAACAAAGCGCTGCATACTCGTTTACACCAGTTTGCCAACCGGATCGCCGCCTTTCTTTTCCTTATCGCGATCATACTGCTTCTGATATTCGGTCGGCGAGCAGCCCATGATCTTCTTGAAAACCTTGCTGAAAGATTGGGTGGATTCATAATTCAGTGACATCGCAATTTGGGCAATAGACGATTTTTTATACTTGAGCAGGTCAAGGCTTGCTTCAATCTTTTTCATACTTACATATGTCTGCAAAGTAATGCCCATCTTATCCTTGAACATATGGGAGAGATGGCTGTGGCTGTAGCCGAGAGTTTCCGCAATACTCTGGATGCTGGTAATGTCGTAGATGTTGTTATCGATATAACGTATAACCGAATACACCGACTGGCCAATCATTTTTTTACTTTTTTCCGGTAAAAAAACTTCGGATTTAACGGAAATCAGCAGCCGGTACACATGCACCAAGATCTGCTTTATATAGCACTCCACCATCATGCGGTTATATACCGGCTTAGAGTACATTTCGTTAATCAGCATATAAATAATCATTCGAACTTCGCCGAGGTCTTTCACCAAATAGGAGGGCGGGTTTTGAAAAATATCGGTTAACGGCTTGAGTCCATCCTCTAGTTCGTCGCCGAATTCAAATCCCACATACGCAAAGCGTAAATTCTGATCCGTCCCGGCGACGATTCGATGGGTCTTCCCTTTGGGAACGATATGGATGTCGCCCTGCTGGACAGGGAGGGCCGTGCCGGCACTGTAGAATACGCCTTTTCCGGAAACAATGTAGCTGATTTCGTGGCACGGCTGCAGATGGGTTGGCATTTCATACCCGGGTTCCGTGCTCATTTCCCCAATCTGCCAGATTTTTACGAAGTCCATCTGCTCCGGGTGGTAAAAATAGGTGTTTTCGAACTCAAACAGACGGCCGTCGTAACCGCTTTTCAGCATTCATTTTTCTCCTTTCTGGTGGTCGGCCAACGCGACCCGGACCCCCGGGAACGTTAACGGATATTAAGCCTTAGCGTTTTCACCACGTAGTATACGCCCATATTCTTCTACTTCTCCGTGATAGGGATACAGCCGCGTGTACTCTTCGCCAAGATAACAGGCAAAGGTCGTCACAAAATCAATGCCCATTTCTTGGTAATACCGGACATCCTTTTCTATAGTATCCCTCTGCAAATGAAACGGCTGCGGCGGCTTCGTCCAGTTGGAAAAATACGAATTGTCCAACCAATAGTCCAGGACTTGGGCCCCTTCCGTACCGAACAGTGCAAGCAGCTCTGGCAAATGGCGGCTTTGTTCCTGGTTTTTTTCGCTGGACGGGTCGGCAAGCCCTTTATCAAATACCCGGTCCATCGGAGCGTACTCCAAAAAAATCCCCGGTTCCGGCCGAACGCAACGTGGAGCGTGAATCGTATCATGATAGGCCAGATAGCACTGCGTTGCTTGCGGATTCACTCTCCGGATGCCGCGAATAATAGCATTATACACTTTTAAAGCTTGGTCTGAAGGAGAGAATTTTTTACATTTTTCACAATGGCAGGCAGAATCAGCAACATCGTCCATCCAAAAATGGTAACGATTGCTGCGAGGATGGAAAACTTTTGCCAGTTCTTCCGCCCGTCTGGATACTTCGGCCAGCGCCTGTTCGTTAGAGGAACAAAGATTATAATCGTTTGTCCTCTCCCCTTCTCGATTTAAGCGGAACCAATCCGGGTGTTGGGAAAAAAGCGAACGAGGCAGCAGCCAAGAAAGAGCGTGCATTTCCCATTCCACTTGAATGCCACGAGATTCCATCCGCTCGATGGCCGCTCGGTTTTCCGGAGTGAGGAAAGCCGCCATTACTTCTGCGGCAATACGGCCCTCTGGATCCGGGGAAGCCGGTGAAAGCCCCAATACGTTCAATCCGGCGGTGTACAGCCGTTCCTCCCACGCTGGTGAAAACTCTTCCGGAAAGATAACAACGCCTCGATTTTTCAACATGGATCATTCCTCCAAGCAACAAATCTGAACTACTCGCTTTTATTTTCTGAAAATCAACTTCTTGTAACTATTACTAAACCTTCTTGTTTCTTTCTTGCTCCATCCAATAAAAAAGTAATAAGAATGAAAATTGATTCGTGAAATCACCTGAAACCATCTTGAAAAAGCACACAGTTTCTTACTCTTTCGTCATTATTATAAGCGTTCTTTTTCAAAAAATCGTTTTCATACCTGCTGACAAGAGTGTCCAAATCTGCTGTTTTTTCGAAAAGCGCCGATTTTAAAATGGAAAAGTAAAGGATATTTACCAATTAATTTCCAATCTAGCATAGATGAATTACACAAAAAAAACACTCTTGAAACGGAGATTATAAAATCCTCGTGTTCAAGAGTGCTTTTTATTTAAAGATTTTCAACAATCGCCGGCAAAATCAAACGCAATTTAAGGATTATCCACCAGCAAATTTGGACACTTCCATCTCGAACAAATTCCGACGCTAAATCGGGAAAGTCCTCGCCAGGTAAACAGAAAGTCTCCCCCCTTTCTTTTGGATTATACTTCCACCCATACGCCTGGCGTCTGCTGCGCCCGCAGTCCAGCTCCACGCACCGCCATAATGGAAATCGTGTCCTCATGCGGAACCTGTATTTCGCCCGTTTGGTAAAAACGGCAGAGCTCTTTGATGAATTCACGGAAAAAGTCCGATTCCACTGTTACCATCTTACTTTTGTTTTTTCCTCCAATATTGGTGACAAACGGAGACCCCGTACCAAAGCAGGAAACCGTAGCCGAACGACCGTCTCGGAATTGGACGGCCAACGTCATCCATCGCTCGCCGTCCAGCCACATTACCCGGTCGGGCTCTGCCTTCATCAGCATCATCAACGGTTCTAATTGATGGATGGAATACGTATTGAAATCGTTGGGCCCCCAACAACTCATCGCGGTGATTTCTGCCGGATCAATATCCTTGTACTCAGTGGCAAAGCGCAAGGCAGATGTTGAGTAACAGGGCGTTCCGTATTCATCGGCCAGCGCGAACAGCCGCAACGCGGTTTCTTTATCCGGCGCGAACGTTTTATCCACATAGGTTCGTTTCCCTGAACGCAGTGGAAGTTGGCAAAGTTGTTCGTGCATTTCGCAGTTGTCCGGGGAAAGTACCAGTAAGTAATCGCTTTTTTGAATCAATTCTTCAATCGATACGCACCGCGCAACCGAATATTTTTCACACCATTGGTCAGTAGTCATCCCACCACGCAGAGGGCTGTCGATCATACCGTAGGCGTAAGCCACCTCCAGTTCGCCGCCCGAAAGTTCCTTAATCATCGCCGGGTAAGTGTTGGCATGCCACTCGTCCAAATAATAATCAATAAAACCGATGGTTTTCATAAGTCTGTTCCCCTTTCCCTTTTTCAGTCCAAAGCAATCTCTTTGTGCTGATCGGCGGAATCGTAAATGGCCTGCATCATCCTGGCGGTGATGATCGCCGTATCGATGTGGGACGGCAGCTTCTTGCCGGTCTCCACACAGTCGATAAAGGCGTCGATCTCGTTCTGGAAGTGGTCGCGGGTCTTGAACACCGGCTTGTATTCCACCAGCG